>DASSPJ010000073.1:0-6354 GCA_035699665.1 Candidatus Limnocylindria bacterium
GTCGACGACCATCTCTACGCCGCCCGCTACCTGCGCGCGTGGATGCTCGAGGGCAGCCTGTCGGGCGCGTTGCGCGCCGCGCACGGCGCCGCGTGGTGGACCGAGCCCGCGGCGGGGGACCGGCTCCGCTCGCTGTGGGCCCAGGGACAGCGTCCGACAGCCGAGGACGTGCTTGCGCAACTCGGGTATGATCAGCTCGACTGGCGCCCGATCCTCCACCACATCCGCACCCATCTCATCGGTGAGCTGAGCGGATACGGCGGACCGAACATCACCACTCGGGCCGGCACCCGCAAGGTCTGACCCGTACGGTCATCGGCCAGTCCCCGCAGCGAGGCACTCTGCCGCACGCCCCCGTTCCCTCCCGATCATCGACCGATGGCCACCGGCCAGCGGCATGCGTGAGGCGAACCGTACGCCGGAGCCCGAGCGTCAACCCACACCGGTTCACGAGGCGTCCATGAACGACGAAGCCCGACCCCAGCGCCGCAACCGCTCGCGCCGCCGCAACGAAGGTGGCGGGGCGCGGCGGCAGGCTCCCCGCCCCGCGTATGCCCAGCGCCGACGCAACGACTTCGCGTCGGGCGGCTACGCGTCGATCTACGCCGGTCCGTTCCCGACCGACGAGGACGACCAGGGGCTGAACCTGGCCGACCTCCAGGCGAAGCCGATCGACGAGCTGCGCGAGATCGCCGGCGAGCACGGCATCGAGGGTGCCGAGGAGCTCGAGCACTCGGACCTCGTCCTCAAGCTGCTCGACGTGGTCCCGCTCGCGCCGAGCCGCCGCGAGTCGCCGGTCTACGACGCCCAGCCGGGCGTCGCCGACGGGATCCTCGAGATCGTCGACGAGGGCTTCGGGTTCCTGCGCGTGGGCGGCGTCATGCCGACCCCCAACGACATCTACGTCTCCTCCAGCCAGGTGCGCCGCTTCGCCCTGCGCACCGGCGACAAGGTGATCGGTGCCACGCGACCGCCGAAGGACCAGGAGAAGTACCGCGGCCTGCTGCGGGTCGACACGGTCAACGGCGTGGAGCCGGACGTCGCGCGCCGCCGCCCGTACTTCGACCAGCTGGTGCCGGTCTTCCCCGACGAGATGTTCGACATCGAGACGGACCAGAAGAACCTCACCCAGCGCCTCGTCAACCTCATCAGCCCCATCGGCAGGGGCCAGCGCGGACTGATCCTGTCGCCGGCCAAGGCGGGCAAGACGACCGTCCTCAAGCACATCGCCGCCGGGATCACCGACAACTATCCCGAGGCGCTCCTCATGGTCGCCCTCATCGGCGAGCGGCCGGAGGAGGTGACCGACATGCAGCGCAGCGTGAAGGGCGAGATCTACGCCTCGACCTTCGACGAGCCGACGGAGAACCACACCCGCGTCGCCGAGATGACCCTCGAGATCGCGAAGCGGCAGGTGGAGACCGGCCGCGACGTGGTGATCCTGCTCGACTCGATCACCCGCCTGGCGCGCGCCTACAACCTGGCCCTGCCGGCCAGCGGCAAGACCCTCTCCGGCGGCGTCGACCCGGTGGCCCTCTACCCGCCCAAGCGCTTCTTCGGCGCCGCCCGCAACATCGAGGGCGGCGGCAGCATGACGATCATCGCGACCTGCCTGGTGGACACCGGCAGCCGCATGGACGACGTCATCTACGAGGAGTTCAAGGGGACCGGCAACATGGAGCTGGCGCTCGACCGCAAGCTGAGCGAGAAGCGCATCTTCCCCGCCGTCGACGTCCTGCGCTCGGGCACCCGCCGCGAGGAGCTGCTGCTCGACGAGAACACGCTGCGGATGGTGTGGACCATGCGCCGCATGCTCTCGGCGGTCGGGCCGAACGAGGGGATCGAGCTGCTCATGCAGCGGCTCGGCAAGACGAAGAACAACGCCGAGTTCCTGGTCTCGCTCAGCAAGAGCGTCGAGGCCTCCGAGCGCAGCTGACCCTCGCGCATCCATGACCCGCGCGCTGGCGGCGGCCCTCGTCACGGTCGTCGCCCTGGTGGCCTGCACCCCTGGTGGGCCGACGGCGTCGCCGTCGGCCGTCCCATCGGTCCCGATCTCGGCCAGCCCGAGCGAGGTGGCCGAGCCGGGCATCGGTCAGGTGATCCCGGCGCCGGGCTCGGACAGCGAGGTTTACCCGCCCAACCCCGGAGCCATCGTGGTGGCCATCGAGCCAGGCCACGGTGGCTGCCTCGACTGGGGCGTGCCCGACCCGTCGCAGCGCGGGGTGGCCTTCAGCGAGAAGGTGATGACGCTCGGCATCGCCGAGCGGCTGGCCGCGCGTCTCACCGACCAGGGGATCGAGGTGCTCATGCTGCGCGACGGCGACGAGGCGCTGGCCGGCGACGACTACCCCGAGCTGGGCTGCACCGGGCCCGAGTGGCGCGACGTCGACGGTGACGGCCGCGCCGGCTTCGAGGAGACCGGGCGGGTGCGCACCCGCGACGAGCTCCAGGCGCGGATCGACCGCGCCAACCTGGCGCGCGCCGACCTGCTGCTGAGCATCCACATCAACTCGCTGACCCAGAACGGCGTGGTGTACGAGATCGCCGCCACCCAGACCTTCTACGACGACGAGACCCCGTGGGGCGCCGACGCCAGCGGCGCCCTGGCGGACGCCGTGCAGGCCGATGTGGTGGCTGCCCTCGAACCGCTTGCCGACTACGAGCGGCAGGATCGGGGCACCCAGGCGGTCGCCTACTACGCCATCAGCCGCCAGTGGGGGGACGGCGACACGTGCGAGACGCCCGGCGACACGTGGTGCAAGCCGCACCGCGCCATCCAGATGCCCGGCGCCCTCAGCGAGGTGGGCTCGATCACCCTGCGCGCCGAGCAGGACCTGCTGTCCAGCGCCGAGGGCCAGGAGGCGGTCGCCGGCGGCCTTTACGAGGGCCTCTCGCGCTGGCTCGGCGACCGCGGCCTGGCGGTCCGCTACGACGCGCCGGGCGCCCGCCAGGCACCGCCCACCGACGTCGGTGCGATCGATGAGGCACGGATCCTGCCAGAGGGAGAGGTGGAGCTGGTCCTGACCAACCGTGGCACGGAGGTCTGGCCCGCGAGCCTCGAGCTGGTGGCAGGCTGGGAGGCGAGCGAGCTGCCGTATCTCCCCGCCGCGCCGGATCGGCTCACGGCGCTCCCGGTCGACGTGCCGCCGCTGGCTCCCGGCGAGGCGGTGCGCCTGCGGGTGGCGCTGACGCCCCCGCCCGGCGGCCTGCGGCAGGTCGCGTGGCTGACGCTGCGCGGTCCTTCGGGTCCCTGGACCGATCTCGGATCGCCCGCACTCCAGCTGGCGAGCACGGGACGTTCGTCGGGTTGACCCGTCGCCAAAGGGGCTGCTAGTCTGTGCGCCGACACGGTTCCGATTGGCCTCCCGCAGTGTGTGGCCGAGCGCGAACGTGGGGGACCGTGCCGTCAGCCTCTGCCACCACACGCCGGGAGTGTGTTTCTATTGCCTGATCCGCGACGGGCGCTGCGCCGCCTCTCCCTCGCCCGCCCGCTGTCACGTGTCGTGACGCATATTGCGGTCGTCGGTCTGGTCGCATTCTCCGCCGCCTTCGGAATCGCCGCCGCGAGCGGCCAGACCGAGGGCTTCGCCGCAGACCAGCCATTCTTCACCCTCGTCGGCCGCGCCAACGCCGGCGGCGCCACGGACACCGCGGCCCGGTTGCCCGATACGACGCTGACCCTCGATCCCGCCGCCGTGGATGCGCGCCAGCAGCTGGAGCGCTCCGCTGCCAACGCGGCGCCCAGCGTGATCGCCATCCCGACCCCGCTCGCCGAGCCGGTCGCTCCGCCGCCCGCGACGCCCGAGCCGGTGGGCACCACCTCCTCCGACACCGGCGCCGTGCGCGCGGCAGCTCCCGCTGGCTCGATCCAGGGCGGCGGCGGCACGCTGAGCTGGCCCGTGGCGGGTGGCTCGGTGAGCCAGTACTTCCATGGCGGGCACCTCGCCATCGACATCGCCGCGAACGCCGGCAACACGGTATGGGCGGCCTCGGGCGGCGTGGTCACCTGGGCCGGCTGGCGCAACAACGGCGGCGGCCTGGTGATCCAGATCGATCACGGCAACGGGATGCAGACCATCTACAACCACCTCGGCTCGGTGTGGGTCTCGCCCGGGCAGGCGGTCGGCCGCGGCCAGGCCATCGGCGGCGTCGGCTGCACCGGCATCTGCACCGGCCCGCACGTCCACTTCGAGGTCTACGTCAACGGCGTCGTCGTGAACCCAATGCGCTACCTGTAGCGCACCGCAGCACGACCTCACCGAGCGCCGGCCCCAGGGCCGGCGCCTATCATTTGTAGACCGATGTTCGCCGACCACGCCCGCATCTTCGTCGCCGCCGGCGCCGGCGGCGACGGGGCCTCCTCCTTCCGGCGCGAGGCGCACGTCCCGCGCGGCGGGCCCGATGGCGGCGACGGCGGGCGCGGCGGCGACGTCATCCTGGTCGTGGAGCCCGGCATGACGACGCTCGGCGACTTCCGGCGGGCGCGGCACTTCCGCGCCGAGCCCGGTGGGCGCGGCGCCGGTCGCAAGGCGCACGGCCGCAACGGGGAGCACCGCATCCTGCGCGTTCCGCCGGGTACCGTGGTGCGCTCCCATCCCGACGGCGCCTGGATCGGCGAGCTGCTCGAGCGCGACGACCGCCTGGTCGTGGCGCGCGGCGGGCGCGGGGGACGCGGCAACGTCCACTTCGCGACCGCCACGCATCGCGCGCCGAAGCACTACGAGAAGGGCACGCCCGGCGAGGAGGGCTGGATCGAGCTCGAGCTCAAGTCGATCGCCGACATCGGCCTGGTCGGCGCCCCGAACGCCGGCAAGAGCACGCTGCTGGCGGCGCTGACCGCCGCCAACCCGGAGATCGGCGACTACCCGTTCACCACCCTCACCCCGAACCTCGGGGTGGTGGCCTTCGACGACGAGCGCAGCGCGGTGCTGGCCGACGTCCCCGGGCTCATCGAGGGGGCGCACGCCGGCCGGGGGCTGGGCCACCACTTCCTGCGCCACGTGGAGCGCACCCGCGCGCTGGTCGGCGTGGTCGACGGCGCCGCCGACGACCCGCTGGGCGAGTGGGACGCGGTCGCCGAGGAGCTGCGCCTCCACGACCCGGCGCTCGTCGAGCGGCCGATCCTGCTGGTGGTCACCAAGCTCGACCTGCCGGAGGTCGCCGAACGCTGGCCCGCCCTGCGCGACGAGCTGCGGCGCCGCGGGCACCGCGTGGTCGGCATCAGCGCGCACGAGGGGACCGGGCTGGGCGAGCTGCGCACCGCGCACGACGAGGCGCTGGCGGCCGCCCCGCCGACCACCCCCGCCGACCTCGACGAGATGCGCATCCACCGCTTCGACCCGGCCGACGAAGGCTGGCGCGTGGTGGCCGAGGGCGAGGCGCTGCGCGTCATCGGCCGGCGCATCGAGGCGCTGGCGGCCCGCACCGACTTCACCAACGACGAGTCGCGGGAGCGCTTCGGGCGCGTGCTCGAGCGGAGCGGCATCGAGGCCGCCCTGGTCGAGGCGGGGGCGGCGACGGGGACCACCGTCCGCATCGGTGCGGCGGAGCTCGAGTGGGGCGAGGACGAGTGAGGCGCATCGGTCTGCTGGGCGGCACCTTCGACCCGCCGCACGTCGGGCACCTGTGGCTGGCCACCCTGGCGCGCGATGCGCTCGACCTCGAGCGCGTGCTGGTCATCCCGGCGGCGCAGCCGCCGCACAAGCTCGGGGTACCGATGAGCCCGGTCGAGGACCGCGTGGCGCTCGTCCGCGCCGCGATCGCCGACGATCCGGCGCTCGAGCTGTCGATGATCGACGCCGAGCGCCCGGGTCCGAGCTACACGGTGGACCTGGTCGACGAGCTGCGCGCCCGCCTGCCGGCGGGCGTGGAGCCGATCCTGGTCATGGCCGCCGACTCGCTGGCCGGCATCCTGGCCGGGGTGTGGCGCGACCCCGACGGGCTGCTGGCGCGCCTCGAATGGGCAGTCGGCCCGCGCCCGGGAGCCGACCCGCCGGACCGCCGGGCGCTCGACGCCCGCTTCGGGGCCGCCGCGTCGCGGATCCACCTGCTCGAGGCGCCCTCGCTGGACGTCTCGGCCAGCGAGATCCGCGCCCGGGTGGCGGCCGGCAGGGCCATCCGCTACCTTGTCCCGCGACGCGTCGAGGAGGAGATCTCGGCGCGCGGCCTGTACCGCGGAGCGACATCCTGACCGACGCGACGACCCCTGGCACCACCCTGCCCGAGCCGGCCGACCTCGCCCACCAGATCGTGGAGGTCGCGTCGGACAAGAAGGCGGTCGACGTCGTCCTGCTGCGCACGGCCGAGGTGACCACCATGGCCGACTACTTCGTCATCTGCTCCGGCCGCTCCGAG
>DASSPJ010000074.1:0-12800 GCA_035699665.1 Candidatus Limnocylindria bacterium
GAAATCACGTGCGGTGACACAGAGACGACGTACTGCCAGCAGATCGTTGACCAGCTGCTCTCCTCCCCGCCACCGGGACACGGAGATGTGGATGCGATCGTGGTGCGCTGCCTTGTCAACCCGCCTTGCGCCGCTGATCGCGTCGATTCGGAAGGCATTGCCGTCATCACCATGGAAGATGGCTTTCAGTGGGATCAAGGCTTCGGTCCCGGCATGGGAATCTGAGCCACTCTGCGTGCCCGCATGCCGATGCATCGGCGGTTTGACGCCTGAGGGGTGGGTCCCGGCGTCGCCCGTACGATGCATCGGTGCGTGCGTGGCCCGGACGGCCGAATCGGGCGACCCCAGGCGTCAGGCCCACCGATCAGTCGAAGGCACGTGGCCCGCGCAGGCTCCTTAGGCGTCAGGCCCGCGATTCATCGAACCGGGCCGGCGGGCGAGCTGCCGGTCCTCGAGGCGCGCACCGCGGACCGGTACCATTGATCCCGACCACATGACCTCATCTCGCGGCGGAGATCGCCGCGTCGCGACGCTGGCCGACGCCCTGGTGCCGCACCTGCCGCCACCGGGCGTCCTCCGCGTGCCCGCCGCCGCGCGCGCAGCGCATCTGGCGGCGCGCCGGGCAGCCCTTCCGCCGGCCACGCCGCTCGTGGTCGTGGCGCGCACCGACGACGAGGCGCACCGTCTCGCCGACGACCTGGCCGCGTGGATCGGATCGGATCACGTGCACACGCTCGCCGAGCGAGCCGCGCTGCCGCTCGAGCGTGCGCTCCCCGAACACGACGAGTCGGCGGCCCGGCTGGAGACCCTCGCCCTGCTGGCCGGGCATCGGCAGCGCATGGTCGTCGTGGCGCCGTTGCTGGCCCTCGTGCAGCGCACGCTGGGCGTGGACCAGCTGCGCGCCGCGCGCACGCTGCTCACCGTCGGGGAGCGGGTCGACCGGCGCGACCTGCTGACGCGCCTCGTCCAAGGCGGCTACGAGGCCGCGGTGGAGGTGAGCGGGGTTGGCGAGTTCGCCAACCGCGGCGGCATCGTGGACGTGTGGCCCCCCGGGGCGGCCGAGCCGGTGCGCATCGACCTGTTCGGTGACGAGGTCGAGTCGATCCGCGCCTTCGACCCGATGACCCAGGGCAGCCGGCGCCGGCTGACCGAGGTGGCGCTCCTGCCGGCCAGCGAGTTCCTGCCCCCCGGCGGCTGGGAATCCCTGGCGGGAGCCCCCCGGGAGCGGACGGAGCAGCTGGCCGCCGACCTGGCGCGGCTCGAGCAGGGCGATGTCGCCGAGGCCGCCGAGACGTGGGCGCACCACCTCACCGCGGGACCGGCCGCCGACCATCTGCCCGCGGGCGCCCACCTGGTGCTCACCGATGGGGGCGAGCTGACCGCGCTGGCGCGCGACCTCGACGCGCAGGCGCTGGAGCGTCGCGACGGGCTCGTGGCGAGTGGTGAGCTTCCCGGCTCGTGGCCGCTGCCCTACGAGGCGCTCGCCACGCTGGAGGCGCTGCGGGGGCGAGCCACCGAGGAGCTCGACGAGCAGGACGGCGACGACGCGGGGTTCCGCGCGGCGCCGATCCTCCCCGGCCGTGCCGAGCACCTGGGGGAGTGGCTCGTCGAGCAGGCCGGCCAGGACCGCGCGACAATCGTCACCACCGACCAGGCGAGCCGCATCGCCGAGCTGCTCGAGGCGGCCGGTCGTCCCGTCGCTCCCGCAGCGGAGCTGCGCGAGGCGCCGCCGCGCGGCGCCATCGGCCTGGTGCACGGCAGCCTGACCGGTGGGTTCGTCCACCGGCCGTCGGGACTGCTCCTGCTCACCGATCGCGAGCTGTTCGGGGCGACCCGCATCCGGCGCCTGGCGACGGCGAAGAAGGTCGTCACGCGCGACCTGATCGGCAAGCTCGAGCCGGGCGACCTGGTGGTGCACGTCGACCACGGGATCGCGCGCTACGTGGGGATGACGCAGCGCACGTTCAGCGGCGACGTCAAGGAGTACCTCCAGCTCGACTTCGCCGGCGACGACAAGATCTTCCTGCCGGCGGACCAGATCGGGCGCATCACGCGCTACTCGGGCGGGACGGGACCGGGGCTGTCGAGGCTCGGCGGCGGCGAGTGGGAGCGCACCAAGACCCGCGTCCGCCGCGCGGTCGCCGACCTCGCCCGCGAGCTGCTGGCCATCTACGCCGCGCGCGAGGATGCGCCGGGCTTCGCCTTCAGCGCCGACACGACCTGGCAGCGCGAGCTCGAGGAGAGCTTCCCGTACACCGAGACCGTGGACCAGGCGCGCAGCATCGAGGAGGTCAAGGCCGACATGCTGCGCCGCCGCCCCATGGACCGCCTGGTGGTCGGCGACGTGGGCTACGGCAAGACCGAGGTGGCGCTGCGGGCCGCGTTCAAGGCGGTGCAGGATGGGCGGCAGGTGGCCGTGCTGGTGCCGACCACCGTGCTGGCGCAGCAGCACCTGCTCACCTTCGCCCGCCGCCTGGCCGCCTTCCCGGTGCGCGTCGAGATGCTGAGCCGCTTCGTCCCCAAGCGGGCGCAGGAGGCGATCCTGGCCGGCTTGGACGAGGGGAGCGTCGACATCCTGATCGGGACGCATCGGCTCCTCAGCCGCGACATCCGCTTCGCCGACCTGGGGCTGCTGATCGTCGACGAGGAGCAGCGCTTCGGGGTGGCGCACAAGGAGCGCCTCAAGCAGCTGCGGACCGAGGTGGACGTGCTGACCCTGTCGGCGACCCCGATCCCGCGCACCCTGCACCTGTCGCTGGTCGGCATCCGCGACCTGAGCGTCATCGAGACGCCGCCCGAGGCGCGGCTGCCGATCCAGACCCGCATCGCCGAGGACGACGACGGCCTGGTGCGCGACGCGATCAACCGCGAGCTGGACCGCGGGGGGCAGGTCTTCTACGTCCACAACCGGGTCGAGAACATCGAGGCGGCCGCGGAGCGGGTGCGGCGCCTGGTGCCGCGGGCGCGCGTCTCCATCGGTCATGGCCAGATGGCCGAGGGGATGCTGGAGCGCGTGATGGTCGACTTCTCGGAGGGGCGCTCGGACGTGCTGGTGTGCACCACCATCATCGAGTCGGGGCTCGACATCCCGAACGCCAACACCATCATCATCGTCCGCGCCGACACGTTCGGCCTGGCGCAGCTCTACCAGCTGCGCGGACGGGTCGGCCGATCCGACCGCCGCGCGTACGCGTACCTGCTGCACCGGCGCGGCCAGCCGCTGTCGCCCATCGCCCGCAAGCGGCTGCATGCCATCTTCAGCGCCTCGGACCTGGGTGCCGGGTACCAGATCGCGCTGTCGGACCTCGAGATCCGCGGTGCCGGCAACATCCTGGGCGGCGAGCAGCACGGCTTCATGGCGGCGGTCGGCTTCGACCTCTACACCCGCATGCTCGCCGAGGCGGTCGAGGCCCGCAAGGGTCACCGGCCGCTGCCCGACCCGACACCGGTGCGTCTCGACCTGCACGGCTCCGCCTACCTGCCCGACGACTACATCGGCGACTCCGGCGTCAAGCTCGAGACGTACCGCCGCTTCGCCCAGGTCCGCACCGATGCCGATGCCGAGGCGCTGCGCGCCGACCTGCTGGACCGATTCGGGCCCGTGCCGCCCGCCGTCGAGGGGCTCTTCACTGCGGTCCGCGTTCGCATGGCCGCCGAGCGGGCCGGGGTCCCGGAGGTGCGGGCCGACGAGCGCGAGGTGACCCTCAAGTGGCCGCGCGTCCTCGACCGCCACGCCCTGAGCGTCGCGCTCCAGACGGCCGGCTTCCGCCCGACGATCGGCTCGAACCAGGCGCGCATCCCGGTCGGTGGCGGCCGCGACCCGATCGGCGTGGCGCTCCGCGCGCTCCAGGCGCTGGTGCCGAGCTGACGCCGATCAGCGCTTGATGCGCTTGAGGCCGACGACAGCGTCGCAGTCCGCATCGAACGATGCGATGACGGGCGGTCCCTCTTCCAGCGCCAGGGCGGCGAGATACGCGTCGGCGAAGTCGAGACGGCGAACATCCCGATAGAGAGCCAGGGTCCGGAGCAGTACCTGCTGCTCGCGGATCTCCAGGCCGTCCGCGCCGAGCATGGCCCCCAGCTTCTCGGCAACGTTCGCACGGTTCCACCTGAGCACCGAGGTCGTCACGTACGCGATCTCGGCCAGCACCATGGGTGTCACGATGAGCCGCAGCGCGCCCTCGGCGACGCGCTGAAAGAGTCGCAGCGCTGCCGCATGCGACGGATGCTCGTCAGTGGCGAACAGGGCGACGAAGAGATTCGTGTCGGCGTACGCGACGAGGGGAGCGGGGGTCACTGCCTCACGCGACGGCGCGCCCGGGCCGCTCCCGCGGCGTTCAACAGCTCATCGAGTTCGCGCGCGGTGCGAGGGAGCAGCCGGCTCCGTTCGCCGGCGATGCCCGCGAACTCGAGGATGCTGCGCCGGCGCTGCGGACGAACCCGGGCCCCGTCTTCGGTGAGTTCGAACTCCAGCTCATCCCCCGGGGCCACCGCCAGGGCCTCACGGACCGACTTCGGGACGGTGATCTGGCCCTGGCTGGTAATGCGGGCCCGGTAACGATTAGTGCGATCCCGAGTAATGGCCATGGCGACACATTACATCAGGCGCAGGCCACGGCGCAACGCCGGTCCGGGTCCGTCACAGCCCCGTCGTGTCCCGTAGGATCGCGAGCATGACGCATGCGAACTCGGTTCGGCTGCGGGAGGTCACTGCCGACGACGTCGAGCTGATCGACGGGTGGGAATCGGACCCGGTCAAGAAGGGCAGGTTCAACGACTTCGGCGTCCCGCATCGGTCCATTCGCGAGAGCGTGGAGACGGGCACGGTGGTGGGTGACGACCACGGGATGCTGCTGATCGAGCGCGTGGCGGACGGCGTGCCGATCGGGACCGTCGGTTGGCGGGCGGTGTCATACGGCCCCACCAGCGGCTCGCGCGCGTGGCAGATCGGCATCTCGATCGTGCCGGAGTGGCGGGGGCAGGGCCTGGGGACCGAGGCGCAGCGACTGGTCGCCGACCACCTCTTCGCGACCACCGACGCCTTCCGCGTGGAGGCGTCGACCGACGTCGACAACCTTGCCGAACAGCGGGCGCTGGAGAAGGCGGGCTACCGGCGCGAGGGGGTCAACCGCGGCGCGCAGGTGCGCCCGGACGGCCGTCACGACCTGGTCCTGTACGCACGGCTGCGCAGCGATCCCTAGCCAACCGGGGCGGGCAGGTGCCCGCCCCGGTGACCCGCGCCCTCAGCCGCCGCAGGCGGTGCGCACGAATCCATGTTCCGCGCCGCTGGGAGTGAGACCGGCGTGGAAGCTCACCACGCTCACCATGCGGCTGCCGTCCGGGGCGGTGCCGTTGAGCACCAGCCGGTCGGAGAACAGCTCGCGCAGCTCGCCCGACGCCCACGACGCGCTGAACACGTAGCCCCGCGCGAAGCTGCCGGTGTAGGTCGGCAGCGCCGGGTCGACCGGATCGAGCGTGAACGTGCCGTGCACGGCCGCCATCAGCTGGTACCCGGTGGCCGTCTCGCGGTAGCCCGCGGTGCCGCTGCTGACCAGGGTCAGGCTCGCCTCGAGGTTCGAGCTCGCCAGGCACGCCTCCTCGCCGATCCCGAGCTCCCGGACCTCGTCGCTCCAGCGGTCGACCTCGACGTAGGCGGGAGCCGCGAGCGTGGTGGTCACGCTCAGGGTGGAGATGGCCAGCGCGGCCGCCAGGGCCGGCAGGGTACGGGGAAGGGTGCGGTTGCGCATCGGTCTGCCTCCAGGGTGTGGCGTCACCTGCTGCGATGACGCGTCTGCCCTAACGAGGCAGCTGGGAGGATGATTCTTTCAATCGCGGCACATTGAAGAATCGTTCCGCTCTGCGCCTCATACACGATGAGCGGCGGGCAGATGACCCGCTGCCGCAGCGAGGAAGGTGGCGTGCAGACCGAGCTGGTGACCGCCGCGCGAGACGGGGACGCAGACGCGTTCGCCGCCCTGGCGCGACTGTCGTCGGACCGCCTCTTCGCGGTCGCCCTGCGGGTGACCCGGGACCGCCACCGTGCCGAGGATGCGCTCCAGCAGACGCTCATCGCGGTCTGGAAGGAGCTGCCCCGCCTCCGCGACCCGGAGCGCTTCGACGCCTGGACGTACCGGCTCGTCGTGCGCTTCGCCGTCCAGGAGGCGCGTGGCGGCCGACGCCCGATCCGCGAGATGCACGTGGTGCCGGAGCGCGACCCGAGCCTCGACGACGCCACCGGCGACGTGGAGCAGCGGGACCAGCTGGAGCGGGGATTCGAGCGTCTGACTCCGGAGCAGCGCGCGGTCGTCGTCCTCCACTTCTACGCCGGCCTGGGCCTGGCGGAGATCGCCGACACGATCGGCGTGCCGCTCGGCACGGTCGGCTCACGACTGCACTATGCGAAGCGAGCGCTTCGCGCCGCCCTCGAGGCGGATGACCGGGACGAGGTGCGAACGGCATGAACGTTCGAGAGACCGATCTGGACCGGCTGCTCGCCGACTGGCTGGAGCTCGACGCCCACGTCGCGCCCGCCGCGCCGGTCGAGGCCGCGATCGCCTTCGCCCGGGCTCATCCGCGGCGGCGCGACTGGCTCGCCCCGCTCCGGAGAGATGCCATGACCACCCCGAGCCGAGGCACCCGCCTCGCCACCATCCTCATCGCCGCCACCCTGCTGGTGGCGCTCGTCGTGGCCGGCGCCGCGATCGTCGGATCGCTGCCGCAGCCCACGCCCCAGCCGTCGCCGAGCGCCAGTGCCGGGGCGGGCGGCTTCCGGCACCCGGTGATGGCCGGCAGCCCCGTTCCCGACGAGCTGATCGGGGAGTGGGAAGAGACCGACGGCTGGGCCGTCTGGGCGTTCTACCGCGCCGGCTCGCCGATCTGCACCGAGATCGTCTTCACCGACCAGGACTGTGTGACCATCCGGGCCGCCGACGCGCCGGAGCGGCAGGTCTGGGACCGTGGAATCGTGACCCTGACGGCGCCGAGCGAGATCAGCTACGACCTCACCGCCTCCGACAACGAGCGCCACACGTGCTGGCTTCCGCAGGGGACCACCAACCCGATCGAGCGCCTCACGTGGACCATCGAGGGCGACACGCTCCACCTGACCACCGCGGGGGTCTGCCTGCTCCCAAAGGGCGAGCAGGTCCCGAAGGTGCGCCGCTAGCGCGGCCGCCCGGTCGATACGTCGACGGCTCGGTTCGGCCGTCCCGCACGGGCGAGGCCGCCGGGGGCGCCAGGACGCCGTTGTGCCCCGCGGGTCCTGTCGCGAGGCCACGCAGCCGCGATGTGTCGTCGGATTGACGGCGGAGGGGCGATCCGGGCTGCGCTTCGACGATGGATCGTGGGATGGCACGCACGAACTGCGCCGCGGGGCGCAGCTCACGCTCACCGGGCCGCGATCTGTCGGCGAAACGCGGCCCAGAGCCCGGTTCCGGTGAAGTTCCGTCGGTGGATCGCAGACGTTGCTTGACGCGCTCGGTGGCCTGCCGGGGGGCGAGACACGGCGCGTATACTTGAGGGACTTCTCGACCCGCGACGGGCGCACCCGTCCGGCGCCGACTTCTCACCGATGTCGCTCACCCGAGCGGCGACGACAAGGAGGCGACCGTGACGACCCACTCCACCTCTCCGGATGCCCGCGCCACGCTGCGCGTCGGCGAGCGCGACTTCACCATCTTCCGGCTCGACGCTGCGGGCGTCCCGGACCTGGCGCGCCTGCCCTACACCGTCAAGGTGCTGCTCGAGAACATGCTGCGCGGCGCCGCGACGCAGCCCGAGCTGGTGAGCGCCGATGACGTCCGCGCGCTGGCCGCCTGGGACGCGGATCGCCCTGCCGAGTACGAGCTGCCGTTCATGCCGGCGCGGGTGATCCTCCAGGATTTCACGGGTGTGCCGTGCGTGGTCGACCTCGCCGCCATGCGCGACGCGATGGGCGAGATGGGCGGCGACCCGTCGCGCATCAACCCGCTCGTGCCGGTCGACCTGGTGATCGACCATTCCGTGCAGGTCGACCAGTTCGGCACCGATGCCGCCTTCCTCATCAACGTCGAGCGCGAGTACGAGCGCAACGGCGAGCGGTACGCGCTCCTGCGCTGGGCCCAGCAGGCATTCGACAGCTTCCGGGTCGTGCCGCCCGGCACGGGGATCGTCCACCAGGTGAACCTCGAGTTCCTGGCCGACGTCATCAGCGAGCGCGACGGGATGCTCTTCCCCGACACCCTGGTCGGCACCGACTCGCACACCACCATGGTCAACGGGCTCGGCGTCGCCGGCTGGGGCGTGGGCGGCATCGAGGCCGAGGCCGCCATGCTCGGGCAGCCGCTCCCGCAGCCGATGCCGGTGGTGGTCGGCTTCCGCCTCGACGGCGAGCTCCCCGCCGGCTCCACGGCCACCGACCTCGTCCTGACGGTGACCGAGATGCTCCGCGCCCACGGGGTGGTCGGCAAGTTCGTCGAGTTCCACGGTCCCGGCCTGTCGCGCCTCTCGCTGGCCGATCGCGCCACGATCAGCAACATGTCGCCGGAGTTCGGCGCCACCGCGACGCTCTTCCCGATCGACGAGGAGACGCTGCGCTACCTGCGCATGACCGGCCGCCCCGAGGAGGTCGTGGCGCGGGTCGAGGCCTACGCCAGGGAGCAGGGCCTCTTCCGCACCGATGCCACCCCGGCCCCGGACTTCAACGAGTCGCTGAGCCTCGACCTGGCGAGCGTGGTGCCGTCGGTCGCCGGGCCGCGGCGCCCGCAGGACCGCGTGGCCCTCACCGACCTGCGTGACTCGTTCCGGGCCACCTTCCCGGATGGGCTGCATACCCACGCGGACGGCACCACCCACGAGCACGGCGGCGAGCCGGCCGAGGAGCGCGGCACGGTCGAGGAGGCGAGCACCGAGTCGTTCCCCGCGTCGGATCCGCCGTCGTACACGCGCGACCCGAAGGCCGAGCAGCACGCCACCGAGGCGGCGCCACGCCACGCGCCGGTTCCCGCGCCGGCGGGGGCCCACTACCGCGCGGTCGAGGTCGAGCAGGACGGCGAGCGCTTCGGGCTGCGCTCGGGATCGGTGGTCATCGCGGCCATCACGAGCTGCACCAACACCTCCAACCCATCGGTCATGGTGGCTGCCGGGCTCGTGGCCCAGAAGGCCCTCGAGCGCGGCCTGACCACCAGGCCGTGGGTCAAGACCTCGCTGGCGCCGGGATCGCGGGCGGTGACCGACTACCTCGCCGCGGCCGGGCTCATGGAGCCGCTCGAGGCGCAGCGCTTCAACCTGGTCGGCTATGGCTGCACGACCTGCATCGGCAACTCCGGTCCGCTGGCCGAGCCGATCGCCGCGGCGATCGAGGGCAACGACCTGGTCGGTGTCGCGGTCCTGTCGGGCAACCGCAACTTCGAGGGGCGCATCCATCCGCTGGCGCGCGCCAGCTACCTCGCCTCGCCGCCGCTGGTGGTGGCGTTCGCGCTGGCCGGGCGCATCGACATCGATCTGGCCAGCGAGCCGCTCGGCACCGATGCCGACGGGCGCGACGTCTTCCTGGCCGACATCTGGCCGTCACCCGCGGAAGTGGCCGACGTGGTGGCCCGCGCGGTGAGCGGTGAGATCTTCAGCCGCAACTACGCATCGGTCTTCGACGGTGACGACCGATGGCGGAACCTGCCGGTTCCGGCGGGCGACCGCTACGCCTGGGATCCCGCGTCGACCTACGTGGCGCGGCCGCCGTTCTTCGACGGGCTCGGCGCCGAGCCGGCGCCGCTGCCCGACGTGGAGGAGGCGCGCGTGCTGGCGGTGCTCGGCGACAGCGTCACCACCGACCACATCTCGCCGGCGGGATCGATCGCGCGCACCTCGCCCGCCGGGGAGTGGCTCGTCGCCCACGGCGTCGAGCCGCGCGACTTCAACTCGTACGGCGCCCGCCGCGGGCACCACGAGGTGATGATGCGCGGCACCTTCGCCAACATCCGGCTGCGCAACGCGCTGACCCCGGACGCCGAGGGGAACGTCACCGAGCACATCCCGTCGGGGGTGCGGATGAGCATCTTCGACGCGGCCATGCGCTACGCCGAGGAGGGAACGCCGCTCATCGTGCTGGCGGGCAGGGAGTACGGCTCGGGCAGCAGCCGCGACTGGGCGGCCAAGGGCCCGTACCTCCAGGGCGTGCGCGCGGTCATCGCCGAGTCGTACGAGCGGATCCATCGGTCCAACCTGGTCGGGATGGGCATCGTGCCGCTCCAGTACCTGCCCGGCGAGAGCGCGGCCTCGCTGGGGCTCACCGGGCGCGAGACGTTCACCATCCGCGGGGTGGCCGACCTGCGGCCGCGCCAGGAGGTGAGCGTGACGGTGCGCGACGAGGACGGGGGGGAGCGGACGTTCCGCGCCATCGCCCGCGTCGACGGGCCGGTCGACCTCGAGTACCTGCGCCACGGCGGCGTCCTGCAGGCCGTGCTGCGCCGGCTCGCGGTGGGGGATGCGGACCGGTCAGGAGGCGTTGCCGCGCCGGAGGCATCGGTCTAGACTCGGGCGGCGCACGCCGCGTGCGCCGTCACCACCCGCCCATCGCCAGCTCGGAGCGTGCCCCCGCCGTGACCGCCACCCTCTCCGTCGACGACCTGCGCGCGCTGATCCGCGAGGTGCCCGACTTCCCGAAGCCGGGAATCCTCTTCTACGACATCACCACCCTGCTGCGCGAGCCGGATGCATTCGCGGCGGTGATCGACCAGATGGCGGCGCAGATCGGCGACACCAAGGTCGACCTGGTGGTCGGCATGGAGAGCCGCGGGTTCATCTTCGCCGCGCCGCTGGCGACCAAGCTGCGGGCGGGATTCGTCCCGGTGCGCAAGCTCGGGAAGCTGCCGGCCGAGACGATCGAGGTCGAGTACGCGCTCGAGTACGGCACCGCCACGCTCGAGATCCACCGCGATGCGATCGAGAAGGGCCAGCGCGTGCTCATCGTCGACGACCTGCTGGCGACCGGCGGCACGGTCATGGGCACCATCGAGCTGGTGCGTCGCCTGGGCGGCGAGATCGCCGGCCTGTCGTTCGCCGTCGAGCTGACCGCGCTCCAGGGGCGCGAGCGGCTCCGCGAGTACGACACCCACGCGCTGCTCACCTACTGACGGCTCGGCGAGCGCGGACCGACAGACCGATGGCCGTGGCCGCCACGACCGGCGTTCGGGCGCGACCGGTCACCGATCGCTCGGAGATCGTCGGCTTCCTGCGCCGCGACCGCCGGTACGCGGCATACGCGCTCGGCGACCTCGACGGCCCGAATCGGCACCGCGTGGCGTGGGCGCTGGCCTATGACGCCGACGGGCAGCCGACCGCCCTCGCGTCGCACCACGAGGGGCTCGTCCCGCAGCCGCTGTTCCTGATGGGCGACCCGACCGGGTGCGCGGCGATCCTGGAGTCGGTGCTCAAGCCACGCGACGCGTACTTCGTGTCGAGCGCGGAGCACGCCGCCGCCATCGGCGCCACGTACGAGCTCGAGCCGGCGATCGCGATGCTGCGCATGGCGGTCGATCGGGCGACGTTCAGCCCATTCGCCGGACCGGCGGAGCGGCTGGGGCCGGCCGACATCGATGAGCTCAACCGGCTCTACCAGCTCGGCTTCCGCACCGGCTTTCCGGCCTCGGTGGTGTCGGACGGGATCTACTACGGGATCCGGGTGCGCGGCCACCTCGTCAGCGCGGCGGGGACGCACGTCATCAACGAGGCGGAGGGGATGGGGGTCGTCGGCAACGTGATGACCCACACCGACTACCGGGGCCACGACTTCGCCAAGATGGTGACCAGCGCGGTCACGTCGGAGCTCCTCGACCGCCTGCCGGACGTGACGCTCAACGTCCACGCCGACAACGACCCCGCGGTCGCGGCCTACCGCCGCCTCGGGTACCGTGCGTACTGCCCGCTGGAGGAGCGCCTGGGACGGCGTCGCGCCGGCGGCTGGGGACTCATGCGACCGATACGAGAGGCACTCCGACTGACGTGGCAACGCGAACCGAGATGAACCACGACGTCGCCGACATCGGCCTGGCCGATGCCGGCGCGCTGAAGATCGAGTGGGCGGACCGGCAGATGCCGGTGCTGGCCGCCATCCGCGAGCGCTTCGAGCGCGAGCGGCCGCTGGCCGGCTGGCGGATCAGCGCCTGCCTGCACGTGACCGCCGAGACGGCGAACCTGATGCGCACCCTGGCCGCGGGCGGCGCCGATGCGGTGCTCTGCTCGTCGAACCCACTCTCCACCCAGGACGACGTGGCCGCCGCGCTGGTCGAGCGCTTCAGCATCCCGACCTTCGCCATCAAGGGCGAGGACCGTGACTCGTACTACGCGCATATCGGCGCCGCACTCGATCACCACCCGCAGGTGACCATGGACGACGGCGCGGACCTCGTGAACGAGCTGCACACCAAGCGCCGCGAGCTCCTCGACGAGGTCGTCGGCGGGACCGAGGAGACCACCACCGGCGTCATCCGGCTGCGGGCCATGGCGCGCGCCGGGAAGCTGGCGTACCCGGTGGTGGCCGTCAACGAGGCGCTCACCAAGCACCTGTTCGACAACCGCTACGGGACCGGGCAGAGCGCCATCGACGGCATCCTGCGCGCCACCAACATCCTGTTCGCCGGCAAGACGGTGGTGGTCGGCGGCTACGGCTGGGTGGGGCGCGGGATCGCGTCGCGCGCGCACGGGTTCGGGGCCAACGTGGTCGTCTGCGAGGTGGACCCGGTCCGCGGCCTGGAGGCGGCGATGGACGGCTTCCGGGTCATGAACGCAGCCGACTCGGCGCGCGTCGGCGACGTCTTCATCAGCGG
>DASSPJ010000075.1:0-14929 GCA_035699665.1 Candidatus Limnocylindria bacterium
CGATGTGCACCAACGTCACCCACCGTGCCGCGATCGCCGGCAGCGCGAAGGGACCGAGCGGCTGGTTCGCGGTCGACACCGCCACCGTCTCGTTCGATCATCCCTTCCACGCGCCGTTCGACCACAGCCTGAACATCGACCTGGTCAACGAGGCGGACGGCGCGCCGACGCGGGTCGCGGTGGAGCTCAGCGCAGCCTCGGCGCGGGAGCTGGTGCGGCAGATCGAGGCGGCCCTGGCCGACGCTGCCGATTCAGTCTCACCGGGCTGACCGGTCGGAGGAACCGGTCGGGCTCACCCGCTCCTCCTGCCGTTCAGTCACCACGGGCTGGTGCGCGGGAGGAGGCCGCATCGACGGCCAGGCCCTCCCACCCGTCAGCCTACCCAGACTGACGAGCGGACACGGGAACGCCGCTCGGGTGAGCGAGCGGCGTCATCGGTCATCGAGAGCGGAAGGTGGTGCCCAGGCCGGGACTTGAACCCGGATGAGTTGCCTCATACGCCCCTCAAACGTACGCGTATACCAATTCCGCCACCTGGGCATCGGTGGTACCGAGGGAGGGACTTGAACCCACACGACCTTGCGGCCACTAGGTCCTGAACCTAGCGCGTCTACCTATTCCGCCACCTCGGCACGGCTGCCCCGGATCGCGTCCGGGGCTGAGCGGAGGCCGATTCTAGCACAGGGCCTTCGGCGGCCGGCAGCTCAGGCTAGGACGCGATCGGTGCACGTTACGTGACCTGCCGGTGCGGATGCGACCTCCGGTGGCCCGTCAGCGCACGCCAAGGGTCACGCTGGTCCCCCGGCGCCACGACGGCAGCGCCGATAACGGTCACCGGTCGCCGATTGGCACCCGATGCGACGGCCTCAGGCGGCCGCGAAGTCGACCAGGTTGAGGAGGCTGAACAGGACGAACAGGACCGCCAGCACGATCGTCAGGCGGAAGAGCGTGCGCTCGATCCCGCGACGGCTGCGGTAGGCGGTCACCTCGCCGCCGAACGCCCCACCCAGGCCGGTCCCGCGCTGCTGGAGCAGGATCGAGGCGATGAGGGCGACGCCGAGGATCATCTGGGCAAGAACGAGGGGTGTCATGGCGGCGCGGAGTCTACCAGACCGATGGGTCAGGCGCCCCGCGGCGGCTCGATGAGCGACGCGCCGGTCATCTCCGGACCCGGTGGGATGCCGAGCAGCTCGCAGAGCGTGGGGGCCACGTCGGCCAGGATGCCGTCACGCAGGCGCACGGCACGATGGCGCTCGCTGACCAGGAGGCACGGCACCGGGGCGGTGGTGTGCTTGGTCTGCGGCTCCCCCGCCTCGTCGCGCATCTGCTCGATGTTGCCGTGGTCGGCGGTGATCACCAGCGCCCCGCCGGCAGCCAGCGTCGCCTCGACGACCCGGGCGAGGCAGGCGTCGACCGTCTCGGCGGCGGCCACGGCCGCCTCCCACACCCCGGTGTGGCCGACCATGTCCGGGTTGGCGTAGTTGGCCACGATGAAGTCGTACGCCCCCGATGCGATGCCCTCGACCAGCGCGTCGGTGATCGGCCCGGCGCTCATCTCTGGCGCGAGGTCGTACGTCGGCACGCTGCGGTTCGAGGGCACCAGGATCCGCTCCTCGCCCGGTTGCGGGTCCTCGACGCCGCCGTTGAAGAAGTACGTGACGTGGGCGTACTTCTCCGTCTCGGCGACGTGCAGCTGGCGCAGCCCGCGACGCCCGAGCTCGGCCGCCAGAGAGTCGATCACCAGCGGCGGGAAGGCCACGGCCGCCGGCAGCTCGTCGGGCGCCTGGTACTCGGTGAGGGTGGTGAGCGGGAAGGGCGCCGCGCGGCGGTCGAAGGCGTCGAAGTCGGGCGCGGCAAGGGCATGCGAGAGCTGTCGCGCCCGGTCGGCGCGGAAGTTGAGGTGGACGACCTGGTCGCCGTCGCTCGCAGGGGTCGAGCCTGCCAGCACGGTCGGCTGGATGAACTCGTCGTTCTCGCCGCGGGCATGGGCGCCGGACAGCGCCTGCGCGACCGTCGGCGCGGTGAGGCCCTCGGCATGGACGATGGCGTCATACGCCAGCCTGGTGCGCTCCCAGCGGTTGTCGCGATCCATGGCGTAGTAGCGGCCGCTGACCGTCGCCACGGTGGCCTGCCCGGCGAACCGTGCCTCCAGCGCGGGCAGGAACTCGTCCGCCGAGCGGGGCGGCGTGTCACGGCCGTCGGTGAAGGCATGGAACAGGACGCGCTCGGGCGGCAGTCCGCGCCGATGGGCGAGCTCGACCGCCGCGACGATGTGCTCGTCCACGGCATGCACCCCGCCCGGCCCGACGAGCCCCATCAGGTGCAGCCGCGCACGCGCGGCCAGGGCTGCGTCGGCCGCGGCGTTGAGCGCGGGGTTGTCGAAGAACGAGCCGTCGGCGATCGCGGCGCTGATGCGCGGCAGGTCCTGGAGGACGCGGAACCCGGCGCCCAGGTTGAGGTGGCCGACCTCCGAGTTGCCCATCTGTCCCGCCGGCAGGCCGACCGCCTCGCCGGACGCCTCGAGGCGCGCGTGCGGCCACTCCTCGAGGAGGCGCCGCCAGGTCGGCATGTCGGCGCTCAGCAGGGCGTTGCGCGCCGGGTCGTCGCCGATCCCGAAGCCGTCGAGGACGACGAGGACGACCGGGCGGATCGCCTCGCTCACCGGGACGCGGCGGCCGCGACGATGGCCGCGAACTGGTCCGGCTTCAGCGAGGCGCCGCCGACCAGCGCGCCGTCGACGTCGGGCTGGGCGAAGAATGCGGCGGCGTTGTCGGCGGTCACGCTGCCGCCGTACTGGATCGGTACGGCGTCGGCATCGGCCCCGAAGCGGTCGTGCAGGATCGACCGGACCTGGGCCGCGACCGCCTGGGCATCCTCAGGGGCGGCCGCCTCGCCGGTGCCGATGGCCCAGACCGGCTCGTAGGCCACCACCAGGCCGCTGCCGGCGAGCGTGTCGAGTCCCGCCACCGCGGCCCGCAGCTGGCGGTCGATGACCGCTTCCGTGGCGCCGCTGCGCCGCTCCTCGAGCAGCTCCCCGACCGCCGCGATGGGCACCAGGCCGTGGGACACGGCGCTGGCCACCTTGCGCCCCACGCCCTCGTCGGTCTCCCCGTCGTACTGCCGCCGTTCCGAGTGTCCGAGGATGACGTGCGTGGCGACCTCGGCGAGCATGAGTGGGCTCGTCTCCCCGGTGTAGGCGCCGCGCTCCTCCCAGTGCATCGTCTGCGCCCCGATCGCGAGCGCGGAGCCGGTCAGCGCGTGGCGCACGGTGTCGAGCCAGATCGTCGGCGGACAGAGGACCACGTCGACGCCATCGGCGACGTCGAGGGCGCCGCGAAGCGCGGTGGCCAGCGCGTACGCATCGGCCTGGGTGGCGGGGTTCATCTTCCAGTTGCCGGCCACGAGCGGGCGGCGCATCGGTCCGCGGATCGTCATTCCTCGCTGCCGAGCTCCACCAGGCGGCGGAGCCGATGGTTCATCGCCGAGCGGCTGACGCCGAGGCTGGCGGCCAGGGTATCGAGGTCGGCGTCGGGCTGGAGGCGCCGCGCGGCGGCGGCCTCGCGGAGGCCGACGGGCAGCTCGCCCAGGACGCCGCGCGCCTCGAGCTCGTCGATGGCGGCCAGCTGCCGCTCGGCGGCGCGCACGGTGCGACCCAGGTTGGCGGCCTCGGCATTGAGGAGCCGATTGAGGCGGTTCTGCACGTCGCGCCCGACGCGAGCCGTCTCGAAGTCAAGCAGCGCCCGGTTGGCCCCGGTGAGGCGCAGGAGGGTGGCCACCTCCTCGCTGCCCTTGACGTAGACGACGTGGCGGCCACGGCGCTCGACGAGGGCGGCGCGCACCTCGACCGAGGCGAGGCGGCGGCGCAGCTCCGCGGCCCGCGACCGGCCGCGGAAGACCCACTCGACATGCGGCCCGCCGCCGCTGAAGGAGATCGAGGCGGAGGCGAGGAGCATGCCGCGCAGCCAGGCGCGCCGGTCGCAGGCGGCCGCATCGGTCCAGCTCCAGCCGCGCACCGCGGCACGGTCCATGACGACCCGCAGGTGGTGCCGGGCATGCGGCTCGGCTGGACCGCCCTGGGCACGGCGCGGTGCGTCGGCGCTGATTCCCAGGGCGGCGGCGAGATGCAGCGCGATGCGCGCGGTGGCGTGGTCCAGGGTCGACACCCCGCCGGCCATGCGGTCGCCGGCGAGGAGCCCGGCCAGCTCGGCACGCCGGCAGTGGTCGCGGGCCGGCTGGATGCGGGCAAGCTCGCCCCGCACCTCCGACGCGATCACCATGCGCGCGGCGCGGTCACGAGGCCGAGGCGGTGGGGCGCTGAACCCGCCGCTGGCGCGGCCGGTCGACGCGATCCTCCTGCTGGAGGCGCATGAGCGCGGCGGCCAGCTTCGCCGGGTCGTGGCGGTGGGCGTTGACGACGTCGACGAGGTTCTCCTCGACCACGATCACCGGCAGCTCCTCGAGCCGCCGCGCGTCGACCTCGACCGGCTGTCCCTGCCAGCCGCTGGGTGCGCGAGCGCCGCGGGCGTGGTTGAGCAGGACGTAGTCGACCAGTCCCTCGCCTACGTGGGCGAACAGCGCCTCGAGGTGCTCCGCGGCGGTGAAGCTCCCCGTCTCGCCGGGCTGGGTGGCCACGTTGCAGACGTACACCCGCAGGCCGCTGGCCGCCGCCACCGCGTCGCGGATGTCGCTGATCAGCAGGTTCGGCAGGACGCTCGAGAAGAGGCTTCCCGGACCGATGACGATCATGTCCGCCTCCAGGATCCGCTCGAGCGCCTCCGGGTTGCCACGCACGTCCTGCGGCTCGATGAAGACCTGCTCGATCGGCTCCGGCGACTGGGCGATCGCCACCTGCCCCTCGACCAGCCGCCCGCCGGCCACGCGGGCCGACAGGTTGAGCGGCACGCTGGTGGCGGGCAGCACCTGGCCGCGCACGGCGAGGACCCGGTTCGACTCGCGCACCGCCTCCTCGAAGTCGCCGGTCACCGCGGTCATGGCCGCGATGAACAGGTTGCCGAAGGCGTGGTCGTCGAGCCCGGACCCGGCCGGGAAGCGGTACTGCATCAGCTGGGTCATCAGCGGCTCGGCGTCGGCCAGCGCGGCGATGCAGTTGCGGATGTCACCCGGCGGCGCGATGCCCAGCTGGGCGCGCAGCCGCCCGGAGCTGCCTCCGTCGTCGGCGACGGCGACGACCGCGGTGATGTTGGCGCTGTAGGCCTTCAGGCCGCGGAGGAGGGTCGACAGCCCGGTGCCCCCGCCGATGGCCACGATCCGCGGGCCGCGGGCCAGGTAGCGCTTGGTGTAGAGCACCTCCATGACGCTGTTGCCGCGCTGCACGAACGGCGACACCACGCTGCGCATCAGGCCCCACACGCCGAGCCCCGTCAGCGTCAGGCCGATGGCGGCCAGGACCGCGGCGCGCACCGGTCGCTCGAGCCACGCGCCGGTCAGGTAGTAGAAGAACGGCACTTCGTCGAGCTCGCCGGCGCGGTAGGCGTTGACGAGGAAGACGGCGCCGCCGAGGCCGAGGATCACGATCCCGGCGAACACGAGGAGCAGCCAGCGCTTCAGGTGCATCCCGGGGTAGAGCCAACGCGGCAGCCGGATGCGGCTCATCGGTCCAGCTCCCGGTGGAACACGGTGACCGACCCGTGCCCGCCATCGCGCAGACGACGGGCCAGCTCCTCCGCCAGCGCGATCGAGCGGTGATACCCGCCGGTGCAGCCCAGCGCCACGGCGAGGCGCGACTTCCCCTCGGACCGATACGCGGGCGTCGTCAGGTCGAGCAGCTCCTGGACGAGGTCGAGGAAGCGGCCCGCCGCGGGCTGGGCGAGGACGAAGTCGCGCACCGGGTCGGTGAGGCCCGAGAGCGGCTTGAGGTCCGGCACCCAGTACGGGTTGGTCAGGAAGCGGACGTCGAAGACCAGGTCCGCGTCGAGCGGGATGCCGTACTTGAAGCCGAAGGTGATGACGTCGACCTGGAGCTCCCCGGCGGCCGCGTCGGAGGGGACGAGCGCGAAGAGGCGCTCCTTGAGCTGCCCGATCGAGAGCCCGGTGGTGTCGATCACCTCGTCGGCGAGGTCGCGGGCCCGCGCGAGGCGCCGGCGCTCCTCGTGGATCCCGCCCTGGACGCCGCCGCGCTCCTGGAGCGGGTGCCGATGGCGCGTCTCGCTGAAGCGCGACACGAGGCTCGCGTCGGACGCCTCGAGGTAGATGGCCTGCATGCCGTCGCCGCGGTCGTCGACCGCCGCCCGGGCGCGCAGGATCGCCGGCGCCGGGTCACCCGCTCGGATGTCGAGCACCAGCGCCACGTTCCGGTACCGCGCGTCGCCCTCGGCGCGCAGCGCCAGGAAGCCGTCGAGCAGCTCCGGCGGCAGGTTGTCGACGCAGTAGTAGCCGAGGTCCTCGAAGAGCTTCGCCGCCTGGCTCTTCCCGGCGCCGGACAGGCCGGTGATGATCACCACGCGCCCGGTCTGCGCCGGCCGGGCGGCGCCGGAATCCGCCGGCGAGCGCGAGGCCCGCCGCTGTGTCGCTGCGGCTCGAGAGCCCGGCATGTTCCCCTCGGCGGCGTGGTGAGTCCCGAGTATAGCCGTCAAGCCTCGGTTTACCGCGGGGCGTGACGGTCCGCGAGGCCCTCGAGGAGGCCGCGCACGGTCGCCGCGGCCGATGCCTGGATCGCCTCGAGGTCGTAGCCGCCCTCCAGGGTGAGGGCCACCCCGGCGAGGCCGCGCCGCGCCGCGACGCCCCCCAGCAGCCGCGCCACCTCACGGTAGCCCTCCTCGGTGACCCGCAGGTCGGCGAGCGGATCGGCCACGTGCGCGTCGTACCCCGCCGAGACGAGGATCGCGTCGGGCGCGAACGCCTCGAGCGCCGGCAGGAGCCGCTCGCGCCAGGCCGCCACGAAGTCGGCGTCGCCGCTCCCCGGCGCGAGCGGCGCGTTGTGCTTCGTGCCGGCCGCCGGACCGATTCCCCGCTCCGTCGCGGCGCCGGTCCCCGGGAAGAGGGGCGACTGGTGGGTCGACGCGTAGCACACGTCGGGATCGGCGTCGAAGATCACCTGCGTTCCGTCGCCGTGGTGCACGTCCCAGTCGACGATCCCGATGCGCTGCGCGTGTCCCGTCGCGCGCAGGGCGGCGGCCGCCAGCGCCACGTTGTTCACCAGGCAGAACCCGGACGGGGCGGCGACGCCCGCGTGATGCCCCGGCGGCCGCGCCACGGCGAAGGCGACCGTCGTCCCTCCGGCCGCGGCGAGCGCCGCGTCGATCGTGGCGCCGGCCGCGAGGCGCAGGGCATCGGCGGACCCGGGCGCGAGGTAGGTGTCCGCGTCGATCCACCCCCCGCCGCGGGCCGCCGCAGCGTCCAGCGCCTCGAGCAGCGAGGCGGGATGGATGCGGGTCAGCTCGTCCAGGGTCGCCGGGCGCGCGTCGCGCTCCTCGAGGAGCGCCCCCGCATCGGTCGCGCCGTCGCGTACCCCCGCCGCCACGGCGGCGCGGCGGTCGGGTCGCTCCGGGTGGCCCGGCGCCGCGTGCGCATCGGTCTGCGGTGAGGTGATGAGCAGGACGCGCGGCTCAGCCACGGAAGCGGCGAATGAGGAGCAGGCTCACCTCGAACAGCCCGTACATGACGAGGCCCATGA
Organism: Candidatus Limnocylindria bacterium; assembly: GCA_035699665.1. Taxonomy (GTDB): domain Bacteria; phylum Chloroflexota; class Limnocylindria; order QHBO01; family QHBO01; genus JAICQM01. The sequence goes on from DASSPJ010000075.1 coordinate 7,634, forward strand.
TGGTCGGCGAGATCGGGTCGCTCCCCGGAGTCAGGACGATCGCGCTGAGCACGATGACCAGGACCGCCCAGCGGCGCCGGCGCGCCAGGAAGGCGTGGCTCAGGATCCCGACTCGCGCCAGCACGATGAGCACGATCGGGAACTCGAGGACCACGCCGAAGGCCAGCAGCGTGGTGGTCACGAAGCCGATGTACTCGTCGATCGTGAACAGGGGCGAGGTGACGTCGGGCGGCGCGATCTCGATGAGGAAGCGGAGCATGAACGGGATCACCGCGTAGCCCAGCGCGATGCCGCCGACGAAGAGGAAGACCGCGGCCAGCAGCCCCGGCCAGATGAGCCGCCGCTCGCTGCGGGTCAGGCCCGGGGTGACGAAGCGATACGCCTGGAAGAGCAGCACCGGCATCGCCAGCGCGAGGCCGGTGAAGCCGGCGATCTTGAGCTGGGCGGCGAACGCGCCGGCCGGCGACGTGAAGTAGAGGGTCCGGTAGTCAGGCGGAAGGAGCGCGACGAGGACGCGCAGCAGGTCGGTCGAGACGACGAAGCCGACCACCGCGCCCACCAGGATGGTGGCGACCACGATGATCAGGCGGCGGCGCAGCTCGCCGAGGTGCTCGACGAGGGTCATCGAGGGGCCGCCGTCGTTGACCGGCGGGGATGGGTCGACGACCACGGGCGGTCGCTCGGGGGCTGGCTCCGTCATCGGCTGGCGGCTGGCTGCGCGCGGCTCACCCCGCCGACCCGCGCCGAGGGCGCGCGGCTACTTCTGCTCGGTCGACGAGGGGGTCGAGGGCCTCGAGGCGGCCGGCGTCGAGGCGTCCGGCTTCTTCGTGTCGCCGCGGATCGACTCCTCGAGGTCGTTCGACGCCTTGCGGAACTCCCGGACGCCGCGCCCGATCGCGTTACCGATGTCGGGCAGCTTGCCAGGGCCGAAGACGATGAGCACGACCACGAGCAGGATGATGAGCTCTGGCCAACCGATGGGTCCCATATCGCGTGCCGCTTCTCCAGTCGAGCACCGGGCGCTGCCGGCGCGTGCCGCTCTACGGTGCTGAGGCGCCGAGTGTAGCACCGGCCGCCTCGCGCATCCGGCCCAGCAGCTCCACGGCGGCGCGCCGGGCGGCAGGCTGCCAGTCCGCGCCGCTCGAGGCGGCGGAGATGGCACGCGACACGTTGACGATGCCCGGCCCGCCGCTCCCCGCGGCGGCCCGCACGGCCGCCACCAGGTCGCCGCCCTGGGCGCCCACCCCCGGGACCAGGAACGGCGTGGCGGGAACCAGGGCGCGCAGCCGCTCCAGCTCGGCCGGCGCGGTGGCGCCGACGACCAGCCCGACCCTGGGATCCGGCCAGGTGCGCGCCACCCAGCTGGCGACCGCCTCGTGGAGCGGCTCGCCGCCGGTCCCCAGGTCCTGGAACGTCCCCGCGCTCGGGTTCGACGTCCGCGCCAGGACGTAGATGATCCGCTCGCCGTGCGCCACGAACGGCGCCACGCCGTCCTCGCCGAGGTACGGCGAGACGGTGACCCCGTCGGCGCCGAGGTGATCGAAGACTGCCGTCGCGTAGCGCTCGGCGGTGGTGCCGATGTCGCCGCGCTTGGCATCGGCGATGAACGGGAGGTCGCCCGGCGTCTCGGCGCGGAGGCGCTCGAGCGCCGCCCAGCCGGCCGAGCCGAAGGCCTCGAAGAAGGCCACGTTGACCTTCACCGCGGCCGCCGTCTCGACAGCGACCTCGAGGAGGCCGCGGGCCATCGCCTCGACCCCGCGGACGTCGCGGGTGAGCGGCTCGGGGAGCGCGTCGGGGTGCGGGTCGATCCCCACGCACAGCGGCGCCCCCAGTCGCCGGACACGCATCCGCAGCCGGTCCAGCGCCGGACCGGTCATCACGCAGTGGCCCCGGCGAGGTCCGGCGAGGCGGCCGCCAGGCGTCGGGCGCGCAGGGGGCTGCTGGCCCCGTCGGCGTAGTCGAGGACGCGGATGCGGAGGCGCGGCAGGCCCTGGAAGGTATCCCGCTCGAGCGTGCCGACGAGGTCGACCGCCTCCCCCACCTCGGGAAGCGGCGACTCGCGCCCGACGCCGAACGCGATCGCATCGACCACCTCCACTCCGCGACGCATGCGCAGGGAGAGGTGCTGCTCCTCGGCGCCCACGCGACGGGCCTCCGCCAGCCGCAGGCCGGTGATGGCCAGCAGCGGCTCGACGTGGCCGGGGCCGAACGGCGCCAGCCGGTCCAGCTCGTCGGCGAGCCCCCATCCCAGATGCGCGGCGGGGAGCACCAGGTCCACCACCACGCGCCCGGCGGGGATGGGCGGCGCGTCGTCGGCGCGTACCGGCCAGGGGCGCGGCAGGGCGCCGAAGGCACGCACGAAGGCGTCCCACGCGTCGGGGAGGGCCGAGAAGCCGCCGGCCCCGGCGTGGCCCCCGCGCTTGGTGAGATGCGCCGCCACCGCCTCCAGCGCCAGCGCCACGTGGAAGTCCGCGGGGGCGCGCACCGACCCGCGCACCTCCTCCCCGACCAGCGCGGCCACCGCCACCGGGCGGCCGAGGGTGTCGACCAGGCGCGAGGCCACGAGGCCGATGAGCCCCGGCGCCCACCCGTCGCCGCGGACGACGAGCGGACCCTCCCCCACCGCGCCGACGATCATGGCGCGCGCCTCGGCCACCGCGGCGGTGGTGAGCTCCCGCCGGCGCAGGTGCACCGCCTCGAGCTGCTCGGCGATGCGCTCGGCGGCCGCGGGATCCTCCTCGACGAGCAGCGAGATGGCGAGCTCCGCCTCGGCGATGCGGCCCGCGGCGTTGATGCGCGGCGCGATCCCGAAGCCCAGGTCGCGCGCGGTGGGCGCATCCGGGTGCTCGGCGGCGCGCGCCAGCAGGGCGCGCAGGCCGGCGCGCTCGGTGACGGCCAGCTCGGCGAGGCCCAGACGCACGATGGCGCGCGACTCGCCGGTCATCGGGGCGAGGTCCGAGACGGTCCCGATCGCCGCCACCGCGGCGAGGTCGGGCACCGTCACGCCGCGACGCGCCAGCAGCGCCGAGGCGAGCTTGAAGGAGAGCCCGGCGCCGGTCAGGTCGGGATCGGGGTACGCGCAGTCGGCCCGATGCGGATCGACCACCGCCACGGCATCGGGCAGGATCGGTCCGGGCAGGTGGTGGTCGGTGACGATGACGTCCAGGCCGATGGCCCGGGCATGCGCCACCTCGGCGACGTTGACGACGCCGCAGTCGCAGGTGATGACGAGGTCCACCCCGCCCGCGCGCAGGTCGTCGAGCCCGCTCGCCGAGAGACCGTAGCCGTCGGCGATGCGCGAGGGCACGAACCGCACCGGCTCCACGCCCAGGGCACGCAGGGCGAGCACCCAGACGGCGATGGCGCTCATCCCGTCGGCGTCGTAGTCGCCCCAGATCGCGATCCGCTCCCCGGCGGCGATCGCCGCGTCGATGCGGTCGAGCGCCCGGTCCGCATCGGCCATGCGGGACAGGTCGTGCAGGGCGCCGGCCCCGGCGTCGAGGAAGGCGCGCAGGCCGGCGTCGTCGCGGAAGCCGCGACGCGCCAGGAGGGTCGCCACCGGCCTGCCGAACCCCGCGAAGGCGGGAGGGTCGGGGAACGGCTCCGGGAGGAGCCAGTCGAGGCGCGGCGGGATCACACGGCCATGGTAGCCGCGCGCGATGACACGCCGCTTACCGCGGCGTTATCGGGAGAGCGGCTTGACCGCGGCTCGCGCGCCCGCCTTGCGGCGGTCGTCCCACTCGTACCACGACACGAGCAGCTGGCTGGCGTTGAAGATCGACGAGTACGTCCCGCTCACCACTCCGACCAGCAGGGCCAGGGTGAAGGTGCGGATCGTCGGCGGGCCGAGGAGGAGCAGGGACGCCAGTGTCACCGCAACGGTCAGCGAGGTGATGATCGAGCGTCCCATGGTCTGGAGTATCGAGTGGTTGACGATCGCGCCGAACGGCTCGCCGGCGTGCCGGACGCGGTTCTCGCGGATGCGGTCGAAGACCACGATCGTGTCGTGGACGCTGAAGCCGATCACCGTCAGCAGCGCGGTGACGAAGAGGGCGTCGAACTCGAGCCCGAAGAAGAAGCCGAGGATGGCGAACAGCCCGACCACCAGGACCACGTCATGCAGCAGGGCCACGATGGCCGCGGTCCCGAAGCGGAAGCCGAAGCGCATCCACAGGTAGGCGAGGATGAACAGCTCGCCGATGATGATCAGGATCGCCGAGCTGCGGATCAGGTCCGCGCCGATGATCGGGCCGACCGTGGTGGCGCTGCGGGGCGAGCCCGCGACGGGCGCACCGAAACGGTCCTCGAGGGCCGCCTCCAGCTCACCGAGCTCGGTGTCGGTCACGTCGACGGGCGCGGCCGAGGGGCTCGGGACCGGCGTGGCGGACGGCGAGGGTGACGGCGACGCCGTCGGGCTGCCGGAGGCCGATCCGGATGCGGTGACGGACGCGGACGCCGATGCCGTCGGCGACGCGCTGGGGGCGACGCTCCCCGACGGCACGGGGATCGGCGCGGCGGGGTCGACCAGGTCGATCGGATCGGTGCGAATCTCGAGCCAGCCGTCATCGGTCAGGCGCACGACCGCCTCCGGGTGGCCGAGCTCGACCAGCGCCGCCTGCACCTCGGCCGGGGAGGGCTCGGATGTGTAGCGCACCTGGAAGACCGTCCCGCCGGTGAAGTCGACCGACGGCTTGAGCCCACCCAGCAGGATGAAGATCAGGCCCGGGATGGTGAGCAGCGCGGAGAAGGCGTAGTACCAGCGGCGCTTGCCGACGATGTCGAACACGGGTGGCTAGCGCTCCACGTGGTAGAGGGAGATGCGGCGGCCCCAGTCGGTGCGCACCACGTAGCGCAGCATGGTGCGGGTCACCGTCACGGCGCTGAACATCGAGATCAGCACACCGATGATCAGCACCAGCGCGAAGCCGCGCACCACGGTGGTCCCCTGCCAGTACAGCCAGGAGGCGACCAGGATGGTCGAGACGTTGGAGTCGAGGATGCTCGACCAGGCGCGCGCGAAGCCCGCCTCGATCGCCGGACCGAGCGTCTTGCCGGCGCGGATCTCCTCCTTCATGCGCTCGAAGATGAGGATGTTGGCGTCGACCGCCATGCCGATGGACAGGATGAAGGCGGCGACCCCGGCCAGCGTGAGGGTGACGCCGATGAGCCGGAAGACGGCGTAGTTGACCAGCGTGTAGAAGACGAGCGCCAGGGCCGCCAGCGCGCCCGGCAGGCGGTAGTAGGCCAGCATGAAGATGATCACCAGCAGCAGGCCGATGCCGCCGGCGATCAGCGCCTGGCCCAGGAACCCGGCGCCGAGGGTCGGGTCGACCTCGTCGAAGCCGATCTCCTGGAGCGACACCGGCAGGGCGCCGAAGCGCAGCGTGTTGTAGAGGTTGGTGCGCTCCTGCTCGGCGGCCTCGCCGGCACCGCCGACGGTGATGAGCGTCTGGCCGCCGCAGATGGGACCGTTGATCGTCGGGGTGGTGATGACGCGACCGTCCAGGGCGATCGGACCGGGCCGGTTGACGTTGGCCGTCGTGAACTGGCACCAGGTCTGGCTCCCCTGGTCGCGGAGGGTGAAGACCACCGCCAGCTGGCCCTGGTCCGCGGTGGGCGCCACGCTGCCCGGGTCGATCTGGCCGCCGTCGAACAGCACGCGCACCGCCCCGCTGGCGATCAGCGGGCGGATGTCCTGCTCGTCGGTCAGGGTCTGGCCCTGCGGGTCGATGAACTGGAGCTGGCCGGTCGAGCCGACCAGCGAGCGGACCTGGTCGTCGTCCGTGGCGCCGGGGACCTCCACCACGATCTGCCGCGTTCCGTCGCCGCTGGTCTGGGTGCGCACCTGCGGCTCGCTGACGCCGATGCCGCCGACGCGACGCTCGATGATGTCGCGCGCGGTGTTGACCTGCTCGTCGGTGACGGTCTGCCCGGGCTGCGGGACGACCGCCAGCGTGACCCGCTGACCGCCCTGGAGGTCCAGCCCCAGCCGCGTGCGAACGCCGTCGCCGAACACGTTGAAGGGCAGGTCGACCAGGATCGCGCCCACCAGGACGACGAGGATCACCCACGGGGCGATGCGGCGCCAGGTCATGAGTCTGGTATCAGGTCCTTTCTCGGGGGCGCGGAGGCCGCGCTGATGCCGCCGGACCGCATCGGTCCCAGACAGCAACGACGCCGCTCCGGGGCGGCGGCCGGACGAGTATAGGCACCGGCCGGGGGTGTCGCAAGGCGCCGCACCGTCAGGCGAGCATCCCCTCGCGGGCAAGGTGGCGCTTCACCCGCTCCGCCAGCTCCCGCGGGATCCCCGGCGTCGCCGCCACCTCCTCGACCGATGCCTCGCGGATGCGACGCACGCTGCCGAAGCGCTTCAGCAGGGCGCGCTTGCGAGCCGGCCCGACGCCGGCGATCTCGTCCAGCTCGCTGCGCAGCGCGCGCTTGCCGCGCACGTCGCGGTGGTAGGTGATGGCGAACCGATGCGCCTCGTCGCGGATGCGCTGCACGAGGTAGAGCGCCTGGGAGCGGCGATCCAGCACCACCGGCGCGGCCCGCCCCGGAAGGTGCAGCTCCTCGAAGCGCTTCGCCAGCCCGGCGAGCGGCACGTCGGTCAGGCCGAGCTCCTCCATGACCCCCACGGCCGTGGAGAGCTGCCCCTTGCCGCCGTCGACGATCACCAGGTCGGGCAGCGCCCAGCCGACCTCGCGCGGGGCGCGCACCTCCTCCTCCACCGGTCCGTCGCCCGGCGCCAGGTCCGGCGGCTCGTCCGCGTCGCCATCACCCTCGGGCGCCTCGTCGGCGCCCACCGCGGCCAGCGACAGGGCGCCGGTCTCGGTCCGCAGCGTCGAGGCGCGCCGGAAGCGGCGGCGCAGCACCTCGCCCATCATCCGGAAGTCGTCCGGCGTCTCGCCGGAGCGGATCCGGAAGCGGCGGTATTCGCGCGGCTCAGGGCGTCCGTTGACGAACACCACCATGCTGCCGACCGCGCTGGTGCCACCGATGTTGCTCATGTCGTAGCACTCGATCCGCTCCGGGGGACGTGCCAGCCCCAGCGCCGCGGCCAGGTCGGTGAGCGCCTCGTCGCGGCGCCCCTGGTCGGCGAGCCACTCGGCTCGCTCGCGGGAGAGCGCCTCGACCGCGTTCTGCGTGGCCAGCGCCACGAGGCGTCGCTTGTCGCCACGCTGCGGCAGGCTGACCGTGACCCGCGAGCCGCGACGGTCGGAGAGGAACGCGGCCAGCCCCTCGGCGTCCGCCGGGGTGAGCGGCACCAGCACGTCGCGCGGCGGGCGCTCGACCGCC
>DASSPJ010000076.1:0-8239 GCA_035699665.1 Candidatus Limnocylindria bacterium
GCCTCGCCGAGCGCGGCGAGGAGGCACAGGGTCAGGACCCCGAACAGGACGGACAGGGAGAGCAGCACCACGTTCCAGGGCCACGCCCCCGACGTCGCGAGGCCCGCGCCGAAGAGGGCCAGCCCGCCGGCATCGGGGAGCGGCACGACCGCCAGCACGAACGGCACCCAGCCGACGAACGCCAGCGCGGCGAGAGCGCCGGGGATCCACAGCTCGGCGCGGTCGATCACCACCCGCAGGGCCGTCCCCGCCGTGGCGAGCCAGCCACGCATCGGGACCACCTCGCGCTCCTGCGCCGTGCTCGTCACTCGAGCCCGAGCGCCCGGTAGGAGGCGCCGATCCCGGCGAGGTGGTGCTCGAGGTCCATCGCCGCGTCGATCTCGTCGTGGTCGAGCCACTCGGCGACGCCCGGGTCGCTGCGGAGCGCCTCGCGGAACGTCGCCTCACCGGCCCACGCGCGCTTCGCGGCGCCCTGCACCAGGCGGTAGGCGGCCTGGCGATCAGCGCCCTTGCGGATCATGGCCAGCAGGAGCGCCTCGGAGTACACCATCCCGCCGAGCTGCTCGAGGTTGGCGCGCATGCGGTCGGCGTCGACCTCCAGCCCGTCGAGGATGTCGGCCAGGGTGCGCGTGGCGTAGGCGGCGACCCCGAGGGCGCGCTCGAAGACGAACCGCTCGGCGCTGGAGTGGCTGATGTCGCGCTCGTGCCAGAGGGCCATGTTCTCGAACCCGACCAGGGCGTCGGCCCGCAGCAGGCGGGCCATGCCGGTCACCCGCTCGGCGAGGATCGGGTTGCGCTTGTGCGGCATGGCGCTGCTCCCCTGCTGCCCCGAGCCGAACGGCTCGAACGCCTCGCCGACCTCGGTGCGCTGGAGGTGCCGCAGCTCGACGCTGATCCGCTCCAGCGTCCCGCCCAGGATGGCGATCGCGGCCAGCAGCTCGGCGTGGCGGTCGCGGCTGACGACCTGGGTGGCGGCCGGGTCCGGCTCGAGCCCCAGCTCACGGCAGACGTGGGCCTCGACCTCGGCGCTCACGTTGGCATGCGTCCCCACCGCGCCGCTGATCTTGCCGACGCTGATCCCCTCCCGCGCCCGCGCCAGGCGCTCCGCGTCGCGGGTGAGCTCCGCGTACCACCCGGCCGCCTTGAAGCCGAACGTGGTCGGCTCGGCGTGGATGCCGTGGCTGCGCCCGACGGTCGGCGTGTCGCGGTGCTGCACCGCGATCCGCTCGACGACCGCGGTGAGCCGCTGGAGCTCGCCCTCCAGGATCGCGGTGGCGTCGCGCAGCTGGACGGCGGTGGCCGTGTCCAGCACGTCCGAGCTGGTGAGCCCGAAATGGAGCCAGCGCCCCTCGGGGCCGAGCCGCTCGGTGACGCTGCGCAGAAAGGCGATGACGTCGTGCTGCGACTCGCGCTCGATCTCGCGCGCGCGCTCCGGATCCACCTCCCCGGCGGCGGTGCGGATGCGCTCCCAGTCGGCGGTCGGGACCAGCCCGGCGTCGTGCATCGCCTCGACCGCCAGCAGCTCGATGCGCAGCCACAGCTCGAGCCTGCGCCGCTCCCCGAAGAGCTCGCGCAGCTCCGGCAGGGCATATCGGTCAATCACGCGTCAGATGGTACGAGCCACCGCCGCTCCGCGTGCGGACCGGCATCGCGCGCGGGCCGCCAGCGAGTCCCGACGGTGCGCCAGCGAGCTGCCGGGGGCCACCCGTCCGGTGTCCCGAGCCGGTCACCGGGGCCCGCGCGTCAAGCGCGGGGATCGATCCGCAGCTCCGCCTTGCCGGCCTGCTCCTCGCGGAAGGCGGCCACCCGCCCCGCCACGTCCGGGTCGGCGAGGGCGAGGATCCGCGCCGCCAGGTGCGCGGCGTTCTTCGCCCCGGCGGAGCCGATGGCCACGGTCGCCACCGGCACCCCGGGCGGCATCTGCACCACGCTGTGCAGGGCGTCGGCGCCACCCAGGACGCCGCCGTCGAGGGGGATGCCGATCACCGGCTTGCCGGTCAGCGAGGCGAGCACGCCGGGCAGGTGCGCCGCCAGCCCGGCGGCCCCGATGAACACCTCCACCCCAGCCTCCTCTGCGGCGCGCACCTGCTCGTGGAGCACGGCCGGCTGGCGGTGGGCGCTGATGACGCTGGCCTCCCAGGTGATGCCGTAGCTGTCGAGGATGTCGAAGCAGCCCTTGAGGGTCGGGAGATCGGAACGGGAGCCGCAGATGACGGCCACGCGAGGAGCATCGGTCATGGAGTGCAGGATAGCCGCCTCATGCCTCCACCTCGCGCAGCCCGATGTCCGACCGATGCTGCCCGCCCTCCAGCGACACGCCCTCAACGCCGCGATACGCCGCCGCCCGGGCGCTGGCGAGGTCCCCGCCGCGCCCGACCATCGTCACCACCCGCCCGCCGGTCGTCGCGTAACCCCCATCCGAACGCCGCGTTGCGGCGTGGAAGCAGAGCAGCTCGCCGTCGTCGGCGGGGCTCGACGGCTCGGCGCCGCGCAGCTCGCGGCCGCGCACCGGGTCGTCGGGATAGCCCTCGGCGGCGATCACCACCCCCACCGCCGCTCCGTCGCGGAGGCCCAGCGACCCTTCCATCAGGCCGCGGTCGCCGGTGGCGACGCCGAGCAGCGCCGCCGACAGGTCCCCGTCGAGCAGCGGCAGGATGACCTGGGCCTCGGGGTCGCCGAAGCGGGCGTTGAACTCGAGGACCATCGGTCCGGCAGCGGTGAGCATGAGGCCGGCGTACAGGACGCCGCGGTACGGGGTGCCGTCGCGGGCTATGCGCCACGCGACCGGCTCGAAGACGCGCTCCACCGCCGCCTCGAGCTCGCGACGGCCGAACCACGGGACCGGGCTGAAGGCGCCCATCCCGCCGGTGTTCGGCCCCTCGTCACCGTCGCGCAGGCGCTTGTGGTCGCACGCGGCCGCCAGGGGCACCACCCCTTCGCCGCTCACCAGCGCGAAGGCGCTCACCTCGCGCCCGACCAGGCGCTCCTCGAGCAGCAGCGTGCCACCCTCGGGCGCGGCGTCGAACAGGTCGCGGATCGCGTCGGCCGCCTCCTCGCGCGTGGCGGGCACCACCACGCCCTTGCCGGCGGCGAGCCAGTCCGCTTTCACCACCGGCGGACGATCCCATGCGTCGAGGTCCGCCTCGTCCGCGCTGCGCACGCTGACCGAGGCTGCCGTGGGCACTCCCGCACGCTCCATGACGCCCTTGGCGAACGCCTTCGACGACTCGAGACGCGCGGCCGCGCGGCTGGGCCCGAAGGTCGGCGCCACGCCGTCCAGCGCGTCCGCCACCCCCGCCGCCAGTGGCGCCTCGGGACCGATGACCACCAGGTCGTAGCGCTCGCGGCTCACGTGGCGGGCGACGGCGGCCGGATCGAGCGGGTCGAGGTCCCCGACCGTCTCGGCGCAGGCCGGTGTGCCCCCGTTGCCCGGCGCGATCCGCACGCGTCGCACGCCCTCGTCGCGTGCCAGCCGCCAGGCGAGCGCGTGCTCCCGCGCGCCCGACCCGAGGACGAGGACGTCCATCAGGGAGCGGGTGAGGCTCCGGTGAGCTCGGCGAGCGCGTCGAGCACCGACTGCAGCTCGTCGATGCGATCCTGGTAGGCGCCGAGGTCCCCGCGATCGAGCGCGGCCTGCGCCTCGTCGTACAGCCGCTGTGCCTCGGCCACCAGGGCGGCCACGTCGTCGGGCAGCGGCTCCGGCGAGCCGCTCGGCTCCGGTGAGCCGCTCGGTCCGGGCGAGGGCGACGGCTCGGGCTCCTCGACCGGTGGCGGCGCCGCCTCGCCGAGCAGCTGGCGCAGGCCGTCCTCCACGTCCTCGGCGAAGGCGACGCGGTCCTGCGAGACCATGATCACGCGAACGAACTCCGGGAAGGGCGCGCCCTCGGCCTGGAGGAAGATCGGCTCGACGTACAGCAGCCCGTCCTCGCCGATCGGCAGCACCAGCAGGTTGCCGCGGATGATGCTCGACCCGGAGCGCGACCAGACGCCGAACTGCGCTGCGATGGTGTCGTCCTGGTCGATCCGCGCCTCGACCTGGACCGGCCCCTGGGTCGACGTGTCGGTCGGGAACTGGAACGCGATGCGCTCGCCGTAGACCCCCGGATCCATGCGCGCCGCGACCCAGGCGATCATGTTCGGCCGCCGCTCGGGGACGAGCGGCTGGATGAGGGTGAACTCGGCCGCCTCCTCGCCCGGGATGCGCATGATCACGTAGTACGGCTCCATCGGCTCGCCGGAACCGGTCGACACGTCCTCGGGGAACGACCAGCGGTCGTCCTGGTTGTAGAAGGTCGTCGCCCCGCCGTCGGTGGGCTGGAGGTGGTAGAGCAGGTACGCCGTGTTCTGCGCGGTGAACAGATCCTCGGGGTAGCGCAGGTGGGCGGCGAGGTCGGCCGGCATCGCCGTCATCGGCTCGAAGAGCCCGGGGAAGATGCGGGCGTAGGCGGCGATGATCGGCTCGTCCGGATCGGCGAGGAAGAAGCGGACGGTGCCGTCGTAGGCGTCCATGACGACCTTCACGCTGTTGCGCACGTAGTTGTCGCCGGCGAACGGGCTGCCCTCGGGGAGCGGCTGCGCATCGGGATAGCGGTCGCTGACGGTGTAGGCGTCCCACACCCACACCAGCCGCCCCTCGACGGCCACCAGGTACGGATCGGCGTCGTAGTGCAGGAACGGCGCGATCTCCGGGACTCGCTCCTCGAGGGTGCGCCGGAAGAGGATCTGCGAGTCGCCGGTCAGCTGGCCGCTGATCAGCAGGTTGAGGTCGCCGAAGCGCATCGCGAACAGCAGCCGGTTGAAGATGTTGCCGATCCCGACGCCGGTGCTGCCGCTCCAGGTGGTGGTGGCGCCGGCCTCGGAGGTGTCCGGCAGCGGGTAGTCGAACTCGTCGGTATCGGTCTGGGTCACGACGTAGGTGTCGGTCGTCTCGCCGAAGTAGATGCGCGGCTCGGTGAGCGGGAGCTGCGGCTCGCGGTTGATGCCGCTGACCAGGTAGTCGGGCGTGCCCTGCGGCGTCACCGCGTCGACCGGCACGGCGGTGATCCCGTAGCCGTGGGTGAAGACGAGCCGCTCGTTGGTCCACGTGCGCGCCTGGTCGGCCAGCCGCTCGACGTCGAGCTCGCGCGCGCTGAGCATGATCTGGCGCTGCTCGCCGCCGATCTCGTAGCGGTCGATGTCGACGTCGGCGAAGTTGTAGTAGCGCCGCAGGATCTGCTGCTGCCCGAACGTGGTGAGCAGCGGGCGGTAGTCCCACAGGCGCAGGTTGTCGATCGTCGCGGCGTCCTCGGTGAAGACCGCCCGCGTCAGGTCCTGCTCGCCGGTGAAGCGCCGCTCCTCGATGGCCTCGAGGTCGAACGCCTCCCGCGTGGCGCGGATGTGCGCCGCGATGTACGGGCGCTCCGCGTTCAGCTCGTTGGGGTTGACGCTGAAGTTCTGGACGAAGCCGGGGTACAGGCTGCCGATGAGGATCGAGACGGCCACCCATGCCGCGGCGGTCAGGCCCAGCAGCCACAGGGTGCGGAACCAGATGTTGGCGAGCATCAGCAGCGCGGCGACCCCGGCCAGCACGGTGAGGATGGTGAATGCCGGCACCTGGGCGTTGAGGTCGGTGTAGGTCGCGGCCTGGATGCCGCCGTCGAGGCCGCGGGTCGAGTAGCTCAGCTCGGCGATGTCGAACTGGAAGCCCAGGCCGATGGCGACCAGCAGCAGCGCGCCGAGCACCGAGAGGTGCGCCCGTACCGGCGCGGTGAGGCGGAACTGCCAGCGCAGGGCGCCGGCCGCGTAGGCGCCCAGGGTGAAGAGGATGATCGCGATCAGCGTGGTGACGGCGAATCCCTGGAGGAAGCGCAGGAAGGGCAGGTCGAAGACGTAGAAGCCGACGTCGCGGCCGAAGTGCGGGTCCACCGTCCCGAAGTCGCCGCCGTTGAGGGCGAGCAGGATCCGCTCCCAGCTGCCCGCCCAGGCCGCACCGGAGCCGAGGCCCAGCAGGACGGCCACGCCGACGATGGCGATGGTGATCCAGCGCGACGCGCGGGTCGTGTCGGGCAGCTCGAACGTGCCGATCCGGCGCAGCGGCACCTGCGGCGCCACGCGGCGCGCGACCAGGATGCTGGCCACCGCCGGCACCACGAACGCCGCGAACCCGATCCCGAAGAGCGCCAGCTGCGCCACGAGGCGGGTGGTGAGCACGTCGCGACGCCCCAGGGCGTCGTACCACATCAGGTCGGTGAGGAGGTCGACCAGCCCGCCGGCGAAGCCCAGCAGGAAGAGCCCGACGAAGACGGCCAGCCCGATGAGCACCCAGCGCCGGATGCGCCCCCCGTCCCAGCCGCTGGTGGGGCCGCCGAACGGGCTTCCGCCGCGACCGCCGCCACCGGAGCGACGTCGGGCGAGCTCGTCGCGCACGTCGCGCGGCGGGGTGTCGTCACCGTCGGATCGGGGGCCTCGCGGCTCGCGCGGCGGGAGCGGCCGGCCCTCGCGGGCGGCGTCGGCCTCCTCCTGTCGGCGCTGGAGCTCCTCCAGGAGCCGGTCGAACCACGATGCCATGCGCGCTGATCCTAGCCGCTCGGACGAGTCAACGCTGCCGGGGCTCCTGCCGCGTCGGAGCGGAGCGCTACTCCCACTCGATGGTGGCGGGCGGCTTGGAGCTGATGTCGTAGACCACGCGGTTCACCCCGCGCACCTCATTGACGATCCGGCTGCTGATCTTCGCCAGCACCTCGTACGGGAGGCGTGCCCAGTCGGCGGTCATGCCGTCGTCGCTGGTCACCGCGCGGATGGCCACCACGTTGGCGTACGTCCGCCCATCCCCCATCACGCCCACCGAGCGCACCGGGGTGAGGATCGCGAACGACTGCCACAGGGACCGATACAGCCCCGCCGCCTTGATCTCGTCGATGACGATCCAGTCCGCCTCGCGAAGCGTGTCGAGCCGCTCCGCGGTGACCTCGCCGATGATCCTGATCGCCAGGCCCGGCCCGGGGAACGGCTGGCGCAGCACCATCGCCTCCGGCAGGCCGAGCTCGACGCCGACCCTGCGCACCTCGTCCTTGAACAGGTAGCGCAGCGGCTCGATGAGCTGGAAGCGCAGGTCGGAGGGGAGGCCGCCGACGTTGTGGTGGGTCTTGATCTTCTGCGCCGTCTTGGTCTCGGCGGTGGTCGACTCGATGACATCGGGATAGAGCGTGCCCTGGGTCAGGAAGTCGATCTGCCCCAGCCTGGCCGCCTCCTCCTCGAAGACGCGGATGAACTCGTCGCCGATGATGCGCCGCTTCTCCTCCGGGTCCTCGACCCCGGCCAGGCGGCGCAGGAAGCGCTCGCGCGCGTCGACCATCACCAGGCGCATGCCCAGGTCGCGCTCGAAGGTGACCCGCAGCAGCTCCGACTCGCGCTTGCGCATGAGCCCGTGATCGACGTAGATGCAGGTCAGCTGGTCTCCGATGGCGCGGTGCACCAGCGTCGCCGCCACCGCGCTGTCGACCCCGCCCGAGAGGGCGCAGATGACGTGCCCTGCGCCGACCCGGGCGCGGACCTCGGCAACCGTCGTCTCGACCAGGTTGGCCGGCGTCCAGGTGTCGCGGGCGCCGGCGATGCCGATCACGAAGTTGCGGAGCACGTCGCGCCCACGAGGCGTGTGGACGACCTCGGGATGGAACTGGATCCCGTACAGGCGTCGCTCGGGATCGGCGAGCCCGGCGTACGGCGTCGCATCGGTCTGGGCGGTCGGCCGGAATCCCTCCGGTGGACGGACGATCGAGTCGCCGTGGCTCATCCACACCGGCTGGCTGCGCTCGATGCCGGCGAAGAGGCCGGCATCGTCGGTGAGGCTGACGGTTGCCGGTCCGTACTCCCGCGTCGCCGACGGCAGTACCTCGCCACCCAGCTCGTGGGCCATCAGTTGCAGCCCGTAGCAGATGCCGAGCACCGGGATCCGGCCCGACCAGAGCGCGGGGTCCGCCTTCGGCGCCCCCTCGTCGTAGACCGATGACGGCCCGCCCGACAGGATCACCGCCTTGACGCCGCGCCGCTCGAGCTCGGCCAGCGGCGTGTCGTGTGGCAGCAGCTCCGAGTAGACGTTCAGCTCACGCACGCGCCGCGCGATGAGCTGCGCGAACTGGCTCCCGAAGTCGAGCACGGCGACCGTGTCCGGGTGCTCGGGCGCCTCGGTCTCGATCCGCTGCGGCGGCGGCGCGTGGAGCGCCTGCTCCAGGTAGGCCTCCACCTCGGCGTCGTCGGGGGC
>DASSPJ010000077.1:0-3449 GCA_035699665.1 Candidatus Limnocylindria bacterium
TCCAGGGTGACGTTGATGCTGAAGGTCAGGAGTCCCATGCGGCGAGTCTAGGCCACACCAATCGGCGCCTGCGCTTGTCGGTTGAGACGATCCTCCGGCTGGCTCCGGCACTGCGCGCTGCGAGGCGGCCGGGCCTCACGCAGTCGCGTCCGACTCGGGCGTCGCTGCGCCATCGGGCCAGGCGGCGATGCAGACCTTGTTGCCCGCCCGATCGGCGAGGATCCACGCGCCCGGGGCGGAGGAGTCGTCCACCACCCGCCCGCCGGCGGCCACGGCGGCCTGCATCCGCGCCTCCGCATGGTCGCGGGCCACCGATACGTCGACGTGCATCGCGTGGCGCAATGGCTTCGCCGGGTCCAGATCCTGCATCCAGACCGTGGAGCCCTGGCCGAGCGGGTCGATCCCGTTGTCGTCGTGCATCGGCTCGTAGCCGAGGACGGCGCGCCAGAAGCCGAGATCGATCTCCTCGGGCTTTGCGGCGACAGCCAGCTGGACCTCCTGGACGGCACTCCGTTCGGCGGTGGCGCCATGCTCCCGTGCCACGGCCGAGATGGTCCGCGCCACCGCGACG
This sequence comes from Candidatus Limnocylindria bacterium, assembly GCA_035699665.1. Taxonomy (GTDB): domain Bacteria; phylum Chloroflexota; class Limnocylindria; order QHBO01; family QHBO01; genus JAICQM01. The sequence goes on from DASSPJ010000077.1 coordinate 572, forward strand.
TGCCGCGCCTCGGTGCCCCACATCTCCCGAGTCAGCTTCACCGTCAGCCGATCCGATGTCACGGTCAGCAGCGTCCGAGGCTCGAGGCCCGGCACATCGGCCACCGCTGCCGCCAGCCGCGCCGCCTCGAGGAGAGAATTCACCCTGAAGACGGCGGTCGGACCGCCGTGAAGGACCACCCAGTCATCGGTGCCATCGGCGGAGAGGAACTCGCGCCACCCCTGCTCGCTCATGGGATCACTGTACGCGCTCAGGGGCGCACAGCCAGTTGGCGCTGCGCGTCCATGGAGCCCACAGTACCGATGGCGTAACGTGCGGCGTGAGGAGGCGCAATGGCCAGCTATCGGGACGTCGACGACTACATGGCGCACCTGCCCGACGACCGGCGTGCGGTCATGGAGGAGCTCCGCAGCGCGATCCGCGCTGCCTCCCCGGCCGCGACCGAAGCGATCGCCTACAACATGCCGGCGTTTCGCCTGGGCGGGCGGTTCCTCGTCTCGTACGAGGCCTTCAAGCGCCATTACAGCCTCTTTCCGTGGAGCGACGGCATGCTCCAGGAGCTGGGCGACGCGCTCCGACCCTACGCCGTCGGGAAGGGCACCATCCGGTTCTCGGCCGATGAGCCGATCCCGCTCGAGCTGGTCGCCGAGATCGTCGAGTTCAGGCATCGCGAGGTCGCCCGAGAAGCCGACGTGTCCGATCAGGCGTGACCGGGGACGGCATGTCTCGACGTTCTGAGCAGCCAGCGAGCCGGCGGCTCCGTACCATGTGCCTCCTCACCAAGACCCGAGGAAGGCAAGGCATCAGCAGTGACCGACACCAAGAAGACCACCAGGCGCACGGCCAGGGGAGATGAGCCCCCCGGGGGCTGGACCGACGCCGAGCGCGAAGCCATGAAGGAACGCGCCAGGGAGCTCAAGACGGCCGCGAAGCGGGGCGGCAAGGAGGATGGCGAGGCCGACGTGCGCGCGAAGTTCGCCGAGATGCCCAAGGCCGACCGCGTCATCGCCGAGCGCATCCATGCGATCGTCAAGGAGCACGCGCCGGACCTCGCGCCGCGAACCTGGTACGGCATGCCCGCCTACGCCAAGGACGGCAAGGTGCTCTGCTTCTTCACCCCGGCCTCGAAGTTCAAGGAGCGGTACGCGACGTTCGGCTTCAACGCCACGGCCAACCTCGACGAAGGCACCATGTGGCCGACCTCCTGGGCGCTGACCCAGCTGACGGCCGACGACGAGGCAAGGATCGCCGAGCTCATCAAGCGGGCGGTGAGCTGACGCCCCCGTCCGCATGGCCCACCGCCGCCGTCCTGGCGGCATACGGCGCCGACGGGCAGATCGTCGCCTCACCGGTATGGTTCCGCGTGGTGCACGAGCACATCGAGGTCGTGGTGGCCGATGGCGACCCGAAGCTGACGGCACTGCGCCGCGATTCTCGCTGCCTCTTCCTCGCCTTCGACACCGCTCCCCCGTTCGCCGGCATGCAGGTACGCGCTCAGGCCACGCTCGTGAGCCGAGGGGTGCGCGCGGCGCGGGCGGAGATCGGCGCGCGCTACCTGGGTGAGGAGAGCGGGCGGCGCTGGGCTGCCGAACGGACGAGGCCAGGCGTCATCGTGCGGCTGCCGCGGTCGGCGGCGCGCACGTGGGATCTCGGCGCGATGCTTGCCCCGTACCTGGGCGAGTAGTGGGCACCTTGACCGTCGCGTGACCGGGGACGTACCGCGCGGCCCTACGGAGCGGCCACCGCAGTGTTGGACATGTAGGTGGGAGCGCCGGGTGGCGACCCAGCAGCGGTCGACGGGGGCGATCCCGGCCCGGTGACGACCGGAGGAGCGGAGGCGGAACCACCGGAGCTCGGTGTGGCGACCGTGACGCGCGGGGCGCGGATGACGAAGCAGGCGGGTCCGGCCTTGCGCTGGCTCGCCTGCGCGGCGGTGGGGCTGCGGGTCGTCTTGGCATAGTTGCAGTACAGGCCACCGACCGGCGCGTCATCGGGAATCGCGAACGTCATCTGGAGCACGTACGACTGGTTGCTCGGGACGAACGACACCAGGTACTTGAGCGTGGCGACGTCGTTGATGAACGCGCACGCCGTGATGGTGAACTGCTTACCGACGTTCGAGGCATCCAACGGGTAGGTGATCTCGAAGATCGCCGTCCCTCCCGGCTCGAGGGTGCCGCCGGCCACGCGCATGTCGGTGTTGCCGCCGCTGGAGGGGAGCACGCCGGTGCAGCCCTTCGTGTCCGGCAGGAGCGTCACGTGCGGCGCTCCGTGGGTCGCGAGCGCGGTCGAGGCCACCAGGACAGCGGCCATCAGTGCGGTGGCAACCGACCAGGAGCCCCTCGAACGCGTGAGCCGCTGCATGCCGTGGATCGTGCGCGCTGCACGGTCCCGCCGATAGCCGCCGTTGGTACCGAGGGTGGCTGTACTTCGTGCTGCACATGAGCCAATCCCGCGACCGGCCCTAACCCTGCACCTCGAGCACGACCACCGCGGTCTCGGTCGGCCGCCGGGTGGCGTAGCCGTCGACGTCATCCCCGTGCTCCTGCCATCGGACCCAGAGCCGTTGCCGCTCCTCGCCCTCGGCCGCCCGAGCCCTGACGCGGACCGAGCGATCCGGCAGGTCGACGGTGGCCTCCGGGTGTGCCTGGAGGTTCAGCCACCAGGCCGGCTCCGGGGCAGCCCAGCCGTTCATGGCCAGCGTGACGAGGTTCGGACCGTCCCCGAAGTAGCCGAGGATCGCGGTCCGCGGCTTGCCCGAGCGGCGGCCGACGGTGTGGAGCCGGATGGTCCCCCACTTGCCCGGCTTGGCCGGCCAGAGGCCGAACCGACCGGGCGTGAGGCGGTAGATCGCACGGTGGACGACCCACGCGGCGCG
>DASSPJ010000078.1:0-29738 GCA_035699665.1 Candidatus Limnocylindria bacterium
CGCGCCTGGAAATCGGTGTAGTTGGAGCAGGAGCTGACCTCCAGGTAGCGCCCCACCCCCGGTGACCAGGCCTCGATGTCGTAGCCCTTGGCCTGGGCGAAGCCGACGTCGCCGGCGCAGCGCTCGACGGTGCGGTACGGCAGCTCGAGCGCCTCGAGCACCTCCTCGGCGTCGCGGGTGAGCGTCTCGAGCTCGTCGTAGCTCGTGTCGGGCGTCACGAACTTGACCATCTCGACCTTGTCGAACTGGTGGACGCGGAGCAGGCCGCGCGTGTCCTTCCCGGCGGCGCCCGCCTCGCGGCGGAAGCACGGCGTGTAGGCGCAGTGGTAGCGCGGCAGGTCGTCGCCGCTCAGGATCTCGTCGCGGTACAGGTTGGTGACCGGCACCTCGGAGGTCGGGATCAGGTACAGGTCGTCGCGCTCGGCGACGTACATCTGCGCCTCCTTGTCCGGCAGCTGGCCGGTCCCGCGGGCGGAGGCGGCGTTCACCAGCAGGGGCGACCAGATCTCGGTGTAGCCGTGTCGCGCGGCCAGCTCGAGCGCCAGACCGATGAGCGCGCGCTGGAGGCGCGCGCCGGCCCCGGTGTAGACGATGAATCCCGACCCCGCGATCTTGGCGCCGCGCTCCAGGTCGAAGAGGCCGAGCCGCGCGGCGACCTCCCAGTGCGGCGGCGTGCCGTCATCGCGACGCGGCTCGCCCCAGGTGCGGACGACCGGGTTGTCGGCGTCCGAACGGCCGTCGGGAACGCTGTCGTGCGGCAGGTTGGGAACCAGGAGCAGGTCGGCCTCGATTCCCGCTTCCGCGGCGGTCAGCTCTGCGCCCAGCGCGTCGATGCGCGACGAGAGCTCGGCCATGCGGGCCTTCAGCTGCTCCCCCTCCTCGCGGCGCCCGTCGCGCATGAGCGTGCCAAGCTCCTTGTTGCCGGCGTTGCGCCGGGCGCGCAGCTCGTTGACCTCGGCCTCGACGGCGCGGCGCCGGGCGTCGGCGGCCAGGAGCCGGTCGACCGCGTCGACCGGCTCCGCTCCCCCGCCCTTGCGGGCGACGGCGCGCTTGACGCCGTCGGCGTCGTCGCGGATGCGCTGCAGGCCGATCACGTGGCGAGCGTAGCGGGCGCCGCCGCGGCCCGCAGCCGCTCCCCGACGAACGCGGGATCGAGGCTGGCGAGCAGCCACCCGGCGCGCGGGCCGGAGGGCTGGCCGAGGAACGCGAGGTACAGCGCCGCGAACGCTCGGCCCGGGGGCAGGTCCAGCGCCCGGGCAGCCTCGAAGATGGCGTCCTGGAGCCCCTCCCCGGTCCAGGCCACGCCGCCGGCGAGTCGCTGCCCCAGCGCGGCGAGGAACGCCCGCTGCGCGTCGTCCAGGGTGCTCCGTGCCACGGGTGGGAGCTCGTCCTGCACCGCGACGCGGACCCGATCGGGGGCGTAGGTCGCCAGCCACGCCCGGGCGGCGGCCACGCGCTCGGCGAGCAGCGCGGCCTCGCGCGGCGTGAGCGGCGCGCCCTTCTCGGCGGCGGTGCGCTCGGCGACGTCCACGCCGGGCACTTGGACGAGCAGCGCCAGGTGGCTGAACGGCGGGCGGTGCAGCGCCGCCTCGGCGGCCACGTCCGCGGCCGGCTCGACCAGCGAGGCGGCGAACAGGTGCGGCGCGTCGGCCGGCAGCTCGCCGCGCACCTCGCGACCGGCGGTCGCGGCCGCCAGGCGGTCCGACTCGTCGAACAGGCGCGGGATGGCATCGGTCCCGTCGGGATCGAAGCTGATCGCCTGGTTGGGGCGCGGCCGGATGAAGAGGAGGCGCAGCTGCTCGGGCGGTACCACCTCGGCGATCTCCGTGGCGGCCGCGCCGGTCCCCTTCGAGGTGCTCATCTTGCGGCCGCCGACGTTGAGGAACTCGTAGACCAGGTTGATCGGCGGCTCGCGGTCGAACACCTCGCGGGCGATCGCCTCGGAGCGGTCGCGGGCGCCGCCGCGCGTCCCGAGGTCCTTGCCGTTGGGCTCGATGGTCACCCCGAACTCCGACCACTTGGCCGCCCAGTCGACGTTGAACGGCAGCTTGGCGCGGCCGCCGAAGGGGCTCGTCTCGCCGGCGTGGCCGCAGCCGTGCGCCCACGCCACCAGGTCGGGGCGGCACGCGTAGCGCACGATGCCGCGCTCGGGGTCCCAGCCGGTCACGATGGTGGTGCCGACCTTGCCGCACGACTCGCAGATCACCGACAGCGGGTGCCAATCCGCGGGATGCTTGACGTTCGCCACGCGGGCGTAGACGTCGCGCACCACGGCGGCGCGGTCGAGCGCCACGCGGATCCATCGGTCCATGCGCCCGGAGCGGTACAGGTCGCTCATCCAGTAGGTGACGTCGGGACGGATGCCGAGCCGGTCGAAGGTGTCGATGAAGCGACCGGCGAAATGGCGCGCGTACGAGTCGTGGCAGTCGCCGTCGGGGTCGGGCACGTCGGCCAGCGGGACCCCCATGAAGCGCTCCACGGCGTCCGGAGTCAGCAGTGCCTGGGCGTCCATCGGGTCGAGGTCGTCGACCCCGTAGCGCAGCTCGGTGGGCAGGCCCCGGGCGCGCAGGGCGCGGACGATGACGTCGAGGATCACCGGGCCGCGCAGCGACCCGACGTGGACGGTGCCGGACGGCGTCTTCGAGTCGTTGACCACCTGCGGCCCGGAGACCGAGGCGGCCAGCTCATCGGCCCAGAACATGGCGACCCCGCTGCTGCGGCGGCCCGCCGGCGGCCAGCCGGGCGCGCATCGAGCGCGTCAGCTGATCGCGACGACCGTGTAGTTGTCCGCGCCGGCCGGCGTCTGGACGGTGACCTTGTCGCCCTTCTTGCGGCCCATCAGGGCCTGCCCGACCGGCGACTCGTTGCTGATGCGGCCCTCGCGCGGCGAGGCCTCGGCAGAGCCCACGATGGTGAACGTCTCCTGCCCCTCCGAGCCCTTGATGACGACCTTCGAGCCGATCCCCACCTTGTCGCCGTTGTTGCCGGCGATCACCTCGGCGTTCTTCAGCTGCCCCTCGAGCGTCGCGATCCGGCCCTCCAGGAACGACTGCTCCTGCTTGGCGTCCTCGTACTCGGCGTTCTCGCTGATGTCGCCGTCCTGCTTCGCATCGTGGATGCGGGCAGCGACGCGGGGGCGCTCCTTGGTGATGAGGTGCTGGAGCTCGGCCTCGAGCTTCGCCAGTCCCTCGGCGGTCAGGTAGACGGGCTTGGTGTTCATGGTGCGCTCTCTCCCCCTTCAGTCGGGTGTGGGTGCAGCCGGCGCGGCCGCCGCGGTGGGGTGTCGGCCGCAACGGCGCCGATCGATCTCGATAACAAAAAACGCTCCAGGCCCCGCCCGCTCTCGCGTGGCGTCCCTGAAGCTGGCCGCTCCCTTCTCTGGCCAGGTGCTCGGCCCGTCGTCGTGGATCGCGCGACCCGGCGCCGACGTCGCGGAATTGTAGGCTCGGGGCCCCGTTTCGTCAAAGGCGCGCCTGCCTGCCTAGCGGGCCAGGACCAGCACCACGATGAGTGCGGCGAAGGCGATGCGGTAGACGCTGAAGACGGCCACCGAGCGGCTGCGCAGCCACGACAGCAGGAAGCCGATGGCCAGCATGCCGCTCACCGCCGCCACGACGAAGCCGGCGCCGATGGCGGCCCACTCGTTGGCGGTCAGCGCCTCGTCGAACAGCTTCCGCGAGCCCCACAGGCCGGCGCCGAGGGTGATCGGGGTGGCGAGCAGGAAGCTGAAGCGGGCCGCCGACTCGCGGCTCAGCCCCAGGGCCAGGCCGGCGGTCATGGTGGCTCCCGAGCGGCTGATGCCCGGCAGCAGGGCCAGCGCCTGGCTGAAGCCAATGACGAGCGCCGATCGGGTGCCGATGCCGTCGAGCTCGCGCCGCCGCGATCCGAGCCGGTCGGCCAGCCACAGGCCCGCCGCACCGACCACCAGGAAGCCGGCGATCGCCAGCCGGACCGCGTCGCTGTCCCCGTGGAGGACGCTGTCGATGAGGTCCTCGCCGACGAAGCCGATGATCGCCGCCGGGACGGTGGCGATGACCAGCAGCCATCCCAGGCGACGGTCGGGGTCGGCCCCGATGCGTCGCTCGCGAACGCTCGCGACGAGCGCCCCGAGGTAGCGCATCCAGTCCCGCGCGAAGTAGGCCAGCAGCGCGACCAGCGTCCCGAGGTGGAGGAAGACGTCGAAGGCGAGGCTGCCGATCAGCCCATCGCCCTGCCAGCCCGCGATCCACGGCGCGAGCTCGAGGTGCGCGCTGGAGCTGACCGGGATGAACTCGGTCAGCCCCTGGATCAGGCCGATCAGCGCGGCCTGGACGATGAGGTCCATGGATATGCCTCTGCCGGCGGGCGGCGTATATACGGTATATACGCCGCCCTCGCAGCGCGGCGACCTAGCGGATGAAGAGCGGTGCCAGGACCAGCGTGATCGTGGCGAGCAGCTTCACCAGCACGTGCAGCGACGGCCCGGCGGTGTCCTTGAACGGGTCACCCACGGTGTCGCCGACCACAGCCGCCGCGTGGGCCATGCTCCCCTTGCCGATGACGTTGCCGTCCTCGTCCTTCAGGTTGCCGGCCTCGATGTACTTCTTGGCGTTGTCCCACGCCCCGCCGCCGTTGTTGAGCACGGTGGCGAGCAGGACGCCGGCGATGGTGCCGACCATCAGCAGCCCGGCGACCGCCTGGTAGCCGAGCAGCAGGCCGACCACGATCGGCGTCGCCACGGCCACCAGGCCGGGGGCCACCATCTCGCGCAGCGCGGCGCGGGTGGTGATGTCGACGACGCGGGCGTAGTCGGGGCGCTGGGTGTAGTCCATGATCCCGGGCATCTCCCGGAACTGGCGCCGCACCTCGACGATGATCGCCTGCGCCGTCTTGCCCACCGCGCGGATCGCCAGCGAGCTGAAGAAGTAGACGAGCATGGCGCCGATGAGGGCGGCCACGAAGACCCCCACGTCGGCGAGGTTGACCGCGGTCAGCAGCTCGCCCCCGCGGTTGGTCTGGATCAGGTTGACCTTGTCGATGTAGGCGCTGAACAGGAGGAAGGCGGCCAGCGAGGCTGACGCGATGGCGTAGCCCTTGGTCAGCGCCTTGGTCGTGTTGCCGACCGCGTCGAGGCGATCGGTGATCTCGCGTGCCCCTGCCTCCGAGCGGCTGAACTCGGCGACGCCACCGGCGTTGTCGGTGATCGGTCCGAAGGTGTCCATGGCCAGGATGTAGGCAGTGGTCATCAGCATGCCCATGGTGGCCACGGCGGTGCCGAAGATGCCACCCACGTCGTGCCCGTCGGCCGCGCGCAGGCCCGCCTGCGAGCCGAGCCAGTGCGAGGCGAGGAGCGCCACGCCGATGGAGATGGCGGTCACGAAGGTCGTCTCGAACCCGACCGCGGTGCCGGAGATGATGTTGGTCGCCGGGCCGGTCTTGCTGGCCTCGGCGATCTCGCGCACCGGCCGGAACGTGCCGGCGGTGTAGTACTGCGTGATGTAGACGAACACGACGCTGGTGGCGAGACCCACCAGCCCGGCGCCGAAGAACCAGATCCAGGCCGGCCAGCCGTTGGCGCCGACCGCGTCGCCGGTGCTCATCATCACGTTGGTGGTGATGAACAGGCCCACCACGGAGAGGAGGGTGGTGACCCAGTAACCGCGGTTGAGGATGTTCATCGGATCCTCGGTCTCGCTGCCGCGAATGAAGAACATCGCGACGATGGTGGCGAGCAGGCCGAAGGCGCGCACCACCAGCGGGAAGAAGATCCAGCCCTCGGGGTTCGGCCAGCCGGCCGCCTCGGCGATCGTGAAGGCGGCGACGCCGAGGATCATGGCGCCGATGTTCTCGGCGGCGGTGGACTCGAAGAGGTCGGCCCCACGGCCGGCGCAGTCGCCGACGTTGTCGCCGACGAGGTCGGCGATGACCCCCGCGTTGCGCGGGTCGTCCTCCGGGATGCCCGCCTCGACCTTGCCGACCAGGTCGGAGCCGACGTCGGCGGCCTTGGTGTAGATGCCGCCGCCCAGCTGGGCGAAGAGCGCCACGAAGCTGGCGCCGAACCCGAAGCCGACGATGAGGAACGGCGCCTCGCGGACCGTGACGTCGGCAACGAGCGTCTCGTAGGCGATGAAGATGCCGTACACGCCGAGCAGCGACAGGGCGACGACCAGGAAGCCGGAGACGGCGCCGCCGCGCATCGCCACCTGGACCGCCTCGACGAGGCTGCGGCGGGCGGCGGCGGCGGTGCGGACGTTGGAGCGCACGCTGACGAACATGCCGATGATCCCCGAGGCCATCGAGCACGCCGCGCCCACCAGGAAGGCGATGGCGGTCATGATCCCGATCGGCGCGCCCGCCAGGTCAGGGACGTCGGCCACGTCGCGCGTCTCGACGATCCCGATGACGACGCCGATGACCAGGGCACCGACCAGGGCCAGCATGCCGATGGTCGTGTACTGGCGCTTGACGAACGCGTCGGCACCTTCACGGATCGTGTCGGCGACGTCCTGCATCGCCTGCGGGCCCTTGTCGCGGGACAGCACGTCCCGGGCGAGGTAGAGGGCGAAGGCCACGGCGGCCAGACCGGCGACCGGGATCACCCAGGTGATGAGCTCCATGAAACCTCCGATGGGGTCCTCTCTCACGGCGCGCTTGGAAGATGGGCGCGCGCGTCGCGGGACCGGTCTGACACACGGAAACGCTGGCGTGAACGGCACGCATCGGTGCCCGCCAGCGAGGCCGCGCCATGGTAGCCGCGCGCGGTGCGGCCGGTCAACCGATCAGGGCAGCCAGCGGGGCCGTCGACCGTCCGCGGTGAGCCGCGTCGCCCCGCCGTCGGCGACGTCGACCAGGGCGATGCCGAGCTCGTCACCCTCGGGCGAGGCGCGCGCCACGATGAGCGTCCCCCGCTCGGGGGTGAACGCGGCCCACGTTGCCAGGAGGGCGCCCTCGGCCAGGACCCGTCCCTGCGCGCCGCCGCTCGAGGTGGCGACGCGGATCGGTCCCGCGAGCCCGTCCGGCGCCAGCTCGACCGATGCGATCCGTCCCGTCCCGTCGATCGCCAGGCGGGCCGGCGCGTCGAAGGAGGTGGCCTGCGCGTCGCGGGATCCGCGGAAGAGCCGCAGCACGGCGAGGTCGTCGACGCCGGCCGTCGTCGGGTCGAGGGGCGCGACCGGCGTTCGCGGCGGGTGGCGGGGCGCCTCGTCGAGCGGCAGCGGCGCAGCCAGCTCCGCGCCCACCACGAGCACCGCGCTCGAATCGGGGAGCCAGCTGATCGGGCCCGCCGCGGCGAGCGCCCCGCTGGTGAGACGCTCGGCCGGCAGCTCGACCATGACCAGCCGGCCGGCCATGTCGACGTAGGCGAGCGTGGCGCCGTCCGGGGCGTAGGCCGGCTCACGGGCGAGCGGCGTGGGAAGCGGCTCGGCCGCGCTCGACGACGGCGAGGGCGACGGCGTTGGCGTCGCGGAGGCCGCCTGCTCGGTGCCTGCCAGTCGCACGGCGTCGCCGCCCGCCACCCCGCGCAACCAGATCCCGAGTCCCGCGCCGGTCTCCGCGTCGGCCCGCCCGAAGGCGATGGTGCGACCGTCCGGCGCATAGGTCGGATCGAACTCCAGGTGGCCGGCATCGGTCAGGACGCGTCGGTCGCGGCCGTCGACCAGCTGCTCGACCAGCTGAGCGCCGTCGCCGACCACCAGCGAGCGCCCGTCGGGGGCCACCGCGTAGTCGGTCACCGGCGAGAGCTCGGCGGTGACCTGCCGCTGGTTCGTCCCGTCGGGGTTCATGGCCCACACGTTGCTGACCCCGGCGCGGTCGGCAAGGAAGACGACCTGGTTCGAGAGCGTGGTGCTCGGCACGCCGGTGGTGAAGGTCCAGGTCACCGCCTCGGCGAGCTCGTCGCCGTCGGCGGCGCGGACGGTCCCGGTGAGGGTCACCTCGAACGTGGTGTTGGGCGGCAGCGGGCCGGACGGCGCGAAGCGCAGCAGCCGGGCGCCGTCGTCGCCCATCCCCGCCGCACCGGGGAGCGGCACCGCCTCGAGCGACCCGGCCACCTCCGGCTCGATGCTCAGCTGCGCCTCGTCGGCCGCGTCGGCATCGAGCGCCCGGTCGAAGAGGATGGCGATGGGCGTCGTGGCGGCCGCGCCCTCGACGCCGTCCGCCGGGATCAGCTGCACCACCTCGAGCCCGCCGCGGGAGGTCACGAAGCTGAGCTCCAGCCGCTCGTCCAGCGGCGTGCCGCCCAGGTCGCTGGCGGTGTCGGCCAGCGTGACCCGGTAGCGCCGGCCGGCATCGAGCGGCTCGGCCGGCACGATGGTCAGGCGCTCCCCGCTCCAGCGCAGGTCGTAGGGCAGCGCGGGGGTGATGCGCAGCGCCTCCTCGACCGATGTGGTGTCCATCAGGGTCGAGAAGACGATCTCGATCGGCGCGTCGCGGGGCACCTCCTCCGACCCGTTCGACGGCGTGGTGCCCGCCACCCTCGGCGGCCCGACGGTCGTGAAGGCGAACGGGATGGCGACCTCGGTCGGATTGCCGGCCGCGTCGCGCACGCCGGGGGCGAGGGTCACCCTGAAGGCGGCGTCCAGGGGGAGCGGGTCGAGGGGGGTGAAAGTCAGGGTCGCGCCGCTCCAGCTGAAGCTGCCGTCGATCGGCGGGTCGACCGCGAACGCAGCCTCGGCGGAAGGGCGGTCGACCGCCTCGGAAAAGACGACCTCCACGCTCGAGGTGGTGAGCGCCACCGTCTCGTCACCGCCGAGGTGCTGGGTCAGCGCGATGCGCGTGACGACCGGCGGGCGGCCGTCGACCGTGCTCGCCACGTACAGGATCCCGGCGAGCGCGGCGCCGCCCACCACGAGGACTGCGAGGGATCGGACCAGGACGCTCCGCACGACCCGCGGAGCCCTAGTGGTGGCGCAGGCGGGCGGGCAGGATCTGGAGCTCGTCGCGGTACTTGGCCACGGTGCGCCGCGCGATGGCGATGCCCTCCTCGGCCAGCCGATCGGCGATCTCCTGGTCGGAGAGCGGGTGGCGCGGCTCCTCGGCCTCGATGAGCTTGCGGATCTGGTCCTTGACCCCCAGGGAGGCGGTGAAGAAGTGGCTGAAGGGCACGACCTCGCCGGACGGGATCATCACGAACTTGTCGGCGGTGGCGCGGCTGACCGTCGACTCGTGCATGCCGATCAGGTCGCCGACCTCGGCCCGGGTGAGCGGGACGAGGTGCTGGACGCCGTGGAGCAGGTAGTCCCGCTGCCGCTCGGCCAGGCATTCCGCGATGCGCTGGATCGTGGCGCGCCGCCGGTTGATGTTGTCGATGAAGAACTTGGCCCGCCCGACGTAATCGCGGACGTGCTGCTTGTCCCGCTCGGTCGCCTCGCTGCCGCGCAGCTGGCTCGACAGCGACGAGTAGATCGGCGTCACCTGGAGGCTGAAGCGGCGCGACTCGACCACCTCGACCGTCAGCTCGTCGTCGATGTTGCGGATCAGCACGTCCGGCCGGACCAGCGTCCGGTGGCCGCGCCCGCTCACCGCGGCGGTGAACGCTGACGTGGGGTACGGATTGAGGTTCGACTTCACGAACTCCCACGTGGCGATCACGCTCGCCTGGTCGGTACCGATGGCGGCGGCGATGTCGCGGAAGCGCCGCTCCCCCAGCTCGGCGAGGTGCTCGCCGACGACCGCCTCGGCGATCTCCGGGACCGCGACCTCGCCCCCCTCACGCAGCCACGCGATCTGGGCCAGCAGGCTCTCCACGATGGTGCGCGAGCCGATCCCGATCGGCTCGATGCCGCGCATCGCGGCCAGCACCTGCTGCACGTCCGCGACGGTCACCCCGGTCGCGGCCGCGATCTCCTCGTCGCTCTGGGTGAGGAATCCCGACTCGTCGAGCGCGCCGATCACGTGGTCGGCGACCGGATGCAGGGCGCGCGGCAGGATGGCGTGCAGGTTCCAGGTGAGGTGCTCCTCGAGCGTGAACTCGGCCTCGGCGCGGGCCACCGGGTCGAACTCGTCGGCCTCGTCGCGCAGGCGCGGGGCCGCGTCGGGTGGCAGGTCGTCGACCTGGGCGGCGCCGTCCGCCTCGGCCGCCGCGTCGCGGTTGGGCATGCACTCGGTGCAGTAGTTGCCGGTCACCGGCGATCCGCAGATCGGGCAGGCGCCGGTCTCGAGCAGCTCGAGGGCCGGGTTCTCGTCCAGCTCCTGGCTGATCGCCTCCTGGAGCTCCACCGAGCTCATCTGGAGGATGTAGTTGGCGGCGATCTGCTTGGGAGTGACCTTGACCTGCAGCGACGGGGTCAGCTGCTGGTTGAGCTCGAGCGACATGGAACCTCGCGGGACGGATCGACCGGACGCCGGGAGCAGCGACCGGGCGGCGATTATACGGGCTTACCCGCCGATCACTCGTCGTGGGTCCCGGGTGCCGCCGGCGCGTTGATGCGGCGCACCACCGGGCCCTCGGCGCCGAAGCTGACCAGGCTGTACGCGGCCGGGTCCTGGCTGATGCGCCGGCGGTAGTCGCGCATCGGCCAGCCGAGGAGGTGCGTCAGCACGATGCGGTTGACGTGGTTGTGCGCCACCACGACGGCACAGCGCGCCCGGTCGGCGGCGGCCCAGGCGATGAGCGCGTCGATGATCGGCAGCGCCCGAGCGGCCACGTCGGCGCCGCTCTCGCCGCCCGGGCAGCGCGTCACGTACGGGTCGCGGAGCCAGGCCGCGCGCAGCTCCGGGTCGCGGGCGAGGCACTCGTCGGCGGTGAGCCCGTCCCACGCGCCGTAGTCGATCTCGAGCAGGCCGGGCTCGACCTCGGCGGCGGCCATCTCCAGGCCGAGCCGCTCGGCGACGGGAGCCAGCGTGCTGCGGCAGCGAAGCGCCGGGCTGGTGACCAGGCGCATCTCGTCGTGGGGCAGCTCGCTCAGCTCGGCGGCGAGGGACACCGCCAGCTGGCGGGCCAGCCGCTCCCCCGCCGGGGCGAGCGGCGCATCGCTGCGCCCGCCGAGGTTGCGCCCCGAGGCGCTGGCGGTGGTGGTCGCGTGCCGGGCGAGGATGAGCGAGCCCATGCCGCGGAGTCTACGGCCCGCGCCAGCGGCCGGGCCAGGGGTTCCCACCGCCTGCGCTATGCTGTGCCGCGCCGTCCGCCGCGCTGCCCGCCCATGGAGCCCCGATGACCTACGCCCCCGCCGCGCATGACCGCGACGAACTGGATGATGCCCCGCCCGCACCACGCCGCGGACTCGGCTGCGCCTTCGAGATCGTCGAGACGCTCGTCCTGACCCTGATCATCTACCTGGTGATCCACAACTTCGTGGCGCAGCCATTCGAGGTGCGCATGAGCTCCATGGTCCCGACGATCCTCGAGCACGAGTACGTCCTGATCGACAAGATCAGCCCCCGCTTCGCGGACTACCAGCGGGGCGACATCGTCGTCTTCCAGCCGCCCAGCGGCTACCAGCAGGAGGGCGACATCCCGTTCATCAAGCGCATCATCGGCCTGCCCGGCGACACCGTGCAGCTCATCAACGGCGCGGTGTGGGTGACCCCCCCGGGCGGTTCGGCGACGGAGATCAGCGAGCCGTACGTGGCCCGGGCGGGCGGCGCCGCGGTGCCGACCACGTGCGCGCCGGCCGAGTGCACGAGCGAGTGGGTCGTCCCCGACGGCCAGTTCTTCGTGATGGGCGACAATCGCGGGGCGAGCCAGGACTCGCGGGTCTTCGGGCCGATCACGCGCGACACGATCGTCGGACGCGCCTGGCTGCGCTACTTCCCGCTCGACCGGATCGGCTTCGTGGGGCGCCCGGAGAGCGGGTACGAGGGGCTCCCCGACCGTGCGCCGGCGTCGGAGTCGCCGGAGGCCGCGGCTCCCGGCTGGGTGCTGGCGCTGGCCCCCTAGCCCCTCGGCGGCTCCTCGGCGACGACCCACTGGTCGATGGCGCGCTCGTAGTCGACGAGCGCATCGGAGCCGAACCACAGGTCCAGCTCCGCGGCGGCGGTCTCCGGCGCATCGGACGCGTGGATCAGGTTGCGCAGCCCGCTGATGCCCAGGTCCCCGCGGATGGTGCCGGGCTCGGCCTCGTTGGGCATCGTGCGGCCGACCATGCGGCGCACGGTGGCGATCGCGTCGGGTCCCTCCAGCGCCACGGCGGCGACGGGCCCGGCAGTGATGAACTCGATCAGTCCGGGGTAGAAGTGCTTGCCGGCATGGACCGCGTAATGGCGCTCGGCGAGCTGGGTGTCGACGGTGAGCAGGCGCAGACCGACGAGCTTGAGGCCCTTGCGCTCGAAGCGGGCGACGATCTCGCCGACGAGGCCGCGCTGCACGCCGTCGGGCTTGACGAGGACGAGGGTGCGCTCCATGAGGGTGTTCGGTGCTCCTTCGTGATGGACCGATGCCGCCGCGCGCGGGCGCGCGGCGCGGGTCACGTGATGGTCGAATGCGGATCCTCAGGCCCGGGCGGCGCGGTCGTACGCTGCCGCGGCGTCCGCGGTGCGGCCGGCGGCCCGGAGGAGGTCGCCGTAGAGTAGCAGACGCTCCGCGGAGGGCTCCGCTCCGAGGGCCGGCTCGAGCAGCCCGATCCCCTCGGGCGCGAGGCGGGCGTCGAGACGGAGGGCGAGCATCAGCTCGCGGTCGCCACGCCCCTCCTCCCCCGCCCCGTAGGCCTGGCGCGCCGCCTCCAGGCGAGCGTGCGCCGCTGCCGTGCGTTCTGGTTCGTCGGCCGGGATCGGCGCGGTGAAGGGAGCGACCGCGGGGCGGCGCGTGCCGGGGCGCATCGACGGCGGGACCGGCCATGCCACCCGCCCCGGTACCCCGCCGCGGATCCGCCACGCCTCGTCTACCCCGACCGAGCTCACGACGCGCTCCGCCGCCCGAGCCGCGCCGTCCGGGTCGCCGGATGCCGCGGCGGCCTCCGCCGCGATGATCCCGATGAGCGGCCGCTGCCGCTCGATGCTCGACGGTCGAAGCCCGTCGAGGGCCGCCCCGGCGGCCCGCGGCCGACCCTGCCGCCACAGCGCCTCGGCCAGCAGCGCCTGGGCCGCGTCGAGCTCGTCGCGCGACCCGCCCTCGACGTCGATCTCGGCGATGCGGCGGCGCAGCGTCGACTCGGCGATGCTGGCCAGCCCCGAGGCCAGCTGGCTGCGCGCCAGCGACAGCTCATCGGGGATCAGATCGATGACATAGCCCTCGTCGCTCACCCGTCGCGCTCCCCGAGCCACGGAGCCAGCGCGCGGCGGAACCGGGATCGGCCGCGGAAGGGGCCGAGCACCGCCACCCGCACCAGGTCCGGGCGCACCCAGCGGCGCGCGACCCGCAGGAGGTCGGCGGGGGTCACCGCCTCGAGCTGCGCGACCACCTCGTCGACGGTCAGGATCCGCGGCAGCAGGCTCTCCCCGGTCCCCAGCCATGCGGCGACCGCACCGGTGTCCTCCATGCGCAGCTCCAGGCGTCCGCGGGTATAGGCGCGCGCCCGCTCGAGCTCGTGGGCCTCGACCGGCTCGCGGCAGATCCGCTCGAGCTCTCGCTGGACCGCCACCACGACCTCCTCGGCGTGGTCGGGGTCGAAGCCGGCGTGGACGCCGAACGTGCCGCAATCGGCGTAGCTGGCCGCGAAGGTGGCGACGTCATAGGCGAGCGAACGACGCTCCCGCAGCTCCAGGAAGAGTCGGCTGCTCATGCCGTCGCCGAGCACGGCGCCGAGCAGGTCGAGCGCCCAGCGGTCCGGGTGGTCGCGGGCCACGCCCGGCATCCCCAGGCACAGGTTGCCCTGGCTCAGGTCGCGATGCACGACGCGGATCGCCCCGGCCGCGGTCGGGTGCGGCCTCCCGAACGGGATCACGCGGCGCGACCGGGCGCGGGTGGGACGCGGCGCCGGCGGCAGGTCGCCCCACCAGTGCGCGGCGGCCTCCACGATCGTCGCGTCGTCGAGCGCGCCGGCGACGGCCAGCACGGCATGCTCAGGCCGGTACCAGCGCTCCCAGTGACCGCGCACCGCACCGGGGGTCGCGCGGCGCACGCTGCGCGGCGTGCCGGCGACCTCGCGCCCCAGCGGGTGCTCGCCGAAGAGGAGCTCGTCGAACATGGTGAAGACGTGGTCGCCCGGCGAGTCGACGTACATGCGGATCTCGTCCACGATCACCGGCTTCTCGGCGGTCAGGTCCGCGTGGCGCAGGAGCGGTCGGGCGACGAGCTCGGCGACGACGTCGAGGGCGCGGTCGGCATGCGCCGCGGGCACCTTGGAGGTGTACACGGTGAGCTCGCGATCGGTGCTGGCGTTGACGCTGCCGCCGACCGACTCGATCGCCTCCGACAGGCCGCCCGGGGCCGGATAGGCGCGCGTGCCCTTGAAGACGAGGTGCTCGAGCAGATGCGACAGCCCCGCCTGCGAGGCGGCCTCGTGCCGTGAGCCGACCCCCACGAACAGGCCGGCCGCCACGGAACGGGCGTGCGGCATGGCCTGGGTCACCACCCGCAGCCCGTTGCGCAGGACGGTGCGCCGGTACGGCAGCCCGCCGCGGCGTGCCGGTGCGCGCTTCACGGTGACGGTCGTCACCTCAGCCGTCCTCGTCCTCGTCGCCGCCATCGGCGTCGGGAGCCATGAGGAGCTCCATCTGGATGTAGCGCAGGTCGCGCGCGAGCTCGGCCGGCGTGCGCGGCAGCGGGCGACCGGCCAGGACGCCCTCACCGTCATCGGTCAGGCGCGGGAGGCTGTTGGCGAACTCGATGACCACCCGCTCGCCACCGATCACCAGCGTGTACACCAGCAGCTGCTCGGAGGTGGTGTCGAACTGGAGGTAGTCGAAGCTGTCGAGGTTCAGGCAGATCGAGAGCGGCGTGAAGTAGCTGGCGATCTCCGGGTGGTCGACCACGATCCGCTCGACCCACCCGGTTCCCTGGCTCGTCACCGTGCTCCCGCGGAAGTACGTGTAGCTGACCGTCTGCTTGAGGAGCGGCCGGAGGATGTTGTAGATGTCCGTCCGGTTGGTGACGACGCCGGTGTTGATGTAGAGCTTGGCGCGGGCGTCGGTCATGGGTGCCGGCGAGTCTAGCACCGGGCTCCCCGCCGGCTCCCGACGTGGTGCGCGCGTCGCGGGGCACGGTAGGATGGCGGCGCCATGCAGCTCCTCGCGGTCGACATCGGCAACACGAACCTGACCCTCGGCCTCTTCTCCGGCGCCGAGCTGGTGGGCTCGTGGCGGGCGACCACGCGGCCCACCGCCACCGGCGACGAGCTGGCGGCCCAGCTCGGCAGCCTGCTCGCGCTGGACGGCCACCGCCTCGACGAGCTCGAGGCGCTGGCGATCGCGTCGGTGGTGCCGCCGGTCACCGAGGTGCTCGAGCGGCTCGCTCGCGAGCGCCTCGGCCTCGAGCCGCTCACCGTGGACGCCGCCGCGCTGCGCGGCACGCTCGAGATCCGCATCGACCGTCCCGCCGAGGCGGGCGCCGACCGTCTCGCCAATGCGCTCGCGGCGCGCACCGAGCTGGGCGGGCCGGCGATCGTGATCGACCTCGGCACGAGCACCAACTTCGACCTGGTCAGCCACGACGGTGCGTACATCGGCGGCGCGATCGCCCCGGGGATGGGGCTCTCGCTCGAGGCGCTCGTCGGGCGCGCCAGCAAGCTGCCGCGGATCGAGCTGCGCCGCCCGCCGCACGCCATCGGCGCGAACACGGTGCACGCCATGCAATCCGGCGCGGTGCTCGGCTACATCGGCCTGGTGAGCGGCCTGCTCACCGCCCTGCGCGGGGAGCTGGTGGAGCAGTCGCCGCCCGACGCGCGGGTCAGCGTGGTGGCCACCGGCGGCTACACGTTCGAGCCGTGGCTCGCCGAGGTGCCCGGCATCGACGCCATCGAGCCGGACCTGACGCTGCGCGGGATCCGCTATGCCTGGCAGGCGACGCATGCCAGCGCCGCCGCCCCCGGCCGCCGCGAGGAGGAGCACGCATGACCCAGGAGCGCCCCCGCGGCACCCTCGCCGGCCGCCGCATCGTGCTGGGCGTGACCGGCAGCATCGCGGCCTACAAGGCGGTCGCGCTGGTCCGCCTGCTCATGGACCGCGGCGCGGTGGTCGACGTGGCGATGACCCCGTCGGCGACCCGCTTCGTGGGGCCGCTCACCTTCGAGAGCCTCACCCACCGCCCGGTGGTCGCCGAGGTCCTCGAGCTCGACGGGGACCGGCAGATCGCGCACATCGAGCTGGCCGAGGCGGCCGACGCGGTGGTCATCGCCCCGGCCACCGCGAACGCCCTGGCGGTCCTCGCCGCCGGCCTGGTGCAGGACGCGGTGAGCGCCATCGCCTGCGCGTCCCGCGCGCCGGTGATCCTGGCCCCGGCGATGGACGCCGGCATGTGGACCCACCCGGCCACGCAGCGCAACGCCGAGACGCTGCGCGGCTTCGGCTACCGCATCGTCGAGCCGGAGGTCGGGTCGCTGGCGAGCGGGCTCACCGGCGTCGGCCGCCTGGCCGAGCCGCCGACCATCGTCGACGTCGTCGAGCGCCTCTTCGCCCGCGCCGGCGACCTGGACGGCGTGCGGGTCGTGGTCAGCGCCGGCGGCACGCGCGAGCCGATCGACCCGGTGCGCTTCATCGGCAATCGCTCCAGCGGCAAGATGGGGGTCGCCATCGCCGAGGCAGCCCGCGACCGGGGGGCATCGGTCACGCTCATCGCCGGCGCCATGAGCGTCACGCCGCCGCGGGGGGTCGAGGTGGTGACCGCCACCACGGCCGCCGCCATGCGCGAGGCGGTCCTGCGGCATGCGCCGGGGTCCGAGATCCTGGTGATGGCCGCCGCCGTCGCCGACTTCGCGCCCCAGCGCGCCAGCGGCCGCAAGATCAAGCGCGACGGCTCCTCGCTGGCCATCACGCTGGTCCCCAACCCGGACATCATCGCCGAGGTCGGCGAGATGCCCGAGGACGTCCGGCCGTTCCTCATCGGGTTCGCGGCCGAGAGCGACGACCTCGAGGCCAACGCCGCCGCCAAGCTGCGCGAGAAGGGGCTCGACCTGATCGTCGGCAACGTCGTGGGCGGCCCGTTCGACGCAATCGGCTCGGACGAGAACAAGGTCACCGTGTTCGGGGCCGAGGGACCCCTCACCGACTGGCCGATGCTCCCCAAGCGACAGGTCGCCGAGCGCCTGTGGGACCTCATCGCCGACCGATGGCGGGCGGGCAGCCCGCCCGAGCCGGCGGCCGGCACCACGCGCCGGACCCGCCGCCGATGAAGGTGGTCGAGGATGTCGACGCGCTCCGCGCGGCCATCCTCGAACGACGGATCGCCGGCGACTCGATCGGCTTCGTGCCGACCATGGGAGCGATCCACGACGGCCAGCGCTCGCTCGTGCGGCGCGCCAGCGAGCACGACGGCTGCGTCGTGGCATCGGCCTTCCGCGACCCGTCCGAGTGGCGCGTCCTCGACGAGGACGGAGACGGGCCGCGCGACCTGCCGCGCGACCTGGCGCTGCTCGAGAGCGCCGGCACCGACATCGTCTTCCTGCCGTCGGTCGCCACGCTCTTCCGGTCCGATGACCTGACCCGCGTCACGGTCGAGGGGCTGACGCGCCAGCTCGAGGGCGCCTCGCGTCCCGGCCATCTCGACGGCCTGACGACGGTGATGATGAAGCTGATCCATCTCACCGGGCCCGCCCACGTCTACGTCGGGCAGAAGCACGCCCAGCAGGTCGTCGTGCTGCGCCGCATGCTGCGCGACCTGTTCCTCAACGTGGAGCTGGTGGTGTGCCCGACCATCCGCGACCCCGACGGTCTCGCGCTGTCGAGCGCCAACGCGCGCCTCTCGATCGAGGATCGCCACGCCGCGACCTGCCTGCACGCGGCGGTCAACGCGGCGCAGCACGCGTACGACGGCGGCGAGCGCTCGGCGGAGGTGCTCCGGGCGCGCATGACCGAGATCCTCGCCGCCGAGCCGCGGGCGCGCACCGACTACGTCGCGGTGGCCGATGCGCACAGCCTGGCGGAGCTCCAGCGCGTGACCGGTCCGGCGCTCGCCATGGTGGCCGCCTGGATCGGCCGCACCCGCCTCACCGACGTCATGCCGCTCGCCTGGGACGTGGCGTAGCAACCGCACGCGAAAGTACTAGTGACGCCGGGGTGGGTGGCCCTATGATCCGGCTGTCACCGCGACCCCGGCCCTGTGCCGGGCGCGTCGCGGTCATCAGGGGAGACCGGCGAGTGCCCGCGTCCGGTCTCCCCTTCTTCATGCCTCCGTCGCGCGTCTCAGAGCCGCTCGAGCAGCTCGTCCACGTCGATCGCTTCTCCGACCAGATCGATGATGGTGGCGATCTTCTCGGTGTCCGACGGGTGCGTCTTGACGAGGATCTCGTCCACCGCGCGTGCCGTGCGGTACGTGTCGCTCCCGACCAGGAACGTGAACAGGTCGGCGGCGCGCAGCTCGGCGAGCAGCTCGTCCGGCGGGCGGAAGCCGCCGGTGAGCACGATGCCCGTCACGCGCGGCGGGTCGGGCGCGACGGCGCGGTTGAGCGCCAGGGCAGCCCGCAGCAGGTCCTCGCGGTCGCCCGGCGTGATGAGCAGCGTCCGGTCGCGCAGCAGCTCTACCGCGTGGTCCGGGCGCATGGCGCCGATCGCGACCTGGCCGATGATGCGGTTCGGCGCCGCCTCCCCGGCGAGCAGCTCGCCGTCGAGGTGCGTGTCGATCAGCTCGAGCGACGGGTTGGCGAGGAACTCCGAATAGCCGATGCAGCCGATGAGCGGCACGCCGTGCTGGGCGAGCCCGGTGCGCAGGATCTCGGGAAGCTCCGGCCGGCCATCGATGTCGACCTTGTTGACCACCGCCCCGGCGACGCGCACCCCGTGGGCCGTGAACAGCGCCACGTTGAGCACGATCTCGTCGATCGGCCGCCCGACCCCGCCCTCGCTGACGACGACCACCGGGGCGTCGAGCAGGCGCGCGGCGCGCGCGTTGGAGAGGCCCACCACCGCGCCGACACCGGCGTGCCCGGTCCCCTCGATGACCACCAGGTCCTTGCCGGCGGCGACGTGCGCGAAGGCCGCTTCGACCTGCGCCCCGAGGTCGGCGGTGATGCGCCCCATCACGTAGTCGGTGGTGAAGTGCCGCGGCAGCGTCACCGGGCTCATGTCGTTGAGCGCGTCGGGGAGGTCGAACACCTCCTTCATCAGCACCGCGTCCTCGTCGGCGCGCACCCCCTCGACGAGGAGCGTGCGCTGCCCGACCGGCTTGACGAAGCCGAGCGCCAGCCCCTCCCGCCGGAAGGCGGCGATGATGCCCAGGCTGGTGGTCGTCTTGCCCCGGTTCTGGCCCGTGGCGGCCAGGAAGACGCGGCGCGTCACCGCGCCGAGCCTAGG
This sequence comes from Candidatus Limnocylindria bacterium, assembly GCA_035699665.1. GTDB lineage: Bacteria > Chloroflexota > Limnocylindria > QHBO01 > QHBO01 > JAICQM01. Next base: position 19,297 of record DASSPJ010000078.1, read on the forward strand.
AGCGCGCCGAGCTGCGACGCTCGATGAGGTCGACCGCCTCGCGCAGCCGCGTCACCAGCTCGCGCTCGACCATCTCCGGCGCGAGGTGCTCGCCGAGGCGCTCCATCATGTCGGCCGCCATGCTGAGCAGCACGTCCGCGTCGGCGATGAAGAACTGCGGCTCGTTGTTGTAGCGCACCAGCGTCAGGCGGCCCTGGAGCGTCGTTCCCGACTCCGCATGGTTGACCTGGGTGCCGAAGTTGTGCCCCTGGATCCCGTCGGGGTTGTTGAGGAAGTTGAGCGCGTTGTCGATGGCCAGCCCGAAGCGGGCCCGCCAGCCCACGATCCGCTCATGGACCTCGGGCGGCAGGCCCATCTCGCCGATCTCCTCGAACACCTCGCGGTCGACGGTCAGCAGCCCGACCAGGGTCGAGCCGGCGCGGCCGCCGAGCATCACCTGCAGCGAGCGCTCGAGGGTGAACACGTCGGAGTCGAAGCGCGGCGAGGTGGTCACCTCGGCGAGCAGGTCCTCGACGTTGTCGAGCGCGTTCACGTCGGCCAGCGCATTCGCCAGGTTGAGGATCTCCTCGCGGAACAGGAAGCGCTCTTCGTGATCGAGCATCGCGCAGCCGTAGCCTTTCGTGTGCCGATGGAGACGGGCGCCGGGGTCCGGCGCCCGCATCGGTCTGTGGGCTCGAGTCTAGGGGTAGAGGCCGCGAAGCATGGTCGCCTCGGCCACGCGGGCCACGGCCACCATGTAGGCCGCGGTGCGCATGTCGACGCCGTGCTTGTCGCTCATGGCGTGCACCGCCTCGAAGGCGCGATCCATGATCTCGTGGAGGCTCTCGTTGATGCGGTCCTCGCTCCAGAAGAAGCTCTGCATGTCCTGGACCCACTCGAAGTAGCTGACGGTCACGCCGCCGGCGTTGCAGAGGATGTCCGGGATCAGGAAGATGCCGCGGTCGAAGAGGATCTCGTCCGCCTCGGGGGTCGTCGGGCCGTTGGCCGCCTCGGCAACCACCTTGGCCCGGATGTGCGGGGCGTTCTGCCGCGTGATCTGGTTCTCGAGGGCGGCCGGGACGAGGATGTCGCAGTCGACCTCGAGGATCTCGCGGTTGCTGACGTCATCGGCCCGCGGGAAGCCGACCACCGTGCCGTGCTCCTGCTTCCAGGCGCTCACCTTGGCCGGGTCGAGCCCGCCGGGGGCGTGGATGCCGCCCGTGGAGTCGCTCACCGCCACGATGGTGGCGCCCTCCGCGGCGAGCAGGGTGGCGGCGATGCTGCCGGCGTTGCCGTAGCCCTGGATCGCCACCCGTGCCCCCTCCAGCGGCGTGTCGGTGGCCCTGGCCCACTGCTGGAGGGTGAAGACCGCGCCGCGGGCGGTGGCCTCGTTGCGTCCGAGCGACCCGCCGACCGCGATCGGCTTGCCGGTCACCACCCCGCTGATGGTGTAGCCGTGGTGCATGGAGTAGGTGTCCATGATCCAGGCCATGGTCTGCGCGTTGGTGTTGACGTCGGGGGCCGGGATGTCGCGGTCCGGACCGATGAGCGGACTGATCTCGGTCGTGAAGCGGCGGGTCAGCCCCTCCACCTCGCGGATCGACAGCTTCTTGGGGTCGACGATCACGCCGCCCTTCGCGCCGCCGTAGGGGATGTTGACGACCGCGCACTTCCAGCTCATCCACATCGCCAGGGCGCGCACCTCGTCGATGGTCACGTCCTGGTGGTAGCGGATGCCGCCCTTGCCCGGGCCGCGGCTGACGTTGTGCTGGACGCGGTAGCCGGTGAAGACCTCCACGTGGCCGTCGTCCATGGTGACCGGGAAGTTGACGGTCAGCTCCCGCTGGGGGACGCGCAGGACACGGCGCATGCCGTCGTCGAGGTCGAGCTTGTCAGCCGCGTGATCGAACTGCTGCTGGGCGACCGCCCAGATGTTCGGCGCCTCGGCGACCGGTTGTTTGCTGGCCATGAGCCGCAGCTAGCCTCCTCAGAAAGTCGAATCGGGCGACCCGAGCGCCTCTACGCGCCGTCAATGATCATGGCGGAGGCAGGCCTGGTCGCGGACGGTTTGGAAGTGTAGCGCAGGCGTCCGCCGCGTCACCCGTACCGATGTCTCACGCCACGTGCCCCGGCTTCCGCCGCGTGCCGCCACCGCCTCCCTCTACCGATGAATCGGCGGTTTGACGCCTCAAGCCCCCGTGAGGCGTCACCTCTACGATTCATCGGTGTGCCTGTAGCCCAGACGGCCGGGTCCTGGCCTCCCAGGCGTCAGACGCACCGATGAAACGTATGGACGTAGCCCATGGACGGCTGCCAGGCGTCAAACGCACCGATCAATGAAGGGAACGGGAAGAGGGCGCGCCAGCAAGCCGGGTGAGCGCCCACCAATGGCAGTCCCGGCCCGGCACCAACCGGCGGCGAACCGCTCGCCCGCCTCGTCACGCAGCTCAGACGAGCTCGACCGCCATGGCCACCGCTCCGCCGCCGCCCAGGCAGAGGGTGGCGAGGCCCTTGCGGCCGCCGCGCGCTCGCAGGGCGTGGATCAGCGTGGTCAGCACCCGCGCCCCGGACGCACCGATGGGATGGCCCAGCGCGATGGCGCCGCCGTTGACGTTGACGCGGTCCCAGTCGAAGCCGAGCTCGTTGCCGTCGGCCAGCACCTGCGCGGCGAAGGCCTCGTTGATCTCGATCAGGTCGAAGTCGTCGACGCTGCCGCCGACCTTCTCGATGAGGCGGCGCACACCGTGGATCGGCGCCTCGAAGAGCCATTCGGGGGCGACATCGGCCTGGGCATAGGCGGTGATGCGCGCCAGCGGGGTGGCGCCGTCGAGGGCGTCCTCGGCGGCGAGGACGAGAGCGGCCGCGCCGTCGGTGATGCCCGGCGCGTTGCCGGCGGTGACGGTTCCACCATCGGGCTGGAAGGCCGGCTTGAGCCTGTTCAGCGCCTCGGCGGACGAGTCGCGGCGCGGGTTCTCGTCGACGCTGATCGTCTCGGGGCCCTTCTTGCCGGTGACGGTCACGGGGACCAGCTCGGCGTCGAAGGCGCCCGAGTCGATTGCCGCCAGCGCGCGCTCGTGGGAGCGCAGCGCGAAGGCGTCCTGGGCCTCGCGGGTCACGTCGTGCTTGGCCGCCACGCGCTCGGCGTGGATGCCCATGTGCACGTCGCAGCTCGAGCACCACAGGCCGTCGTGCACCGTGCTGTCGACGATGGTCTGGTTGCCGAGCCTGTAGCCGGCGCGCGCGCCGGGGAGAAGGTACGGCCCCAGGTTCATGTTCTCCATCCCACCGGCCACGATGACGTTCGCGTCACCGGCGCGGATGGCCGCCGCGCCCAGCATCACCGCCTTGAGGCCGGAGCCACAGACCTTGTTGATGGTCGTGGCGCTCACGCCCTCCGGCAGGCCGCCCTTCAGCGCCGCCTGGCGCGCCGGCGCCTGCCCGGCGCCGGCCTGGATGACCTGGCCCATGATCGCCTCGTCGACCGTCGCCGGGTCGATCCCCGACCGCTCGACCGCGGCGCGGATGGCGGTCGCGCCGAGGTCGGTGGCGGGGGTGGTGGCAAGGCCGCCGCCGAATCTGCCGATCGGGGTGCGGGCGGCGGAGAGGATGAAGACATCACGCATGCGGGTCATGGTACGTCGCGGCCGGCGCGACTGCCGCCGCCCCTGCCGGCGGCCCGCGCCCGATGACGAGCCGGGGTGCCATCGCACCGATCAATCGCCGTGGCGCCGACACCGAATCGAGGCGAGCGCGTGCGGCCCCACGACGCAGATCGAACCGGGAAGCCATGCCACGACGCCATACCCTCTGAGTGGAGCCACATCGGCTTCACCACGGAGGGAGTGATGGACCGGTCTCTGGTGGAGCGGGCGCAACGCGGCGAACGGGAGGCATTCACCAGCCTCGCCTTCGAGCTGAGCGACCGCCTGTTCGCGGTGGCGCACAGGATCCTGCGCGACTTCGACTCTGCCGGCGACGCGCTCCAGGTGACGCTCCTTCGCATCTGGCGCGACCTGCCGTCACTGCGGGACCCGGACCTCATCGAGGGATGGGCCTACCGGGTGCTGGTCAGGGCCTGCCACGACGAGCTGCGCAAGCGGCAGCGGCAGGCACCCGAGCTCAACCTGCTGTCGACCGATGGCGCGGCGGACGATCCTGCCCTCTCGGTCGCCGACCGGGAGCAGCTCGAACGCGCCTTCCGGCGGCTCCCGGTAGAGCAGCGAACGGTGATCGTGCTGCAGTACTACCGCGACCTGACCCTGCCTCAAATCGCCGAGATCACGCACGTGCCGGTGGGCACCGTGCGCTCTCGCCTGCACTACGCAAAGCGCGCGCTGCGCTCCGCCATCGAGGCGGATGCGCGGCCCACCACCCGAGAGGGGCGCATGGCATGAAGCGCGAACGGGACTTCGATCAGACCCTGAGGGTGTGGCTCGACGACGGAGCCGATCGGGCACCCGAGCGATTCGTCTGGGCGGCTCTCGACGATGTGGAGCGCACCGCTCAACGCGGTGCCTGGCTGGCATCGCTGGAGGGACTCCTCATGAACCTCAAGCCTGCGGCGCCGATCCTCGGCGTCGCCGCGGTGGTCCTGGTGGCCGCCGCCGCATTCCAGCTCTTCGGCCCCGGCATCGGGAACCCGACCACACCGACCCCCACGCCGCGCGCGTTCACCGCGGCCGATCTGCCGAGCATCATCCTGACCGAGGCGAACGCTCCCGACGGTCTGACCGTGGACGCAACGACCACCGGGAGGGAAGCGCTGAACACTCCGTTCAGGCCGGGCGGCCCGGTCATGCCGGCGGACGGCTTCGTCGATGCGCTGATGACCAACCTGAACAGCACCGAGGCCGGGGGCTTCGTCACCTGGAGCGCGCTGTACGACACGACCGCGGCGGCGGACGCCGCCTTCGACGTCCTGGTCAACGAGCACGAGGCGGCAGACGGCTGGGCCCTGACGCCCGAGGTCCCCGCCGCGCTCGGGCTCGGTGACGAGGCGGTGCACTACGCCGGCCCGGCGTATGAGTTTGCCGCGGCGGAGATCTATGTATGGCGTGCCGGCAACCTGCTGCTGGCCGCCGTGGCCGTGGATGTCGCGCGTGTGAGCGCCGATGACGCGGAGCGGCTGCGGCAGATCGCCGTGGGGATGGACGAGCGGGCTCGCTGACGTCCCCCCATCTTGACGGCCGTCGGCCCAAACCGGGTCGGCGGCCGGCGGCCGTCGCGGGTCAGCCGCCGACCTGTCGGCGGAAACGCGCCCGGGCACGAGTTCCGGTGCCGTTGTTCCGATATGTCGGCGGTGGCGCCGCACAGGTCGCGCCGCCCGGCGCGGCTCACGCTCACGGACCGCCGATCCATCGAAGCACGTGCGCCGGAGGGCGAGCTGCGGCGTCGTTTCGCCGATCCATCGCCGTGCGCTCGGCGACTCCATCGGTCTAGTCCCTGGCGTCAGCCTCGTCGAACAGGTATGCGATCTGGTCCGCGTAGCGCTCCTTGACGACCCGCAGCTTGACCTTCAGCGACGGCGTCAGCTCCCCGTCCTCCTCGGAGAGCAGGCGAGGCAGCAGGGCGACCCGGCGCGGGCGCTCGTAGTTCGCGAAGTCGTCCAGCAGCCGCCGCACCTCGCCCTCGACGAGCTTCACCACCGCGCGCTCGGTGACCAGCTGCTCGGGCGGCATCTCGGCCAGGCCGTTCTGGGCAGCCCAGGTTCCCAGCTCCTCGAAGTCGGGGACGATGAGCGCGCCGGTGTACGGCTGCCCGTCGCCGAGCACCACCGCCTGAGCGATGTACTTGCTGGTCACCATCGCGATCTCCAGCGGCGCCGGCGCGATGTTCTTGCCGTTGGCGAGCACGATGATGTTCTTGAGCCGATCGGTGATCTTGATGCGACCGATATCGTCCAGCTCACCGATGTCGCCGGTGTGGAACCAGCCGTCGGGGTCGATGACCCTGGCGGTCTCCTCGGGCTGGTTGTGATAGCCGACCATCACCTGCGGCCCCCGGGCGAGGATCTCGCCCGTGCCGGAATCGATGCGGACCTGCGTCTCGGCGACCGGCTTCCCGACCGTGCCGAACTTGAAGTCATCGGGGCGGTTGATGGAGAGCAGCGGAGCGGTCTCGGTGAGGCCATAGCCCTCGAGGATCAGCATCCCCATGGCGTAGAAGAACTCCCCCACCTCGCGCGACAGCGGCGCCCCGCCCGACACGAAGTAGCGGACGCGACCGCCGGTCCGCGCGCGGATCTTGTCGAAGACCAGGCGCTTGGCGAGCGCCAGCTGGATCGCCAGCCATGGCGAGTCGCTCGTCCCATCGAGGTGGTTCTGGTAGTGCTGGCGCCCGAGACCCTGGGCCCAGAAGAAGATCTTCTGCCGGAGCGGCGGGGACGCCTCGACGGTGGAGAGGACGCGCGCGTAGAGCCGCTCGTACAGGCGCGGCACGGCGACCATGACGGTCGGCCGCACCTCGGCCATGTTCGCCGCCAGGCGCTCGATCATCGGCTCCGCGTAGGCGATCGTGCAGCCGCGCCCCAGCGGGACCACCTGGCCGGCCGCGCGCTCGGTCATGTGGGAGAGGGGCAGGAACGAGAGGAACAGGTCGTCCTCGTTGAAATCGACCGCCTGGATCCCCGCCTCGAAGTTGTGGAGCACGTTGCCGTGGGTCAGCACCACGCCCTTGGGGTTGGCGGTCGTACCGGAAGTGTGGACGATGGTCGCCACCCGCTCGCGGTCGAACTCGCGCCAGCGGCGCTCCCACTCCTTCACTTCGCCGGGCTCCGCGTCGGCGAGGTCGAAGATGTGGTCGAAGCTCACCGCTCCGTTGGGCAGCTTGCCGCGGTCCTCGATGACGATCACGTGCTCGAGCGTCGGGCACTCGGCGCGGACCTTCTCGATCTTGGCCCACTGCTGCTGGTTCTCGACGAAGATCGCCCTGGCCCCGACGTTGTTGATGACGTACGCGGCCTGGCCCGGCTCCGACGACGGGTAGATCGGGCAGGTGATGGCGCCGAGCGACATGGCGCCGAGGTCCGCGGTCAGCCAGGCGGGCCGGGTACGGCTCATGATGCAGACCGCATCGCCGTCGCGGATCCCGAGGTGCGCCAACCCCAGGGCGACCTGCGTGACCCAGTCCCACATCTCGCGGTAGGTGATCGAGCGCCACTCCGCGGCGCTCTCCTCCTCGGGCTCGGTGGCGCCCATCTGGCGCCGGGTGCGGGGTAGCTTCCAGCGCAGCGCCTCCTTGTTCGGCTGGCGCTTCACCGTGCGGTGCACGAGGTCGACGAGCGAGTCGGCGCGCAGCTCGGCGGGGATGTCAAGCGGCTCGAGATCGGTCTCCAGGCGGCGCGGGCCGGACGCGACGGCGTCCTGATCGGTGGCGGTGGGCGCAGGTTGGGTCGTCATCTGGGCGTGGCCTCCATGTGCGCGGTCAGGACGATCGCCTGGCCTCGTCGATCAGCTGCTGGGCGATGATGAGCCGGTGGATCTGGTTGGTCCCCTCGTAGATCTGCGCGCCCTTCGCGTCGCGCATGAACCGCTCGACCGGGTTGTCGCGGCTGTAGCCGGCGCCACCGTAGACCTGCACGGCGTCGGTGGCCACCCGCATGGCCGTGTCGGAGGCGATCCATTTGGCCATGCTCGAAGCCGCGTTGATCGGCTGTCCGGCATCGCGCAGCCGCGCCGCGCGCCAGGTCAGGAGCCGCGCCGCCTCGACGCCGGCCGCCATCTCGGCGAGCAGGGCCTGGATCATCTCCTGGTCGGCGATCGGGCGCCCGAACTGCTTCCGCTCGGCCGCGTAGCGGACCGCGTGCTCCAGGGCGGCCCGCGCCAGCCCGACGCAGCAGGCGGCGATGCTGATGCGCCCCGCTCCGAGCGCCGAGAGGGCGACCTTCAGCCCGGACCCCTCGTCGCCGAGCCGGTTGGCGGCCGGCACCCGGGCGCCCTCGAAGACCAGCTCGGCGCTCACCGTGTCGCGGATCCCCATCTTCCGCTCGTGCCCCGCCACCCGGAAGCCGGGCGTGTCGCGCTCCACGACGAAGGCGGTGATCCCGTCGCGGCCCCTGGCGCGGTCGACGGTCGCGAACACGATCGTCACCTCGGCATCCGCGCCGTTGGTGATCCAGATCTTCGTGCCGTCGAGGAGGTAGTCGTCCCCGTCGCGGCGCGCGGTGAGCGCCAGCGCGGCGGCGTCCGAGCCCGCGCCGGGCTCGGTGAGCGCGAAGGCGCCGAGCCACTCGCCGGCGGTCATGCGCGGCAGGAAGCGGTCCTTCTGGGCATCGGTCCCGAAGGAGATGATCGGCAGCTGGGCCAGGATGTGCACCGACAGCGAGACCGCCATCCCCATGTCCGCCGCGGCGACCTCCTCGAGCGCCACGACCCAGGGGAAGGTCCCCATCCCCGCGCCGCCGTGCGACTCCGGGTACGGCAGCCCGGCCAACCCGATCTCCGCCATGCCGGTGAAGAGGGCGCGATCGTAGCGCTCCTCCTCGTCGCGCTGCGCGGCGGTCGGCTCCAGGCGCGCCCGAGCAAAGGCGCGCACCGTGTCGCGCACGGTCCGCTCCTCCTCGGTGAGGGCGAACGGGTCCCGATGCGCGCCACCGGAGGCCATCAGCCGACCCGGTTGCCCTTCTCGTCGTACCGGTAGAAGCCACGCCCCGTCTTGCGGCCCAGGTGGCCGGCGGTGACCATCTGGCGCAGCAGCGGCGCGGCACGGAACTTCGGGTCCCCGAAGCCGCGGTACAGCACGTCCATCACCCCGAGCATCACGTCGTTGCCGATGAAGTCGGAGAGCTCGAGTGGGCCCATCGGGTGGTTGAGGCCGAGCCGCGCCCCGGTGTCGATGTCGTCGGCCGTGCCGGTCGACTCCATGAGCGCAAAGACGGCCTCGTTGATGAACGGGCCGAGCATGCGGTTGACCAGGAAGCCGGGCATGTCCTTCGACTCGATCACCGTCTTGCCGAGCTCCTCCGCGAAGGCGCGGCAGGCCTGGTACGTCGCGTCATCGGTCTCCAGGCCGCGGATGATCTCGATCAGCTTCATGACCGGGACCGGCGAGAAGAAGTGCAGGCCGATGAACCGCGCCGCGCGGTCGGTGGCCGTCGCGAGGCCGGTGATGCTGATGCTGCTCGTGTTGCTGGCGAAGATGGTGTCGGCGTCCGCCCCGGCCGACACGGCCTCCCAGGTCTCGCGCTTGAGCGCCTCGTCCTCGAAGACCGCCTCGATCACGATGTCATGGCCCGCCACGCCAGCGGTGCCGATCGCGGTACCGATGCGACCCATCAGCTCGTCCACCGCCGACGGCTCGAGCTTGCCCTTGTCCACCTGGCGCGCCAGGTTGCCGGCGATACGGTCCCGGCCCTTCTGCGCGAGCTCGGCGGTGCGGTCGGCGAGGGTGACCTGCTTCCCGGCGGCGGCACTGACCTGGGCGATGCCGTGGCCCATCAGGCCGGCACCGATGACGTAGACGCGCTGGATGCTCATAGGGCTCGACAGCGTACCAGCCGTCGGCGGCCCGTCGGAGCCGCCTTCGATGCATCGCGGGAGTGACGCCTCCATGGCGGTCGAGGGCTACGCCCCTTCGATGCATCGGTGCATGCGTAGCCCGCGATGGCCACCCGAGCCTTCCCGGGCGTCACCCCGATCGATGAATCGTCGGTACGTGGCCCGGGTACCGCGCGCAGGCGTCAGACCGCCGATTCATCGATGGCGCCACTCGTGGCGCTCGACCGATGGCCGCATCAGGCGTCGAGCGCGCGGCGCACCGCCTCGTCGAGCGGCATGGCGGTGCCCGCCTCCCAGGCCGCTGCGAAGCGGTCGGGCCCGAGACGCTCCTCCAGCCGCAGGCGCCGCTCAGCGTTGTAGCGCTCGACCCATTGCTCGGCCGCACCCAGCTCGGCCCGCTCGCGCACGGAGCTGGCCAACAGGCGCGCCGCCAGCTCCTCCTCACCGCCGACGAGCAGCAGGTCGACGAAACGGCCGATGTCCGTGGTCTGGGCGATGCGGTCTCCCAGCTCGACCCAGATCCGCATCGCGGCCTGCAGGTCCTGGCGCGCCGTCTCGAGGTCACCGTCGGGGAGGGTGAACATGCTCGTGATCGAGCCCAGCGTCGTCGCCTCGATGACCCGATCGCCCAGGCTGCGCGCCTCGGCCAGATTGCGCTGGCTCAGAGCCCGGGATCGGTCGCGGTCGCCCAGCTCGTCGTAGACCCAGGCCAGGGTGCGGGTGGCGGCCAGGACATCGTTGCGGCGGCCATGCTCACGGAACGTGGCAAGTGACTCCTCGAGCAGGTCGCGCGCCCGCGGCCAATCGGCGGCCTCGGCCGCGTGGTAGCCCATCTGATGCTTGGCGACGGCCTCGCCGACGGGGTCGCCAAGCGCTCGGTGGAGCGCCAGGGCTTCGACGGCCCAGCGCTCGGCGGTCGGCAGGTCGCCGGTCAGCTCGGCGAGGAATGCCGCGGCCAGCAGCGCCTGG
>DASSPJ010000079.1:0-2791 GCA_035699665.1 Candidatus Limnocylindria bacterium
TGGCGTGCCCGAGAGGACTCGAACCTCCGACCTTTAGGTCCGCAACCTAACGCTCTATCCACTGAGCTACGGGCACCCGTGCGACCGGATCCGTGCGGGGCGGATCGGTGGCGGAGAGGGAGGGATTCGAACCCTCGGAAGAGGTTTACCCCCTTCAACGGTTTAGCAAACCGCCGCACTAGGCCACTATGCGACCTCTCCGCGAACGGCGCCGATGATAGCATGGGGCGGTCGCCGCGACGACCTCCCCACCTGGCCCCGCGCCGGGTATCGCGTACGCCTCCGCCAGCCTTCCACCGCCCATCAGAAAGACCGCTATCCGTGCAGCGCCTACCCATCATCGGACTCTCCCAGGACGCCTCCCCGCTGGAGGCCGTGCTCCGCGCCGGCCTGGCCGCGGCGGGTGCCGACGTGGAGCTCGAGCGAGCGCCGACGCGGCCCCACCAGCTTCCCGATGCGATCGCCGCCCTGCGCGCCGCCGACGTCCTGGGCGCCCTGGTGGCGGCACCCCACAAGGAGAAGGCGGCGACGCTGCTGGACGCCCTCTCCGACGACGCGCGGGCATCGGGCGCGGTGAACATCGTGGTCCGCGACGGCGCCAAGCTGCGGGGCTACAACAGCGACCTCGACGGCATCCGAACAGGCCTCGCCGCGATCCTGCCCAAGGTGCAGGGCAAGTGGCCGCGCTCGGCGATCGTGCTCGGCGCGGGCGGCGGGGCGCGCGCCGCGGTGGCGGTGCTGATCCAGTCGGGCATGCAGCGCGTCACCGTCTTCAATCGGCACCTCCACAAGGCCGAGGCGCTGGTCACGCACCTCGGTCGCAGCGCGCGCCACATGGAGCTGCGCGCTCGCCCGTGGCACGACGCCATCCTCGAGGCGGAGCTCACCAAGGCGCCGCTGCTGGTCAACGCCAGCGGGCTCGGGGACCGCGACGGCTCGCCCGTCCCGCAGGAGCTGCTGCCCGAGGGCATGTGGGTCCTCGACCTGGTGCTGCACGGCGGCGCCACGCCGCTCATGCGCGCGGCCAAGGAGCGTGGTGGGACGGTTGCCAACGGGCAGGCCGCCTTCCTGGCCGGTGCGGCCGAGGCGCTGCGGCGGCTGACCGGCTCGGCCGGGGCGGCGGACGTGCTGCGCGAGGCGCTGGCCGCCGAGCTGGGGGTGTCCGCGACCGAGGTCGCGATCGTCGGCGACTAACGTCGCCTCGCCCTCCCCGGGGCGCGAGCCGTTGCGCCCCCGCGCACGTATCCACGAAGTTCAGGCCGTTACGCGGCGCATCGTGACCGCGCTGTGCGCCACCGCGCACACGGCGGTCAGAATCGGCCCCAAGGTGGTGGTTACGTGCGCCACCGCGCACACGGTGGGACGCAGGCAGCCCCGGCCCACCCCGGTCGCTTCTGCGTAGACTCGGGACCGATGTTCTACACCGCCGGCTGGGTCCACGTGATCTGCGGCTGCATGTTCTGCGGCAAGACCGACGAGATGCTCCGCCTCCTGCGCCGCTTCAGCATCGCCGGCCGCCGCGTGATGCTCGTCAAGCCGCGCCTCGACACGCGCACCGATCGGGTGACCGTGGTCTCGCGCTCCGGCGCCCAGCACCACGCCATCACGGTCGACGACTCGTCGGAGATCGAGGCGGCCACCGCCGATGCCGACATCATCGCCATCGAGGAGGGGCAGTTCTTCGACGATCGGCTCCCCGAGGTGGTGGAGCGCCTCGCCGACGCCGGCAAGCAGGTCCTCGTCACCGGGCTCGACCGCGACTTCCGCGGCGTGCCGTTCGGGACGATGCCGCGCCTCATGGCCCTCGCCGACCAGGTGACGAAGCTGACCGCCATCTGCATGGTGTGCGGCGAGCCCGCGACCCGCACGCAGCGGCTCATCGACGGCGCTCCCGCACCCGCCGACTCGCCGCTCATCGTGATCGGTGGCATGGGCGACGAGACCTACGAGGCGCGCTGCCGGCTCCACCACGAGGTTCCTCTGGGCAACGAGTAGTGCCGCGGGTTCACGCGAAGGTCGGGCCTCCTACCGCGAGCGGCGGCCTCGATAGGCGATGTAGGCGGCCTGCGACTTGCCGGGATCAGGATCCGCCTCGAGCCGCTCGTAGAGCCATTGCCACCACTCCGCGACGTTCGGGTTCTGGTTGTCGATGCGTTCGGCCGCGATCCATCGGCGCAGGCGACGCCAGGTCCCGCGGACCCAGCCACCGACCATGCGATCGAGCATGTGCTGGTCGACGACGCCCTCGAAGACCATCGAGCCCCACATCTCGCAGGCGCTGTCCACGGCGAGTGCCGCGTCGAGCAACGCCTGATCGGCGCGGATGATGTCGGGGTCGACGTCATCGGGGAGCTTGAGGACCCGCTCAACCGCGCGGCGCACCTCCTGGGTCTGCACCGTGCGGACGATGTCCACCGCCGCCTGATCGCGCCGCGTGCGGGTGGCATGGCGCAGCTCGATGATGCCGAAGGCGACGCCGGCAACCACGGCGGCTGCGACGACCGCGTCCGCGACAGCGCTCAGATCCATTGCCCGAGTATTGCCCGAACGGGCGGTCCTGGGGGCGTCTGCACGACGTGGCTGGCTGACGCCTCAGGGCTGCGTCAAGGCTGGCGGAGGGGGAGGGATTCGAACCCCCGGTGGGTTGCCCCACTGCGGTTTTCAAGACCGCTGCCTTCAGCCGCTCGGCCACCCCTCCGCAGACGCAGACCTTAGCGCACGACGCCGTGGCCGGCGGGTATCGCTAGTCCTTCCGCTCGGGATGGTCCTCCCCACGGGCCAATCCCTCGCG
>DASSPJ010000080.1:0-10147 GCA_035699665.1 Candidatus Limnocylindria bacterium
GCGCGCCGGACGCGGTGACGCGCTCGGCGGTGTCAGGCAGCAGCTCGGCCAGCGCCCTGAGCGCGCCCTGGGCCTGCATGACTGAGCGCATCTCGATCCAGTGGCCGAGGCTCATGACGGTGATCAGCGTGGCCAGCTCCCACCACACGTCCACCTCGAAGACGCCCAGCGTCGCGGCCCACGACGCGATGAAGGCCACCACGATGGCCAGCGAGATGAGCGTCATCATCCCCGGCTGGCGGGCACGGAGCTCGGTGCGCGCGCCCTCCAGGAAGACCTTGCCGCCGTAGCCGAAGACGATCGTTCCGCCGATGGCGGGGATCCACTCCGAGCCCGGGAAGGTCGGCGCGTGGTAGCCGAGCCAGTGCTGGACCTCGGCGCTCCAGACGACCACCGGGACGGTGAGCAGCAGGACGACCCAGAACTGGCGCCGGAAGGCATCGGGATCGTGCCCGGCGTGCTTGTTGCGCACCGCATGCCGGCCGCGGTCGCCCACCGCCACCGTCTGCCCGTGGCTCATGTCGTGGTCGCTGTGGTGCATCGGGGAATCCTCGGTGCGGCGGCGGGTTGAGCTGCCATCACCGTGGCAACGCGTCAGCTCACCATGACACGCCGGAGCGCCGGCTGACGGAACGCAATCAGGGAGTCGGGATCATGACCGCGGATGAACGCTGATCGGAGCGACCATGCCCGCCTCGTAGTGCCCGGGCTCATGGCAGGCTGCCATCAGCTCGCCGGCTGCCTGGAAGGTGTATTCCAGGGACTCGGTGTCGCCCGGCTCGACGCTGACCAGCCCGGGCTCGTCAGCACCCATCGACCCATGCCCACCGCCGGACATCTCGGCGGCGTGCTCTTCGTGCCCGGCCACATCCGAGACGAAGAACTCGTGGCGCAGCGAGCCGGCGTTGGTGACCTCGAAGCGCACCGTCTCCCCGACGAAGAAGTCGAACTCGGCCGGGTCGTAGCGCATCTCATCCGACATGGACACGACAACCGTCCGCACCTCGCGCGACGTGTCGCCGGTGGAGCAGGCGGCCAGGATCATGGCCAGGGCGGGCAGGAGCAGGAGCCGTGGCAACGTGCGCATGCCTTGCAGGGTAGGGACAAGGCCGCCCCCGCGCCGGGAGCCGAATGGCCCGAAGTGGCGCCCCGCATGGCCCTGCTGTCAGCGCGAGGCGGCGGCCGCGCGCAGGATCGCCTCGGCGGTGCGGTCGGCATCGGCCTCCGTGGTCGACCAGTTCGAGACGCTGATCCGCATGGCCGCCACGCCGTGCCAGGTCGTGCCGCCCATCCAGGCCGTCCCGTCCGCCTGCACCTGACCGATGACGGCGCGGGTGCGCGCGTCATCGCCGAAGCGCACCAGCACCTGGTTGAGCACCACCTCGTTGAGGATCTCCACGCCGTCCGCCTCGCGCAGCCGATCGGCGATGCGCCGGGCCAGCGCGCAGCAGCGCTCGACGAGCGCCTGCACGCCCTCGCGGCCGAGCGACCGGATCGCGGCGTACAGCGTGAACCCGCGCGCCCGGCGCGAGCTGTCGAGCGTCCACTCCCAGTTCTCGCGCTGCTCGCTGCGCATGAGGTACGAGGCGCTGGCCGACATCGCCGCGTGGTGCGCCTCCGGGTCGCGGGTGGCGACGAACCCGCAGTCGTAGCCCACGTTGAGCCACTTGTGGGCATCGGTCGACCAGGAGTCGGCGCGCTCCACGCCCGCCACCAGGTGGCGCAGCGCGGGCGACGCAGCGGCCCACAGGCCGAAGGCGCCGTCGATGTGCAGCCAGGCGTTGGGATGTCCGGCGACCGCGTCGGCCAGCTCGGGGAGCGGGTCGAACGCGCCGGTGTTGACGTTGCCGGCCTGCGCGACGACCAGCAGCGGCCCGGGCGCGGCGGCGATGGCGTCGCGTGCCGCGTCGGCGCGCATGCGCCCCTGCTCGTCGGCCGGGATGCGGGTCACGCGATTCCGCCCGAGGCCCAAGTACTGGAGCGCGGTGAGCACCGTGGCGTGCGCCTCGTCGCCCATCACCACCGTGATCTCCGGGGCGCCATAGAGCCCGCGCGCCTCGACGTCCCAGCCGGCGCGCGCGAGCACGGCGTGGCGGCCGGCCGCCAGGCCGATGGCGTTGCCCAGCCCCGCCCCGGTCGGCAGGCCGAAGCTCGCGTCGGCGGGGAGGCCCAGCAGATCGAGCATCCACTCCCCGGCGACCTGCTCCGCGGCCGCCGCGGCAGGTGAGACGGCATGCAACGCCGCGTTCTGGCTCCACGCGCCGGTGAGCCAGTCCGCGCCCGCCGCGGCCGGCAGCGCCCCGCCGACGACGAAGCCGTAGTAGCGCGGCCCGACCGATGCCACGATGCCCGGATCCACCGCCGCGGCCAGTTCCTCGACGACGCGGACCGCATCGGTGCCCGTCTCGGGCAGGACCGTGCCGAGGCGCTCGCGGATGGCTGCCGCATCCGCCCGCGGACCGACGTGCCGCTCGCCGAGGCCGCGCAGGAAGTCGAGGCCCAGCTCGGCAGCGCGGCGCAGGGCCGCCTCTCGCTCGTCCATGCGGCGAATGCTACAGGCCGGCGATGAGCCCGCCGTCGACGGCGATCAGCTGCCCGGTGATGTACGACGCGGGTTCGGAGGCAAGGAACGCGGCGAGCGCGGCGAGCTCCTCGGGGCGCCCGTAGCGGCCGGCAGGGATGGTCGCCAGGTGCGCGGCGCGCACCTCGTCCTCCGTGCGTCCCTCGCGCTCGGCACGACCCGCGTCCAGGGCCGCCACGCGCGGCGTCGAGAGGCGGCCGGGCAGGATGCCGTTGACGGTCACGCCGTCGGCGGCGACGGTGCGCGCCGCGGTCTTGAGCCACGCAGCGAAGGCCGAGCGCCCGGCATTCGAGTAAACGAGGTCGAGGATCGGCTGGCGCACGCCGCTGGACAGGAAGCCGATGACCCGCCCCCAGCCGCGCTCCCGCATGCCGGGCAGCAGCCGCGTCCCCAGGTCGATCGGGGTGATCGCCAGGAGCTGGAGCGACCGCGCCCACTCGGCCGCATCGGTCTCGCTGGCCCCGGCCGCCGGTGGGCCGCCGGCGTTGAGGACCAGCACGGCCACCGGCCCGAACGCCTCGGCCGCATCGGCCACGGTCGCGGCGGCGCCGGGATCGGTCGCATCGGCGGCGACGACGGCCACCTCGACGCCATGGGAGCTCCGCAGCTCGTCCGCGACCGTCGCCAGTGCGTCCGCGCGTCGCGACCAGAGCAGCAGCCGGCAGCCCTCGGCGGCCAGCGCCTCGGCCGTCGCGCGGCCCAGTCCCGAGGTCGCCCCGCCGACGAGTGCGGTCCGGCCGCGAAGCCCCAGATCCATCAGGCCGGCCCCGTCGCGGCGCGCCGTCGCGCCAGCAGGTGGACCACGGCGCCCGCCGCCATGAGGGCGGCCCCGATGCCCACGAAGATCGGCGACAGGACGAGCATTACCACCCCGCCGGCACCGAACAGCACCCGCTCCGGCCAGCCCGCCGGACCGAGCAGCCACGCCCCGGTTGCCACTGCCAGCCCGCCCACCCCCACGGCAGCGGCCACGAAGGCGGACAGGATGGTCGTCCACTCGCCCTGGAGGAGGAGCCCCGAGCCGGCCGGAGCGAGGACGAAGATGAACGGCACCAGGAACGCGGGCAGCGTGTACTTCCAGGTGAGCAGCATGGTCCTCAGCGGGCGGCCGCCGGTGATCGCCGCGGCGGCGAACGGCGAGAGGGCCGTGGGTGGCGAGACCTCCGAGAGGACCGCGTAGTAGAAGACGAACATGGCGGCAGCCTCCTGCGGGACGCCGAGCTGGGTGAGCGCCGGGCGGATCACGGCGTAGGCAATGATGAAGCTTGCCGTCACCGGGACGGCCAGCCCCAGGAGCAGCACCGCGAATGCCGACAGGAGCGCGGTGATCGCGAGGTTCCCGGCCGCCAGGGTGACGATGATGCTGGCGAGCTTGGCCGCCAGTCCGGTGAGCCCCATGACGCCCACGATCAGCCCTGCCGCAGCCATGACGCTCGCCACCGGCAGCACGCCACGAGCGCCGGCCGCCAGCGCGTCCCAGGCGCGGCGCGGGGTCATCCAGTGCTCGCGGTCCAGGAAGCTGAGCGCGACGGCGAGCGCCGTGGCCAGGACCACGGCGCGGAAGGCGGTCATGCCCATCGCCAGGAAGACCACGATCGCCACCAGCGAGCTGAAGTGGTAGCCGTACCGCAGCAGCAGATGGCCGAGCGGCGGGGTCTCGACCTTCACGGCACGCGTCCGGTAGCGCCGCGCATCCATCTCGATGGCCAGCACGATGCCCAGGTAGTACAGGAGCGTCGGGATGGTCGCCCAGAGGAGCACCTCCAGGTAGCTCACCCGCAGGATCTCGGCGATGAGGAAGGCGGCGGCTCCCAGCGTGGGCGGCGACAGGATGGCGCCGATGCCGGCGGCGGCCAGCACGCCGCCGGCCTCCTCCTTCGGGTAACCGGCGCGTCGCAGGATCGGCCATGAGACGCCTCCCAGCGTCACCGTGGTGGCCACGCCCGAGCCACTGACGGTGCCGAGGAGGAAGCCGGCGAGCGTCACCGTGCGGCCCGGCCCGGCGTTCGACTGGCCGAAGGCGGCGAACGACACGTCAAGGAAGAAGCGCGCTGCGCCGGTGTACTCCAGGACGGCGCCGTACAGCGTGAACAGGATCAGGTAGCTCGCGGCGACCGCCAGCGGCTCGCTGAAGATGCCACCGGTGCTCATCACCTCGCGACCGATGATCGCCGGCCACGGGAAGCTGGCCGTGTTGAAGGGCGCCGGGACGAGCGGACCCAGGTAGGCGTACAGCAGGAACACGCCGACGATGGCCGGCACGATCCAGCCGACGGTGCGCCGGGCGCCCTCGAGGGTCAGCAGCAGGATCGCGGAGCCGACGAGCACGTCGAGCTCGCCCGGCGAGACGGAGCGGCGAAAGAAGCGCTCGGCATCCAGGACGACATAGGCGAACGGGACGAGCGTGGCTGCCGCCAGGAGCCAGTCCACCGCGGTCGGGTTGTCTGGCGCATCGCCCTCGCGCGCGGCGCGGGAGCGGCCCCAGCCGCGATAGACGAGGAAGGTGAGCGCCAGAACGGCGCCCAGGAAGAGCGGGCGGTAGCGTTGCGCGGGGATGGGCGAGAAGACCCACCACAGGGCGAGCAGCGAGACGGCCACGGCCAGGACCGCGACGAGCTGGCCGGGCAGCCCTGCCAGGTGGCGGGCCGGCTTCTCGGCGTCGTATTCGGCGATCAGCGCCTCTTCGTCGACCGAGGAGCGCGGCTGCATGCCGGTGCTCACGGCCCGCTCTCCACCCGCAGCGTGACCGATGGTGCCGCGTCGTCCACCAGGCGCCACAGTGCCAGCTCGGCGTCGCCGACGATGAGCGTCCGCTCCCCGAGGTCCGTGGCGGCGATCGTCAGGCTGGGCACGGCCAACGGATAGGCCGGACTCCCGCGGAACGTTCGCCCGTCGCCATCGGCGGCGATGTGGGTGGCGCTGTAGTACTCGTCGAGAACCGCCAGCTCATCTGCCGCCAGCTCGACCAGGCGCAGCATTCCGCCATCGGCCACGAAGCGCTCCTCCGCGATGGACCGATAGACGGAGTTGCGGTAGCGCAGCGCGACGTGCCCGTCCGCGGGCAGCGGCAGCGACGCCACCGCGTGTGCATCGACGATCACCACGATCCGCGCCGGGCGGATCGCCGCCGCGGCCGACGAGGCCGTGAGCAGCAGGAGGGTGAGCAGGGCGAGGCCGGCGGTGCGCCGGCCTCGCCATCGGTCCATGGACCTACTCGTCGTAGTAGGCCTGGGCGCCGGGGCAGATGT
This sequence comes from Candidatus Limnocylindria bacterium, assembly GCA_035699665.1. Classification (GTDB taxonomy): domain Bacteria; phylum Chloroflexota; class Limnocylindria; order QHBO01; family QHBO01; genus JAICQM01. The sequence continues at coordinate 5,830 of DASSPJ010000080.1, forward strand.
CCATGAACGGGACGTCGGCCGCGGTCTCCCGATCGATCTCGTCGGCTGCCGGGTGGGTGTCCACCAGGGCCTGCTTCTGGTCGAACAGCAGGCGGGTCAGCTCGGTCTGGAGCGCCTCGTCCATCCGCTCGGGGTTGACGACCAGCACGTTCGGCACGATGACCGTCGAGACGTCGTCGTCGATGCCCTCGTAGGTCCCGCCGGGGATCGGCTCCTCGAGGTAGTACTCGCCGTGCGCCTCCTGCATCGCGTCGGCGTACTCGCCCGTCGGGACGAGGACCATCTCGCCGGTGGTGGCGTAGTCGACCAGCGCGCCGGTCGGCAGCCCGCCGGACCAGAACCCGGCATCGATCGTCCCGTCGCGCAGGCCGGCGACCGTCTCGTCGACCGCGAGCTGCTGTCGCTCGATATCGGCGTCCGGATCGATGCCGGCAGCCTCGAGGATGCGCAGCGCGATCACCTCGGTGCCCGACCCGGGCGCCCCGAGCGAGACACGCTTGCCCACCAGGTCATCGACCGAGGCGATCCCCGCATCGGTGCTGGCGACGAGCTGGGTGTAGTTGTTGTAGATCCGGCCCAGGGCGCAGGCGGAGACGGGGCTGCCCTCGAAATCCTCCCCCACGCCCGCCACCGCGTCGGCCGCGGTGTCGCCGAGGCTGAATGCGATGTCCGCCCCGCCGTTGTCGATCAGCAGCATGTTGTCGACCGAGGCGTTCGTCTCCTGGATCGCCGCGTCGTAGCCGTCGAGGTTCTCGCGGATGACCGTCGCCAGGCCGTTGCCCAGTGGGTAATAGACGCCGCCGGTGCCGCCGGTGGCGATCGACAGGTTCGTCGTGCCGGGGGCTCCGCCGGACGTGCCGGACGGGCCGGCCGATGCACCGTCGTTGGAGATCGGGGCGCAGGCGCTCAGCGCCAGCGCCGCGCTCGCGAGCAGGGCGAGGGCCGCCGGACGGCGACCGAAGTGGGTGACCATGTCGTGCTCCTCATCCATGGCGCCGGCTCCCTCCGCCAGCCGCCGCGAATGATTCGCTCGGGGGTTCGCCCCCAGTCTAGCGAGCCCACGCTCGCCGAGTCACTACTCGTCTAGCGAGCCCACGCTCGCCGAGTCACTACTCGTGCTGAAGCTCGAGCGGGCGCAGCGTGCCGAGCCCCTCGGCGACCACCACCGCGTCGTCGCCGGCCTGGAGGCGGAAGTCGCTCGCCGGGTTGGTGAGGCTGTGCCCGTCGCGCGTCACCGCCAGCAGGGTGGCGCGGTGCTCGCCGCGCAGCTTGGCGGAGAGCTCGTCGATCGAGAGGCCGACGTAGTCGTCGGGCAGCGCCACGCGGTACAGCTCGGAGCCCTCGCCGCCGGAGACGATATCGGTCACCAGGCCGGTCAGCCCCGGGTACAGCGCCGAGCGGGCGAGCAGCCGCGACGCGAGCTGGGAGGTGACCAGGATCTCGTCCGCCTCGGCGCGGCGGAAATGGTCGACGTGGGTCGGGTTGTTGGCCTCGACAACGGTGCGCACGTCCGGCGCGATCGACTCGATCGCCATGACCGCCAGGATCGAGCGCATGTCGGACTCGTTCGACCGATCGACGGGGAACACGATCGCCGACGACGCCTCGCGGATCCCGGCGCGCTCCAGGTCCTCGGTGCTGGTGATGTCACCGCGCACGAAGTACACGCCCTCGCCGGCCGGGTTGCGCTCGCTGTCGTGGAGCACGACCACCTTGGTCTCGAACTCGTCGCCGCGCAGCTCCGCGATGAGGTCCCGCGCGGTGGTGTTCCAGCCGCAGACGACGATGTGATCGCGGAATCCCGCAGCGCCCATGCCCTGGCCCTCCTTGAGCAGGAAATCGATGACGAATCCGACCACCGCGCCGGTCATCGCGGCCACGATGGCAACCCCGAAGAAGGCCAGCAGCCAGCCGACGACGTAGCCGCCGGCGGTGGTGACGTAGCTGCTGTCGCCGGAGCCGATGACGGTGGTCACCGCCCAGTACACCGAGCGCCCCAGGCCACCGACGGTGCGCTTGTCCTCCTCCAGCAGGCTGACCGCCACCGCCGCCACGACCACGAAGCCGACCACCGCGGTGAGCAGCGAGGTGAAGAACTGCCGGTCGACCTGCGAGCCGATGCGCCGCGCATGGAAGCCGAGGCGGCGGATGAAGGGGGCGGCGAACAGGGCTCGCAGCGGCCGCAGCATCGGTACCTCCATGGGCAGCGCCCGCCGCTGGGTACGGCTCGGGTGCCGGGCATTCTGCCACCCGGGCGGGGCGTTGAGAAGGCCGTGGATGCGCCTGTGCGTGGGGCGCACCAACGGGCGAAGGCGAGGCCGTCAGGGTGCCCGAGGGAGCCGTTCCTCCGACGGACCGTGCGTCCGACGCAGCACCCGACGGCCGGGGTGCCCGTGCGCCGCCGGTTCGTGCGCCCGACGCACAGGGCGCGGCCCCCGGCACACGTGCGTCAGCCGATCGGCACCCGCAGCTGTCCCTCGACCAGCGGCTCCCCGACGACCGCGGCCAGGCGCTCGGCGATGGCCCACCAATCGAACTCGGCGGTCACCTGGCTGGCGCGTACCTCGATCAGCCGCTCGGCGGGGAGGTAGTCGGGCAGGATCCGGTCGAGGATCGCCTCGATCTCGTCGCGGAACGCGTCGCTCGTGCTGCGCACGCCGTCCGCCAGCAGCTCGACGTCGGGCAGGAGCCGGACGGAGAGGTCGTAGGTTCCCGCCCAGCGGCGTACCAGCGGCTCCACGTCGAACGGGTCGGCACCATCGGTCACGCGCAGGAAGTACGCGAAGTTGTCGACCACGGACCGATCGGTGACCAGCACCTCGGCCCGGCTGCGCAGCTCGAGCTCCTGCTGGACCTGCGCCATCAGGACCCACAGCTGGGCCTCCGGCGTGGCCGCCTCGTTGATGCCGAGGGGGTTGAAGCGGACCACCTCGCGGCCGACCTCGACGCTGCGCCCGGCGCGTCCGATGGTCGAGGCGAAGGCGTGCACCGCGTTCGACTTGCGGACCGAGTGCGAACCGATGAAGGCGATCTTGGCGCGCCGCTGCCAGGGCATGCCAGAGAGGGTAGCGGGCGTCAGGCCGTCCTGCGGGACGAGGTGAGGGTGAACGCCGCGACGGCGACCACCGCGACGGCGGCGATCACCCCCAGGAACCACGGGAAGGAGCCGCTGCCGCCATCCGGCTCCTCGGCGGTCGGCGGGATGCGGACCTCGGCCGGACGGAACTGGGCGAGCTCGTCCGTCCAGGGACGTGTCGCGCTGCACGCCGAGTCGGTGAGCGTCGCGCCGGCCGCTGATGCCGCCACGAGGTACCGGCCCTTCGCGAACGTGCGGTCGACCGAGCTGGCGCTGGTCGCATCCGGCGGACCGCCGAGCACGGTCACGCTCGCCGGGAGCGCCGCACCGCTCCACTGCTCCTCGACCTGGAAGGTCGCCGTCCGGTCGTGATTCTCGAGGTTGATCACGCGTCCGACGAAGACGACGTCGGACGAGCGGAGGTGCTCGGGAAACGACGGCGGCATGGCGCAGGATGCGGACGTCGGCGCGGTCGCCAGCAGCGTCGCGACGACGGCGACCGGGATCGCGCGGAGGGTCTGGAGAGTCATCGGCACCGGTGTAGAGTATCGGGCCTCAACCAGACGACGACGGCTGGATCCGAGTTCCATCAAAGAGGACCGATTGCATGGCGCGAATCGTCCGCGCGGCACTGCTGCAGGCGGAGTGGACCGGCGACAAGGAATCGATGATCGCCAAGCACGAGACGTACGCGCGCGAGGCCGCGGCCCAGGGCGCGAAGGTGATGTGCTTCCAAGAGCTGTTCTACGGCCCCTACTTCTGCCAGGTCCAGGACCCGCAGTACTTCAGCTACACCGAGCACATCCCGGACGGCCCGACCACCCGGCGCATGCAGGAGCTCGCGCGCGAGACCGGCATGGTGCTGATCGTCCCGATGTACGAGGAGGACGACCAGACCACCGGCATCTACTACAACACCGCCGCGGTCATCGACGCCGACGGGACGTACCTCGGCAAGTACCGCAAGACGCACATCCCGCACGTCAAGGGCTTCTGGGAGAAGTACTACTTCCGCCCGGGCAACATGGGATACCCGGTCTTCGACACCGCGGTCGGCAAGGTCGGCGTGTACATCTGCTACGACCGCCACTTCCCGGAGGGCGCCCGGGCGCTGGGGCTCAACGGGGCCGAGCTGGTGTTCATTCCCTCCGCCACCTCGCGAGGCCTGTCCGAGTACCTGTGGCGCGTCGAGCAGGTCAGCCACGCGCTGGCCAACGGCTACTTCGTCGGGACCATCAACCG
>DASSPJ010000081.1:0-7367 GCA_035699665.1 Candidatus Limnocylindria bacterium
GACGGCGCAGGCCGCACAGACCGGTGGCCGCACGGCGCCGCTCGACGACGAGGCGGCGATCGTTCAGCGCGCCGTGGAGGGCGACCGCGCCGCCTTCGGCAGGCTGATGGAGCACTACCAGTCCGCCTGCTACGGCCTTGCGTGGCGCCTGCTTGGCAATGCCGACCAGGCGGCGGACGCGGTGCAGGACGCGTTCATCCACGCCTACGGGGCAATCGACCGCTACCGCGGCGGCATCTTCCGCTCGTGGCTGCTGAAGATCACGGCCAACGCGAGCTATGACATCCTGCGCCGCCAGCAGCGCCGCCCCTCACAGGCCCTCCCGGACCCGGAGGAGGGCGGGGTGGAGCTGCCGGACACGAGCGCGCCTAACCCGGTCGCGGAGGCGGCGCGCGGCGAGATGTACCGGCACCTCGAGGTGGCGCTGCGCCGGCTGCCCGAGGACCAGCGCACCGCCGTCGTGCTCTGCGACGTCTACGGGATGGACTACAACGAGGTGGCGGCGATGACCCGGTCCGCGCTCGGCACGGTCAAGTCGCGTATCCACCGCGGGCGGCTCCGCCTTCGGGAGCTGCTCGCCGAGCATCGGGAACTCTTCGGAGGATGAGGGCGTCAGACCGATGACCATGGATCACCTTCAGCACCCCGACGACGAGCGTCTGGCCGCCTTCGCGGCCGGCGACGGCTATCCGGAGCTTGCCGCGCATGTGTCCGCCTGTGACCGATGCGCCCCGCTCGTGTCCGACCTGCGCGTGCTGCGCGCGTCCCTTGCCGCGCTGCCCGACCTCGTCCCGAGTCGCCGGCTGCAGTTCATTCCGCCCGTCGAGCCTGAGCCGGCCACCGCGGCCGGCTTCAGCGGTCTGGTGCGACGCCTCTTCGCCCCGGCGATGGTTGCGGGCGCCGCGCTCGTGCTCGTCGGCTCGGTCGGGATGGCGGCCACGCCGGCCCTGCCCGCGTCGTCGGACCTGTGGGCCATCGACCAGGGAGCTCCCGCGGGCGCCGAAGGCGGGCCCTCGGCTTACACCGGCCTCGAGGCCCCCACCGATGGCGCCGCCGAGGTCTACAGCGCGGGTGCCAGTGTCGCCGCGGATCGCGGCTCGGTCGGCGACGGAACCTCGCCGCCGGCGGTGGCCACGACCGATGACGAGGACGAGCCGGGGAGCGTCGAGGCGCTCGGCTCGCAGGGCAGCCAGACGCCGTGGCTGGCGATGACCATCGCGGGCGGTATCCTGCTCATCGCGACGCTCGTGCTGCGCTGGACGGTCGTTCCGCGCGCCCCGCACCCCCCGGCGTACCCCGGCGCGTAACCCGGACCTCAGACGCTGCCGAGCTTCCCGGCCACGATGGCCGTGAGCAGCAGCGCGACCAGCACGGCCGCCACGAGCACCGCCGCCAGCCCCGAGTCGCGGAACGTGGCCGGCCCCGAGTCGGGGCGCACCGGGCGGCGGGTGACCGGGATCGGCACCTCGCCCGGCGCACGGGTCGTCCTGGGGGCGGCCCGCGTCTCGTCGGCCGTGGCGCGCCACGAGGCCCAGGTGCGCGTGGTCGTCGGCGGCGAGGTCCGCACGGGGCGCCGGCTGCCCGCCCAGTGGCCGCCGGACGGCACCCCGACGGCGGTGCCGGCCGCCGGGTGCGCGGTGTCGTAGGCGCTGCGCCGGGTGCGATCGGAGAGGATCTGCCACGCCTCGTTGATGCGCCGCATGCGGGCGGCGCCGTCCGGCTCGGGGTGCACGTCGGGGTGGTAGCGCTTGGCCAGCCGGCGGTGCGCGCGGGCCACCTGGAGGTGGGTTGCGTCACGCTCGACGCCGAGCACGGCGTACGGGTCGAAGGGCGGCCGATCAGGCATCGTGCCGATTCTACGTGGGTGGCATCGGTCTAGACTGACCGGACCGATGTTGCCCGACCGTCGCCCCCTGCTGATGCTCATCGACGGGCCCAGCCTCGTCTACCGCGGCTACTTCGCGCTGCCGCCGCTGACGACGTCCGACGGGACCCTGGTGAACGCCGCGTTCGGCTTCCTCCAGATCGTCCTGCGCGGGATGCAGGACGTGAGGCCGGACTACGCGATCGTCACCTTCGACCTCGGGAAGCCGCAGTTCCGCTTCGACGCCTACCCCGAGTACAAGGCCGGGCGGCCGGGCATGCCGGACGACCTGCGCAGCCAGTTTCCGCTGGTGCGCGAGATCGCCGGGATGATGGGGATGCCGGTCCGCGAGCTGGAGGGCTACGAGGCCGACGACGTGATCGGCACGCTGGCGAAGCAGGCGACCGCGGCGGGGATCGACACCATGATCGTGTCGGGCGACCTGGATGGCCTCCAGCTGGTCGACGACCACGTGCGGCTCCTCACGACGCGGATGGGCGTCGCGGCCACCGTCATCTACGACGAGGCGAAGGTCCACGAGCGCTACGGGCTGCGCCCCGACCAGATGCTCGACTACAAGGCGCTCAAGGGCGACACCTCGGACAACATCCCCGGCGTCCCGGGGGTGGGGGAGAAGACGGCCATCAGCCTGCTCCAGCAGTTCGGCACGCTGGACGCCATCTACGAGCATCTCGACGAGGTGAAGGGAAAGCTCCGCGACCGCCTGGCCGAGCACCGCGAGTCGGCGTTCCTGTCGCGCCAGATCGGCCGCATCCTGACCGACCTGCCGGTCGAGCTCAACCTGGAGGAGGGGCGCACCGGGCGCTACGACCGACGGGCCGTGGCGCAGCGGTTCCGCGAGCTCGAGTTCCGGTCACTCATCGACCGGCTGCCGCCCTCGACGCTGGCCAGCAGCGGCCCCGAGCCGCTCGAGCCGGACCGCGGTGGCCTCCAGCTCTCCCTCGACCTGCTGGGCGGGCATGCGCCCGCCGCCACTCCCGAGACCGATGGCGCCGCGCCACCGCGCGCGGCGCCCGACCCGCTGGCCGACCCGGCCGGCGCGATCGAGCACGTCGACCCGCGCGTCGCCCGCAGCCCCGAGGACCTCGAGGCGCTGGCCGCCTGGCTCGAGGTGCGCCCGCGGGTCGGGCTCGGCTGGGCCGTGGGCGCCGGCCGCCCCCTCGAGCGGCCGCTCTACGGGATCGCCCTGGCGGCCGGCGACGGGAGCAGCTGGTACGTGCCGTGCGACCCCACCAGCGCGGCGATCGAGCGCCTGCCGGCGTGGTTCACCCGCGACGACGTGGAGCGCATCGGCCACGACGTGAAGCAGCTGATGGTGACCTTCGCCGCGGACCGGGGCGTCTCCCTGGCCGGGCCGATCCTCGACACGCTGGTGGCGAGCTACATGCTCAACCCCGCGCTCCGCTCGCAGACGATCGACGACCTCGCCGCGAACCGCTTCGGCGCCGAGCTGCCGCCGCGGCCGCAGGCGCCGGAGACCGGCGCCGAGGAGCGGGGCCTCGCCCGCCGGGCCGCCGGTGAGGCGATGGTGGCGCTCCTCGCCCTGCCCGGGCTGGAGGACGAGCTGCGCGACGCGTCGCTCTACGACCTGTTCGCCGAGGTCGAGATGCCGCTCGTCCCGGTGCTGGCGCGCATGGAGCTGGCCGGCGTGCTGCTCGACCTCGACGCGCTGGCCGCGATGCGCGACGAGTTCGCCGCGCAGCTCGCCGGGCTCGAGTCACGGATCTACGAGCTGGTGGGTCGCGAGTTCAACATCGGATCGCCCAAGCAGCTCGAGACGGTCCTCTTCGACGAGCTGGGGCTGCCGGCCACGAAGCGGACGCGCACCGGGCGCAGCACCGACGCATCGGTCCTGGAGGAGCTGAAGGAGCGGCACGAGGCCGTCGCCCTCATCCTCGAGCACCGCCAGGTCTCGAAGATCAAGTCGACGTACGTCGACGCGCTGCCCGGGCTGGTCGACGCGGAGGGGCGCGTCCACACCACGTACCAGCAGGCGATCGCCGCCACGGGGCGCATCTCGAGCACCGATCCGAACCTCCAGAACATCCCGATCCGCACGGCCATGGGTCGCCGCATCCGCGGCGCCTTCGTCGCCCCGCCGGGGAAGCTGCTGCTCGGCGCCGACTACTCCCAGCAGGAGCTGCGGATCCTGGCCCACGTTTCGGGCGACCCGGGGCTGCGCGCCGACTTCGCGTCCCATTCCGACATCCACCTGGCCGCGGCGGCCCGCGTCCTCGGCCTTGCGCCGGAGCAGGTCGGCCCGAAGGAGCGCAGCGTGGCGAAGATGATCAACTACGGCATCGCCTACGGGCTGTCGGACTTCGGCCTGGCGGACCGGCTGAAGATTCCGCGCGAGGAGGCGCAGCGCTTCATCGCCGACTACTTCGCCGCCTACGAGGGGATCCGGCGCTACACCGTGGAGATGAAGATCCGCGCCCGCGACCAGGGCTACGTGACCACGCTGCTGGGACGGCGCCGCTACCTGCCCGAGCTGACCGCGCGCAACGGCGCGCTCCGCGCGGCAGGGGAGCGCATGGCGATCAACATGCCGATCCAGGGCACCGCGGCCGACGGGATGAAGATCGCCATGATCCGCATCGACGAGGCGCTGCGCGCGCGCCGGATGCGCTCGCGGATGCTGCTCCAGGTCCACGACGAGCTCGTCTTCGAGACCGATGCCGACGAGCTGCCCGCCCTGGCGACCCTGGCCGAGGAGATCATGGAGGCGGCCCTGCCGCTCGACGTCCCGCTCGAGGTTGACCTCAAGGTGGGCACCACCTGGGAGGGGATGGACCGCTACCTGCGCGACGAGGCCGGGGGCTGGCGGCGCGTCGCCAAGTCGGCGGTCGAGGTGGCGCGCGAGGAGGCGGACGAGGCGGTCGCCGACGTGCTGGCGTCCTAGCGGCCATGCCGGAGCTGCCCGAGGTCGAGACGGTCGCCCGCGACCTCGCGCGCTGGGTGACCGGCGCGCGGATCGTGGATGCCGACGTGCGCTGGGAGCGCACGATCCGGCACCCTCAGCCCGCCGAGCGATTCGTGGAAGAGGTCCGGGATGCCACCATCGCGTCCGTCGGACGCCGCGCCAAGACGGTCCTGCTGCACCTCGACGACGGCCGCGTGCTCACCGCCGCGCTGCGCATGACCGGGGCGTTCGTCGTGGCGGAGCCCGGGACGCCGGAGGATCCTCATGCGCGGGTCGTCTTCCGGTTGGCCGATGGGCGCGAGCTGCGGTTCCGGGATCCGCGCAAGTTCGGCCGGATCGGTCTCTGGGAGGGCGGCGGGCTGCGGGCGCGCCGCGGGCGGCCGCGGAGCGTGGCACAGGCTCGCGCGCCCTACCGCGTCGGTGACGTCTTCGCCCGCCACGGGCCGGAGCCGATGCCCCGCTCGTTCAGCGCCGCGCGTTTCGCCGACCGCCTGCGCGGGCGGCGAGGGCGGTTGAAGAGCCTGTTGCTCGACCAGTCGTTCATCGCCGGGGTGGGCAACATCTACGCCGACGAGGCGCTGTGGCGCGCCCGCCTCCATCCGCTGCGCACGGCCGACTCGCTCTCGGACGTCGAGATCCGCCGCCTGCACCGCGCGGTGCGCGCCGCGTTGCGGGAGGCGGTCACGTACCGCGGCACCAGCTTCAGCGACTACGTCGGCGCGGACGGCGAGCCGGGCGCCAATGCGGAGCGGCTGCGGGTCTACCGCCGCACCGGGGAGCCGTGCCTGAGATGCGGCGCCACCATCGAGCGGGTCGTGGTCGGGCAGCGCGGCACCCACTTCTGCCCGCGCTGCCAGCGCCTGCCGGACGAGGAGGGGTCGAGATGAGGGTGATCGGGCTGACCGGCAACATCGGCAGTGGCAAGAGCACGGTCGCCGCCATGCTGCGCGACCTGGGCGCCGCCACCATCGACGCCGACGCGGTGGCGCGCCAGATCCGCTCGAACGACGCGGAGGCGCGGTCGGAGATCGAGGCGCGCTTCGGGACGATCGACGCGGCCGCGCTGGCGGCCATCGTCTTCGCCGATCCTGCGGCGCTGCGCGAGCTCGAGGCGATCCTCCATCCGCGGGTGCGCGACGCGGTGCGGGCCCGCCTCGCCGAGCTCGAGGAGGGACGGGTCCCGGTGGCCGTGGTCGAGGCCATCAAGCTGCTGGAATCGCCCCTCCATGACCGCTGCGACGCGACCTGGGTGGTGCGCTGCGACGAGCGCGACGCGGTGGCCCGCCTGGCGGCGTCCCGGGGGATGAGCGAGGTGGAGGCGCGTTCACGCCTGGCAAGCCAGTCGACCCAGGAGCAGAAGATCGCCGCGGCCGACGTCGTCATCGACGGCTCGGCGCCGCTCGAGGAGACGAGGGACCAGGTGGTGGCGGCGTTCCGGGAGCTGATGGAGGGTCGGGCGACGGAGCAGGAGTCGCCGCCCGACCCGGGAACCTAGCGGGTCGCCTGGCGGTCGTCGAGCACCGGCGGCCGCGGGACCGGGAACTGGTACTCGTCGATGAGGGTGTCGATGGTGGAGCCCTCGGTCTCGGCGGTCCGGTCGTCCTCCTCGGGGCGCAGCACCATGGTGAACTGCCCGCCGGCGGCGGTCAGCTCGGTGATCTTCTCGGCGGTCGCCAGGTCGGCGCGCAGGATGTAGATCGCGCCGTTGCGGGCGAGGATCGTCATCTGCTGGAGCGTCACCTTGGTCGACGGCCCGGGGACGAACTCGGCCTGCGTGGCCTCGGCCTCGTCGGCGGTCTGTCCCACCTCGGGATTGATCGCCATGGTGACGATCAGGTCGACCCGCTGCCCGGGCTGGAGCACGCCGGCCACGGCGCGGTCGTCGGGGACGGTGACCGAGACGGCGCGCAGGTCCGGCCCGGCAGGGTCGTACTCCTGGCCCGCCTCGATGATCGAGAAGGCCTGACCGGTCGTCGTCGAGGCGAGGAGGTTGCGCGTGACGAGCTGGCCCTCGGTGACGGCCACCCCGCTCACCCGACCCACGACCTCGTCGATCTTGCTGAACGCCGTGGCGTTGGTGGCGTCGACCGGCACCATCCGCGTCGTGACATCGCCCTCCTCGATCTGCTTGCGTCCGGGGATGTCGCGCAGCGCGACCACGACCTGGCGCATCTGCACGTCCTCGGTGGCGGTGAGCCCGCTCGCCTGGAGGGCGACGAAGACCACCGCCCCCACGATCAGCGCGATGACGATGCCGACCGCGATGTAGATCTTCGATCGCTTGCTGTTCTTGTCGGTGTATTCGAGTTCCACGGGTGAATGCTCCTGCTCAGAGATCAGTTCCAGGGGACGAGACGCGGCCGTTGCGCGCGTCGGAGGTTCTGGTCGGCCGGGTCGGCGTAGATGCCGGACACGGCACGACCGTAGATGTCGTTGGCGGTGATATCGGTCACCTCGAAGACGGTGAAGCCGATGATGTCCACGTACTCGCCGCTGCTCGTGGTCGTGGCGACCGTGAAGCGGACGGTCTGGAGCTTGGTCACCGGCTGGCCGTCGCCG
>DASSPJ010000082.1:0-19210 GCA_035699665.1 Candidatus Limnocylindria bacterium
GCGGAGCAGCGTAGCGAACGATGCATGCGTCGCGTACCGGACCTGCGGGCCATCGGCTAGGGTGAACCGATGTCCTACACCGCACCGCCGCGGCGCTCGGGCGCCGCGTCCATCGGTCTGGTGGTCGCCCTCCTGGTGGTCGCCGCGATCGTCGCCTTCCTGCTCTTCTTCAACCGGCCGCCGGGCAGCGCGTCCCCGTCGCCCGGCCCGACCGGCACGCTCGTCCCGACCGCCGAGCCGACGCTCGACGAGGCGCTGCTCTCCGAACGCCTGACGGTGCTCGTGGTGGGCAAGGACCACAACGACACGCGCGAGTCGAACGGCGAGCCGGTGAACACCGACACGCTGATGCTCGCCAGCGTCAGCGCCGACCAGTCCGAGGTGACGCTCATCAGCGTCCCGCGCGACACCGTCGACATCCCTCTGCCCGACGGCGGGACGTGGCCGGAGAAGGTCAACGCGATCTACCGCGAGGAGGGGATCGAGGCCCTGGTGGGCGCCATGGAGGCGTTCTTCGACGCCGAGATCGACGGCTACGTGGCGATCGACATGGACGACCTCGAGCTGCTCGTCGACGCGGCGGGCGGCGTGGACGTCGACCCGCCCGAGCCGCTCGTCGACCCCAAGGTGCAGCTGGACATCGACGCCGGCCCGCAGACCTTGGACGGTTCGACCGCGCTCGCCTACGTCCGCACCCGGGTCGACACCGATTACGGCCGAGCGGCGCGCCAGCAGGAGGTCATCGTCGACCTGGTGCGACGCCTGACCGATGCGGAGGCCGAGCTCGACGTGGCCGGCATCCTCGACAGCCTCGACGGCCTGGAGACCGATCTGCCGCTGGACAAGCTGCCGACCCTGGTGGAGCTCGCGCGCCGCGCGGACGGGGCCGCGGAGACGCGCCAGGTGCTGGAGCCGCCCGAGTTCATCTCCTTCGAGGGCGACGCGGGCGACGGGCGCGGCTACGTCCTGCTCCCGGACCTCGAGGCGATCCGGGCATTCGCGGCGGAGCACCTGGCGGACTAGGCAGCTGGTGCACAATGCGGGCACGCATGGCGACCACCACCGGCAGCCTCACCACCGGGCCGCACGCGAGCCTGATCCGCCGCCTGTTCGAGCAGGCCGAGGCGCTGGACGAGCGCGCCGTGGCGCGCCTGTTCCACGCGTGGAGCGGGATGAACGCATCGTCGAGCGACCCGCACATGGAGCGGCGCGCCCTGCGGGCGGCGCGTCGTGAGGCGCGCCGCGCCGGACGCCTGGACGCCTTCGACGAGGCGCGCAACGAGGCCGCGTCGCGGTTCCGCCGCGCTCACCGGGGCGAGGCCGGCGGCAGCGGCATGCTGGGCCTGTCGATGGCCATCGCCAACGCCGCGGGCGCGCTGGTCGTCGCCGACCTGGTCGACCCGAAGACGTTCGATTGGCTGTACGCCCCGTGGCGGATCGCGGTCGAGGAGGCGGAGGCGCTGACGCCGGTGGGCCCGGGCGAGGTGCCGTTCGGCCAGATCACCCAGCGACGGCGGATGGTGGTCACCCGCTGAGCGGCCGCATCGGTCAGCCAGGCTAGCCAGCCCTGAACCCGGGCGTCGCAGCCGGGGTAGGATGCGATGAGGGGGAGGCGCCGCGCTCGGCGCCCGTGCCCGTGCGGATCGCGGGGCGCCGACCTCGTCGGATACGCAGCGGACGATACGCCCAGTGCTGAGCTACGCCGTGAAACGCATCCTGTGGATCGGTCCGGTCCTGCTGGCCGTGTCGGCGATCACGTTCGTCGTCATGCACGCGGCGCCGGGCAGCCCGTGGAACCGCGAGGGCCGGCAGCTCAACCCCGAGGTGGTGGCGCGGCTCAACGAGCAGCTGGGCCTCGACAAGCCGCTCCCGGTGCAGTACGTCGCGTGGCTGGGAAGCGTGCTGCGCGGCGACTTCGGGATCACCACCGACGTCACCCTCACCCCGGTCAACGACATCATCGGCGAGGTGATGTGGCCGTCGCTCCAGCTGTGGGGGATGGCCCTCGTGCTGGCGATCGCCGTCGGCGTTCCGCTGGGGATCGTGGCCGCGCTCCGGCATCGGTCCATCATCGACTGGGTCGCCACCGGGATCGCGATGCTCGGCATGGCGGCACCGGCCTTCGCCCTCGGGGCGTTCCTCCAGCTGTGGCTGGGGGCACCCTTCTACGACCTGTCGCGCGCGCCGTTCCCGGCGCAGGGCTGGGGCGGGCCGGAGTACTGGGTGCTGCCCACCATCGCCCTCGCCGGCCTGCCGATGGCGCAGGTGGCGCGGCACACCAGGGCGAGCATGCTCGAGGTGACGCATGCCGACTACGTGCGCACCGCGCACAGCAAGGGGCTGCGCGAGGGTCGCGTCGTGGGCATGCACATGTTCCGCAACGCCCTGGTGCCGCTGGTCACCATCGCCGGCCCGCTGCTGGGGGTGCTGATCACCGCCTCCATCGTGGTCGAGCGCGTCTTCGACATCCCCGGCATGGGATCGCTCTACTGGGTCGCCCTGCGGCAGCGCGACTACAGCGTGGTGATGGCGCTCACCGTCATCTTCGCCACCGCGGTGGTGGTGATGAACGCGATCGTCGACCTCGCCTACGGCGTCATCGATCCCCGCATCCGCGACGGCGCCCTCGCCGACGCGCACGCCTAGACCGATGGCCGACGTCGCGCCCTCGCGCTCGCTCGAGGCGCCTGCCGAGGAGCTGCTGCACCACCGCCGCTCGCGGGGCTACTGGGCCGATGCCTGGCATCGGCTGCTGCGCTCGCCGGCGGGCGTCATCGGGCTGGTGCTGGTGGGCCTGATGGCCGTGCTGGCGATCGTCGGCCCGATGGTCGCGCCGTGGGACTACCGGGTCCAGGACCTGGAGGCGGTGCGCGCCACCAGCGGACGGCCGATCCCGCCGTTCCAGCGCCCCGACCACCTGCTCGGAACCGACTTCCTGGGCCGCGACCTGCTGTCGCGGACGATCGACGGCGCGCAGGTGAGCATGACCGTGGCGCTCATCGCCCAGGTGGTGGTGGTGGCCATCGGGCTGCCGCTGGGCGCGCTGGCCGGCTGGAAGGGCGGTCGTACCGAGGCGCTGATCATGCGCTTCACCGACGTGATGTACGCGTTCCCCGAGCTGCTGTTCATCGTGCTGCTCACCTCGGCGGTGGTCGAGACGCCGATCTTCCACTGGCTCAACGGCCTGTTCATCGTGTTCGTGGCGATCGGGGCATCGGCGTGGGTGACGATGTGCCGCCTGGTCCGCGCCCAGGTGCTGAGCCTCAAGCAGCGCGAGTTCGTCGAGGCGGCCCGCGCGATGGGCGTGCCGGGGCATCGGATCGTGACGCGCCACATCCTGCCCAACGCCATCGGTCCGGTGGTGGTCGCCGTCTCGCTGGGCCTGCCCGCCGCGGTGATCGCCGAGTCGACGCTCTCGTTCCTGGGGCTGGGGGTCCAGGTGCCGCGTGCCTCGTGGGGCAGCCTCATCCAGGTGGGCACCGACAACATCGATCGCTACCCGTGGCTCGTCATCCCGCCGCTGGTCGCGCTGGCGGTGACGCTGATCGGCTTCACCCTGCTCGGCGACGGGCTGCGCGACGCCCTCGACCCGAAGCTCCGGCGACGCTGACGGGCTGAGGAGAGGCGCATACTGGGCGCATGATCGTCACCACCACGCCGTTCGTCGCCGCGCACCGCATCGTCGAGTCGAAGGGCCAGTGCTTCGGGCTCGTCGTCCGCAGCCGCGGCCTCGCGGGCAACATCACCGCGAGCCTGCGCTCGCTCGTCGGTGGCGAGATCAAGGAGTACACGGAGCTGCTCGAGGACACGCGCCGCCAGGCCCTCGACCGGATGGTGCAGAACGCGACGCTGATGGGTGCCAACGCGGTCGTCAGCATGCGCTTCGACAGCTCGGAGCTGAACAACTCGATGAGCGAGATCGTCGCGTACGGCACCGCCGTGGTCATCGAGCCCGACGCGGGGGCTTCCCAGCCGGTCGAGTAAGGAGCCAGTCCGTGTTTCCCGCGCTGCGCATCGCGGTCGCCGCCGTCTCGGCCCTGCTCCTGCTCGCCGGCCTGTTCCTGGTGGTCGGCGGCGGTCCGCCGCTGGTCAGCGGGCTGTGGCTGCTCGTGCTGGGTGGAACCGGGCTGATCGTCGTGACGCTGGAGCGGACGCGGTACCGATCGGAGGCGGCCGAGCTCAGCGGCGAGGCGCCGGGGGCCGCGGGCATCGACACCGGACCGCCCGAGCCGCGCTTCCGTCCCACCGAGGAGCGGTTCGTCGATCCCACCACCCGGCAGCGGCTGCGAGTCTGGGTCGACCCGTCGACCGGGGAGCGGCGCTACCGCGCCGACGACGCGACGGCCTGACGCCGCAGGTGCGGCAACTCCGCACCCAGGCGCCGACCCGTGGCCCCGGTCAGGACTCCTCGCCGGACTCCTGGGCGGCCCCACCCTCGGTGGACTCGCCGCCCTCGGCGGCCTCGCCCTCGCCACCTTCGCCCTCGGCGCCCTCGGCTCCCTCCTCGCCCTCGGCGGCCTCGGCCTCGACGGTCTCCGGCTCCTCCTCGAGGCGCGGCGGCATGACCTTGGCGACGAGCTCCTCGCCATCGGTCAGCACGTGCACCGCGTCGCGGTTGAGCGAGAGGTCCTTGACGTGGATCGAGACGTCCAGGTTGACCAGCGTGGCGACGTTGACATCGATCTGGTGCGGGATGTCGCCGGGCAGCGCCTTGACGCGCAGCGAGTTGAGCGAGACGAGCAGGGTGCCGCCGGTCTCCTCGACCGCCGGCGCATCGCCGACGAACACGAGCGGCACGTCGACCTCCATCTCCTGCTTCAGGTTCACGACGTGGAAGTCGACGTGGATCGCCTGGCCGGAGAGCGGGTTGCGCTGGACGTGCTTGATGAACGCGCTCTTGGCGCGGCTCTCGCCGGGGAGCTTGAGCTTGACGATGCTGGTGCGGCCCGCCTCGCGGTAGAGGGTGTCGAACTGCTTCGCGTCCAGCTGGACCGGCGTCGACGCCTCGTCCTTGCCGAACACCACGCCGGGGACGATCCCCTGGCGGCGGAGGCGCTTGTTGGCCTTGCCCTGCGCCTCGCGGGCGTCCAGGGCGAGCTCAAGTTCCATGGCTGATGGCGGTCCTTTTCGTGGCGGTTCGCGGCGTTCGGGCACGGCCGAACGGCGGATGGAAGGCATGGCGCGAAGCGCGATGGTACCGCGAGGTGCCCGGGCGGGCAAGCGCCCGCGCTCAGGCGACGCGGCGGATGCGCCCGGCGAGCAGGGCCACCAGGAGCCCTGCGCCGACCACCACCAGCAGGCCGATGCGCAGCGTCGCGACCTCCGCGACGGTGCCGATGAGCCCCGGCCCGAAGAGGAAGCCCGCGTAGCCGATGGTGGTGATCACGCTGCTCGCGCGTCCCGCGCGATCGGGCCGCGCCGCGCCGGCCAGGGAGAAGGCGAGCGGCGCCACGACCGCCAGCCCGAGCCCGACCAGCAGGAACCCGCCGATCACCACCGCCGGCACATCGGTCGCCAGGGCGATGCCCATCGCGCTCGCGGCGACGAGCCCCGCGAGGCGCAGCGCCGCCACGTTGCCGATGCGGCCGCCGAGCGCCGCGGTGAGGGCACGCCCGACCAGCATGGCGGCGTGGAAGACGGCCACGCCGAGCGCGCCGGCGAGCGGTGGCAAGCCGAGCGACGAGCGCAGGTAGATCGCCGACCAGGTCTCCATCGCCCCCTCTGCCAGGAAGCCCAGCGCGGTGATCGCGGCGAGCAGGAGGAGCAGCCGGTCGCGGTACGGCGATGCGCCGGCGGCCGCGCGGTCGTCGATCACGGAGTCGACGTCGGTGCCGATCGGCCACCAGGCGACGACCACCGCGGCGATGACCACGCCCACCGCGAGGTACGCGACGCGGAACGGGGCGGCGCCGCTGGCCAGCAGGCCGCCGGCGAGGAGCGCGCCGATCATCCCACCGCCGCTGAACGCGCCGTGAAACCCGGCCAGCAGGCGCCGTCCGGTCGAGCGTTCGAGCCCGATCGCCGCGGCATTGATCCCCACGTCGAACGCGCCGCTGGCAGCGAAGAAGGCGAACAGCACGACCACCAGCATCGCGAACGAGCCCACCAGCGCGACGGCGGCGAAGGCGAGCGCCAGCAACGCGCCGCTCACCATGGCGACGACCCGGGCGCCATGGCGGTCGGCGAGATGGCCGCCCACCACCATCACCGGCAGCGAGCCCACGAACGCGGCGGTGAGGGCCAGCCCCAGCGGTCCCTCCGACAGTCCCAGGTCGCGCGCGAGGTCGGTGAGCAGCACCGCCCACACGCCGTAGAGCAGGCCGAACGCGCCGAACGCGGCGGCCGTCACGGCGACGGCGGGACGCTGGGGCATGGATGCACCTCGGGCGGGGATTGGTGGCATCATCGGCCGCGGAATGGCCGGAACGATCATGATCGTGGAGGACGAGCCAGCCGTCGCGCGCGGCGTGCAGGTCGCCCTCGAACGCGAAGGGTACGAGGTGACGGTGGTCGGCACCGGCGAGGAGGCGCTCGAGCGCGTCGCCGGCCTGGCCCCGGAGCTCGTGCTGCTCGACGTCCGCCTGCCGGGGATCGACGGCTTCGAGACCTGCCGTCGGCTGCGCCGCGAGACGCGCGCGCCGGTCATCTTCCTCACCGCCCGGGCCGACGAGGTCGACAAGGTGGTCGGCCTCGAGATCGGTGGCGACGACTACCTCGTCAAGCCGTTCGGCGTCCGGGAGCTGGTGAGCCGGGTCAAGGCCCAGTTCCGGCGCGCCTACGGCGAGCTCGCCGAGGCCGGCGCCGGCGGCACGCTGCGCCGCGGCGACCTGGTGATCGACCTCGAGCGGCGCCGCGTCACGCGCGACGGGCAGCGGGTCAACCTGACGACCACCGAGTTCGACCTGCTCCGCCACCTCGCCGCCAAGCCCGGCCGCGTCTTCACCCGCTCCCAGCTCCTCGAGCTGGTGCGCGACTACGACGACGCCCTGGAGGCCGACGAGCGGACGATCAACGTCCACGTCAGCCACATCCGCGACAAGATCGAGCCGGACCCCGCCCAGCCGCGCTACATCAGGACGGTGAGAGGGGTCGGCTATGCATTCGCCGAGGACTGAGCGGCTCCGCCAGGCGGTCCGCATCCATCCGCTGCGGCGGCTCGACACCCGCTTCGTGGTGACCATCAGCGCGGTGGCGCTCATCGGCCTGGTGATCTCGGGGGTCGCCATCTCGCAGATCCTGCCCGGCTACTTCGTCGAGCAGGCCAACCAGCGGCTGCGCAGCGCGGCGAACGCCACGTACCGGCTGCTCGAGGACGAGGTCACGCAGCTCCTCGCCTCGCGACCCGGGCTGCTGACCCCCGACGTGCGCGGCACGCGCGTGTACCAGCCGGTGGTCCAGCGCGCCGCCGACGACCTGGTGCTGGCCACCGTCGAGGTGTGGGAGGGTCAGCAGCTGATGGCCCGGGCCACGCCGCAGGACGTCGCCGACCTCGAGGCGCAGGGCCTGGCGCCCGACCCGGCGGTGTCGGTGGTCCGCGTCGGCGACCCGCAGGGGATGCCGATGCCCGCCCCGGAGCTCAACGCGCCGGTCAGCATCGTGGTGCGCGACCCGTACACGTCGCGCGTCCAGACGCTCGAGCGGGTCGGCTTCGCCCTCCTCGCCGGCGGCGTCGTGGCCTTCGTGGTGGCGCTGCTCGCCGGGGCGTGGGCCGCCAGCCGCCTCACGCGGCCCCTCGCGCGGCTGCGCGAGGCATCGGTCCGCATCGCGGACGGGCACCTCGCCGAGCGGGTGCCGCCGGCCGAGATCGCGGAGGTCGACGCGCTGGGGAGCCAGTTCAACGCCATGGCCGACCAGCTGGAGCAGACCCTCTCGGTGATCAGCGCCGACCGCGACCGGCTGCGCGCCTTCATCGCCGACGTCAGCCACGAGCTGCGCACCCCGATCGCGGCGCTCCGCACCTTCACCGACCTCCAGCGCGACGGCGAGGTCGACGAGGCGACCCGCCGCGAGTTCCTCGATCGGTCCAGCGAGCAGATCAGCCGGCTGGAGTGGATGAGCAGCAACCTGCTCGACCTGTCGCGCATCGACGCGGGCATCTTCCCGCTCGACATCCGGGACGGAGACCTGCGCGACCCGCTGCGCAGCGTGGTGGAGGCGCACGCCGAGATCGCCGAGACGCGCGGGGTGAGCCTCTCGTCCGAGGTGCCGGCCACCGCCGTGACGCTCCCCTTCGACCGCGAGCGGATCGTGCAGCTGGTGAGCAACCTGGTCGGCAACGCGCTCAAGTTCACGCCGCCCGGCGGCGCGGTGGTGATCGTGCTCACCGATGCCGACGACGAGGCCGTCATCGAGGTGCGCGACACCGGACCCGGCATCCCGGCCGCGGAGCTGCCGCAGATCTTCGAGCGCTTCTACCGCGGCACGAACACCGGCGACGCGCGCGCCTCGGGGAGCGGTCTGGGCCTGGCGATCGCGCGGTCGATCGTGGAGATGCACGGCGGCGAGCTGGCGGTGCAGAGCGTCGCGGGCGAGGGCGCCACGTTCCGGGTGAGCCTGCCCCGCCGATCGGTGCCTGCCCCG
The DNA here is from genome assembly GCA_035699665.1 of Candidatus Limnocylindria bacterium. Classification (GTDB taxonomy): domain Bacteria; phylum Chloroflexota; class Limnocylindria; order QHBO01; family QHBO01; genus JAICQM01. Next base: position 8,581 of record DASSPJ010000082.1, read on the forward strand.
CCCCCGGCGCGCCCCGCCGCAGCCGCCGTCTCCGTGACCGGCGCGCGGGCCGTTGGCGCGCCCGGCGAAGATCAATGAAACTTCACGATCCGCGGCGCGCCGCCGTAACCGAGCCGGCGCACCATGCGCGGACTTCCAAGACGCACCACGAGACCCGATGAGCGACCCGACGACCCCACGCCCGGCGCCCGACCGTCCCACCGAGCCGGTGGAGGTGCAGCGCTACGGGCCGGAGCCACAGGCGCGGCCCGCCGCCTGGCAGAGCGCGCCGGCCTGGTCGACCCGGCCGCCGGCGCAGCCGACCAGCCCGGCCCGCGTCGAACGCCGCGCCCCCGGCCTGCTGCCGGTGGCGGCCGTGGCCCTGGTGGTCGGCCTCGTGTCGGGCGGTCTCTCGGCAGCCGCGGTCTCGAACCTCATGCAGCGCGACGATGCGCCGGTCGCGACCCAGAGCGACGGCCCCGGCGACGCCACCACCGCGGTCAACCTCAACGAGTCCTCGGCCGTGATCACCGCCACGGATGCGGTGATGCCGGCGGTGGTGACCATCGCGACCTCCACGCAGGGCCTGTTCGGGCAGACGACCGAGGGGGTCGGCTCCGGGTTCATCGTCGACGCCGACGGCTGGATCCTCACCAACAAGCACGTCGTCGAGGGCGCCGACCAGCTCAAGGTCCAGCTCAACGACACGCGCGTCTTCGACGGCACCGTCATCGGTACCGATCCGCTGACCGACCTGGCGGTGGTCAGGATCGACGCCACCGACCTGCCCGTCGCGCAGCTCGGCTCGAGCGCCGACCTCGAGCGCGGCCAGCTCGCCATCGCCATGGGCTCGCCGCTGGGGACCAGCTACCAGAACACCGTGACCACCGGTGTCGTGTCCGGGCTCGGCCGCCAGATCACCGCCGGCAACGCCAGCCAGACGAGCTCGGAGACCCTCAACAACCTGATCCAGACCGATGCCGCCATCAACCCGGGCAACTCGGGCGGGCCATTGGTCAACAGCGCCGGGCAGGTGATCGGGGTCAACACCGCGGTCGCCACCAACGCGCAGGGGATCGGGTTCGCCATTCCGATCGACATCGCCAAGCCGATCGTGGCGCAGGCGCTCGACGGCGTGTCGCCGTTCGTCCGCCCGTGGATCGGTGTGTACTACGTGCCGGTGACCAAGCAGCTGGCCACCGAGGAGGGGCTCGACGTCGAGTACGGCGTGTGGATCAGCGCGCCGGCGAACGGCCGACCGGCGGTCTTCCCCGGCAGCCCGGCCGAGGCGGCCGGCCTGGCCGAGGGCGACATCATCGTCGAGGTGAACGGCGAGCGGATCGATGCCGACCACGACCTGGCGGCGGCGATCCTGCCGCACATGCCCGGCGACGAGGTGCGGCTGCGGGTCCTCAACGGCTCGTCCACGCGCGAGGTGACCATCACGCTCGGGACGCTGCCCACCGACTGAAGGGTGGCTGCCCGGCCGATCCGGCGAGCCCCGTCCGACTGTCGGCACCCACTCGTGCTCCACGAGCGCGAACCCGTGACCGCGTGCTCCACGAGCGCGACCTCCATTCCTCCGTGCTCCACGATGAGGTGTTGATGCGCGGGGGAGCACCCGGGGGCCACCCGTCCCCGACCGCCTGGCGTTCCCACTGCGCCGCGCGCGTCGAGCGCGGGGAGCCCTGCCGCTACCGGGTCCGGCGCAGCGTGACCTCGACGGTGTCGAACGCACCGGGGAGCGGCGCGTTGGGCTTCCGCACTCGCACCTCGACCGCCGCGACGCGCGGCTGCGTGGCGAGCACGTCGCCCGCGATCGCGCTCGCCAGCGCCTCGATGAGCCGGTAGCTGTCCGTCTCGACCCGCGACCGTACGGCGTCGAAGACCGCGGCGTAGTCGACCGTGTCGGCGAGGTCGTCGGTCGCGGCCGCGGTCGACAGGTCGGCCTCCATGGCCACGTCGACCTCGAACGGCTGCGGCTCCATGCGCTCCTCGAGGTGCACCCCGTGGCGACCCATGCAGCGCACGCCGCGCAGCTCGATGCGATCGGTCATCGGCGGATGATGGCGTCCGCGACGCGCACCGTGCGGGCGATGTGCGCGACGTCGTGCACCCGCACCACGTCGGCGCCGGCGGCGATGGCCAGGGCCACGCTGGCCGCGGTGCCCTCGACCCGGTCGTCGGGCGGGACGCCACCGAGGAGCTGGCCGATGAACCGCTTGCGGCTGGTCCCGACCAGCAGCGGCAGCTCGAGCGCCGCCTTCAGCTCCCCGAGCCGATGCAGGATCTCGAGGTTGTGCTCGCCGGTCTTGCCGAAGCCGATCCCCGGGTCGACCAGCAGCCGCTCGCGCGGCACGCCGGCGGCCACGGCCGCCGCCACCGCGGCGCGCAGCCAGGCGACCACCTCGTCGACCACGTCGCCGCGGTATTCGGCGACCTCCTGGTTGTGCATGAGCACCAGGAACGCCCCTGTCTCGGCGGCGGCGGCGGCCGTATCGGGGTCGCGGGTGGCCGCCCACACGTCGTTGACCATCCCGGCCCCGGCCGCCAGCGCCGTCCGCGCGACGCTCCCCTTGCTGGTGTCCACGCTCAGCAGGGCGCGGTTGCCGAGGCGCTCGGCCAGGGCGCGCACCACGGGCGCCACCAGGTCGCGCTCCGTCGCGGCGTCGACGTCGCGCCGCTCCCCGTAGAACTGGCGCGGCCGGCTCGACTCGGCCCCGATGTCGAGCAGCTGCGCGCCCTCGTCGACGAACCGCTCGCCCTGGGCCACCGCGACCGCCACCACGTCCTCGGGCCGGGCGCCCGGCGGGGCGATCCCGTCACCACTGAACGAGTCGGGGGTCAGGTTGATGATGCCCATCACCCATGTCCGATCGCCGAATCGCAGCTCCACCTCAGGCATCCTCGCGCTCGCCGGCGAGCGCGCCGCGCAGCGCGCCGACCAGGTAGAGCGATCCTGCCACGACCACCGGCTCGTCGCCGCGACGCAGGTCCGCGGCCCGTGCCAGCGCGGCGGCCGGATCGGGCGCCGCCGCACCCCCCGGGCCGATGCGCCGCCAGGCGCGCAGCAGGTCCGCCGGGGAGTGGGCACCCGGGTCCTGCACGGCGGTGAAGACGGGCCGAGGCGCCAGCGGGGCGAGGGCGCGCAGCACGCCGCCCACATCCTTGCCGCGCATGGCCCCGAAGACGAGGGGTGCGCCGCGCACACCCAGCGCGGCCAGCGTGGCGGCGAGCGCGGCCGCCCCGGCGGGGTTGTGGGCGCCGTCGAGGACCACCCGCCCGTGGCGCGGATGATCGAGCACCTCCATCCGCCCCGCCCAGTGCGCGGACGCCAGGCCCGCGCGCAGCGTCGGCTCGTCCACGCTCCACCGCGGGTCGCGCTGGCGCAGGGCGTCGAGGAGCGCGAGGGTGACCGCCGCGTTCGAGGCCTGGTGCGCCCCCAGCAGCCCGAGCGACAGGTCGTGCAGCTCGCCGTCCGGGGTGCGCGCATCGACGACGGTGCCCTCCCAGCCGAGGTGGCGCACCGCGGCGCGGTACGGCTGGCGCGGGCCGGCGCGCAGGAGCGGGACGTCGAGCGCGGCGCACCGGTCGCTGATCGGGCGCAGCCCGCGGCCCGACGCGCCGGTGACCGCCAGGTCGCCGCGCTTGATGATGGCCGCCTTCTCGCCGCCGATGAGCGCGAGGGTGTGGCCCAGGTGCGCCTCGTGGTCGTGCTGCACGTTGACGATCACGGCCACCCCCAGGTCCGCGCTGTTGGTGGCGTCGAGGCGACCACCCATCCCCACCTCGACGAGCGCCACGTCGATCCCGGAGTTCGCCAGCTCCGCGTACGCGGCGGCGGTGAGCGCCTCGAACTCGGTGGGCGGGCCGATCTCGACGGCCACCCGGTCGACGGCGGGCAGGACCCGCGCGATGGCGGCGGCGAAGCGCGCCTCGGAGACCGGCTCGCCGTCGATGGCGATCCGCTCGCGGTAGCTGACCAGGTGCGGCTTGGGCATCGTGCCGACCCGCAGGCCGGCCCCGGTCAGCACCGACCGGGCCATGGCCACCACGCTGCCCTTGCCGTTGGTGCCCCCCACCAGCGCGCCGCGCAGCTGGCGCTCCGGGTGGCCGAGCTCGGCGAGCAGCCGAGACACCCGCTCCAGGCCAAGGCTGATCCCGAAGCGCCCGCGGCCGGTGAGCGCCTCGACCGCCTCGGAGTAGGTCAGGTCAGGCGTTCTCGTCCTCGTAGAAGACGCAGTCGGCGTACTGGCCGGTCAGGCACAGGTCGTTGACGTAGCCCGAGTCCAGGTGCACCCCGCCGCGCAGCTCGCAGCGGCTCACCACGCCCTCCTGCTTGGTCAGCGTGCGCAGGAGCTGCGGCGCCTGGATCGGCACGCGCCCCTTGGCGCCCTGGGTCAGGTAGAAGTGCGGGCAGTGGTGGCGCCGCGGCTTGGAGTAGCCGAGCGGCACGCCGCGCCGCCCGACGTGGACGGTGAGGGGCTCGGGCGCCTGGGTCGTACCGGCGAAGCGCTTCTCGGCGATGACGCAGCGCCCCGGCTCGCACTCGCGGTCGTTGTAGCAGCACGCCCGCGCCGGACCGATCCCCTCGACCGCCCACAGCTCCCAGCAGGGGCGGCGCAGGATGAAGGCGGGGCACCGATAGCGGATCGAGAGGTCGCAGTTCTCGACCTCCCAGCACATCTCGCGACGATCGGACGCCCGCCGGTCGTCGCCGGCGAACGGATCGGGCGACTGGCGACGGTCGAAGCCGCTTCGTCGCTCGGTCTTGATGATCATCGGGAACGGGCGGGCAGGCGCATTGGGGCGCGAGTGTACGCGCTCGGGCTAGGTGAGGAAGGGAGCGAGCCGCTCCTCCATCGCCTCCTGGGGCATGTAGCCGACCAGGCGGGCCGCCTCGCGGCCGTGCTCGAAGACGATCAGGGTGGGGATGCTGAAGATGCTGTAGCGCATCGCCAGGGCCTGGTTCTCATCGGTGTTGACCTTGGCGACGTTGATGCGGTCGGCGTGCTTCTCGTAGATGCCCTCCACCACGGGAGAGACGAGACGGCAGGGGCCGCACCAGGGTGCCCAGAAGTCGACGAGGACCGGGCGGTCGGACCGGAGGATTTCCGCCTCGAACGTCGACTCGGAGACCGACATGACGGCTGACATGGTGTGCAGTGGATTCGCTCGTGCGGTGGGATAGGCGCCGATCGTAGCACCGCGCTGGTGCGAACGCGGTTCGACGCTCACGGCGTGGGGCTGGGCGTCTCGGTCGGCGGCGGCGGGAGCGTGGGGGTGGGTGACGGCGTCGGGCTCGGCGTCGGGGTGGGCGTCGGCTCCGGCCCGTTGCTGAGCACCACCGCCACCGGCGTGTCCTCCTGGACGCGCTCGCCCTGCGGCGGGTCGGTGCGCACCACCGTCCCGGGCGGGGCGCTCGGGTCGTAGGCGTAGGTGACCGGGCCGAGGCGCAGGTTCGCCTCCTCGAGGCTTCGCTCGGCCTGGTCGAGCGTCTGCCCGCTCACGTTCGGCACGGTCGTCTCGGGCGGGCCGTTGGAGATGACGACCGTGACGCGGTCGCCCTCGTCGACCAGCTCGCCGGGTCCCGGATCGGTGCGGATCACGCGATCCCGCTCCACGTCGAGTGACGCCTCGCGCTGCTCGTCGAGGACGACGCCGAGATCCTCGGCCTCGAGCCGGACCGATGCGATGGGGTCGCCGACCCAGTTGGGCAGCTCGACGCCGGCCGCGGGGGTCGGCGTCGGCTCGGCCCCGCCGCCCAGGTCGAGCAGCTGGGCGCCGATGAAGCCGATGGCGGCGAGCAGCACCACGCCGAGCAGGGCCAGCAGCCACGTCCACCACGGGGTGGCGTCGCGGTCGTCGCGGTAGCGCTCGTCGTAGCGCGGCTCGCGGCGCACCGGGGGCGGCATGGACGGAGCCCGGTCCGCCGGGCGCTGGACCGGGGGTGGGACGTAGACGGTGGGGCTGCCGGCGGCCGGGATCGGCGCCGGCGCGGGCGCCGGTGCGCCGGCGGCCGCCGGAAGGGCGGCCTGCGGGTCGCGGCTGAAGGCACGCAGCGCCTCGGCCATCGCGCCGGCGTCGGGATAGCGCTGGTCGACGTCGCGGGCGAGCGCGCGGAGCATGATCGCGACGAGCCCGGCCGGCAGATCGGCGCGGTGCTCGACCGGCGACGCGGGGTCCTCGGTGAGCCGCTTGAGCGCCACCCCGGCGGCGGAGTCGCCCTCGAACGGGCGGCGGCCGGTGAGCATCTCGTACAGCACGATCCCCAGCGAGTACACGTCGCTGGCGCCGGTCACCTCGTCGCCGCGTGCCTGCTCGGGGCTGAAGTAATGGACCGAGCCGAGCGTGGTGCCGGTGACCGTCATGCTCGTCTCGCTCACGGCGCGGGCGATGCCGAAATCGGTCACCTTCACGTCGCCGTCGTCGGTCATCAGGATGTTGCCCGGCTTGACGTCCCGGTGGACGATGCCGCGCCGGTGGGCCGCCTCGAGCGCCGACGCCACCGCGGTCGCGATGCGCACCGCGTCGTGGATCGGCAGGCGCCCGCGGTCGCGGAGCAGGGCCGACAGGTCCTGACCGTCGACCAGCTGCATGACGATGTACTGGGTGCCGGCGTCGTCGCCGTCCTGGCCGTAGTCGTAGACGCTGACGATGTTCGGGTGCGCCAGCGAGCCGGCCGACCGCGCCTCCTGCTTGAAGCGCCGCGCGAACCCCGGGTCGGCGCTGTACTGCGGGCGCAGCAGCTTCACCGCCACCTCGCGGTCCAGCTGCTCGTCGACGGCGCGCCACAGGGTCGCCATGCCGCCCTCGCCGAGCGGGGCGATCAGCCGGTAGCGGCCGTTGATGAGCCGCCCGATCATGTCGTCCACGTCGCCGCCTCCGTTCGCGCCCGTGCCCTGAGCCGCATGGTTCGGCGGATGGTACCGCCGAGCGCGGTCAGTCGCGCAGGTCGAGGCTCCGGATGTAGGCGCGCACCTCGTCGGCGTCCTCGGACTCGAGCGCCATCGCCACGTTGGCCTTCAGCCAGCCGAGGCGCGTGCCGGCATCGTGGCGCACCCCGTCGAACTGGAGGCCGAAGACCGGCTGCTCGGCCATCAGCCCCTTGATCGCATCGGTCAGCTGGATCTCGCCGCCGGCGCCGCGCGGCGTCGACTCGAGCAGGTCGAAGATCTTGGGCGACAGGACGTACCGCCCGAGCACCGCGAGGTCGCTGGGCGCGTCGTCGATCGCCGGCTTCTCGACCACGTCGCGGATCTCGACCAGGCGTCCCTCCTGGTGGATCGGGGCCACGATTCCGTAGCGCCCGACGTCGGCGCGGTCCACCTTCTGCAGCGCGATCACCGAGCCGCGGTGCGCCGCGTACTGATCGATCAGCTGCCTCGTCACCGGCTGGCCGCCGGGGTTGAGCATCACGTCGTCGGAGAGGAGCACGGCGAACGGCTCGTCGCCGACCAGGTCCTTGGCCATCAGCACCGCGTGGCCCAGGCCGAGCTGCTCCTTCTGGTGGACGAAGGCGATCGTGCCGGTCTCGGTGATGCGCCGGATCTGGCGCAGCAGGTTGATGTCGCCGCGCTCCTCGAGCCACCGCTCCAGGGTCGGGTTGGCGTCGAAGTGGTCCTCGATCGCGCTGCGCCCGGTGCTGATGACGATGATGATCTGCTCGATCCCCGAGGCCACCGCCTCCTCGACGGCGTACTGGATGATCGGGCGGTCGACCAGCGGCAGGACCTCCTTGGGGATCGCCTTGGTCGCTGGCAGGAAGCGGGTTCCGAAGCCGGCTGCGGGCAGCACGGCCTTTCTCACGCGCACGGTGATGTCTGTTGCGCTCCTTCGTGGTTGTCGCCGGCACGGCGCGCATGGCGCGCATCGGGTGGAAAGCGGCGCATCATGCAATCGGGGCGCCAAGTATACCAACGCCGACCGCCAGCGCCCGATCCGGGCGCGGTGTCACGTACAATGCGCGGCGCATGATCAAGAGCCTGGTCCGGACCTTCAAGGGCCCGTCGAACGACCCGCGCATGACCTACATCAGCCGTCCGCTGCCGCGCGACCTGCCCGACGAGCAGGTGCTCGAGGCGCTCGGCATCGCGCTCGACGAGAACCCCGATCCGGCCTACCTGGTCGAGACGCTCGGCCCCGCCCTCACCCGCGTGACGGGGCGCACCTTCGAGATCATGGACCGATCCGTCCGCGACGTGACCGGCGCGTTCATCAAGACGCTGGTGATGATCCGCGACGGCGACGTCGGCCACTGGCCCGGCTACGACGCGATGGCCTATCCCCTGCTGGCCCGCGACGTCCGCGCCGATGAGGCCCGCGCCGCGATCGCCGCCGCGGAGGGCGACTTGCCGCCGGCTCGCAAGGTCGGCTGGGAGCCGCCGCCGCTCCCGCCCCGTCGCTGATGGGCCGCCAGAACGTCCCCCGCGACCAGTGGCTCGACCTCGGCGTCGAGTGCCCGCACTGCGGCGAGCGCCTCACCGAGCAGATGGTCTACTCGTGGCGACCGGTGCCCGAGGACCCCAAGCTGCTGCTGCTCTACTGCCCCGAGTGCGGGGACCGCGTCGAGATCAACCACGTCTGATCGGTCCGCGACCGCCGGGGAGTGGTGCCCCCAAGGGGATTCGAACCCCTGATCTCCACCTTGAAAGGGTGGCGTCCTAGGCCTCTAGACGATGGGGGCGTCGCGGGGCGCGGCGGCGACCATGCTACCGGACCGCTCCCCGCAGCACCTCGTGGTGCGCGGGACGCACGAACGAGCGAAGGGGCAACGCATCCTTGGCCGCCGGCGACGCTCCGGTCGTCGCCCCGTGCGCCCCACGCACCGTTCGTCGCCCCGACGCACCGTCCGCCCCGCTTATCCTCCAGTTCGTGCGTCCCACGCACGGTTCGTCGCCCCGCGGCAGGTCCTCCTCCAGTTCGTGCGCCGGACGCACAGCCCGCCCGGCTCCTCCTCCAGTTCGTGCGCCGGACGCACAGCCCGCCCGGCACGGCGCCGCGCCGCGCCGCGCCCATGCCGGGTGATGAGTCTGTGGGGGCTGACCGGTGGGAAGGCGCCCGCCACGGCGGCCAGTGCGGTCCGGTGCTCCTGCGCACCAGTCTGGAGAGGCTGAGCCATCGGACGGCCGCCCGACGACGCACCGCCGCTCCTCTCCGTCAGTCTGGTGAGACTACGCTCCCAGCGGCGCCACGCCCCTCGCCCCTCCCCCCGGCGCGGATCAGTTGACGTAGAAGAGCAGCAGCAGGATCACGACGCCGGCGAAGGCGCCCATCCCCAGCACGCCGGCGATCCCGCCGGTGACCGCGATGAGCACCCCCACGCCCGACGAGCCGGCGTGCCACGCGCGCTGCGACCAGCGCCACGCCTGGACGAACAGGAAGCCGCCCACCACGAAGGCGACCACGCCGGCGAGCAGCATCTGGATCACCGACAGCTCGCTGTTCTCGCCGAGCAGGGCGAGCGCCAGCAGGCCGCCGGAGATGATGAGTCCGACGACGGCGATGACCAGGCTGCGCAGGAAGGGGTGCATCGGCGCGCCATTCTAGCCGCCGCCGGCCGCCACCTTGCCGTGTCGCCCCGCGACGATCCCGGCGGCAGCACGGCGCTTGCTCGCCGGGTGGTCGACGGTACGCATCTTGCATCCCGATCCAGCCTCGGGGGAATCACGACGAACCTGTGGAGGCGCCGCATGGCGGAGACGAACGAAGACGGCCACATGAGCGTTCGCGAGGCTGGGCGCAAGGGCGGGAAGACGACGCGGCAGCGGTACGGCTCGGAGTTCTACCAGGAGATCGGCCAGAAGGGCGGTCGGGCGGTGAGCGAGCGGTACTCGCACGAGCACTTCCAGACCATCGGTCGCAAGGGGGGTCGCAAGGTCGCCGAGCTCATCGACCGCGCCAAGCGCATGGAGCTCGACGAGGCATAGCCGGACGGCGCTACCGGGACGAGAAGCGCTCCTCCTTCCAGGGGTCGGCGGCGTTGTGGTAGCCGTTGCGCTCCCAGAACCCGAGCTGGTCCTCCGCGGTGAACTCCACCCCGCGCAGCCACTTGGCGCTCTTCCAGAAGTAGGTCCCGGGCACGATCGCGCGCAGCGGATAGCCGTGCTCGGCGCTCAGCGGCGCCCCGTCGTAGTGCCACGCCAGCAGGCAGTCGGGCCGCATGGCCGTCTCGAGCGGCACGTTCGAGGTGAAGCCGCCCTCGGCGTGGAAGATGACGAACCGCGCCGCCGGCGTCGGCTGCGCCACCTCGGCGATATGGCTGAACGGGACGCCCTCCCAGGTCGTGTCGAGCTTCGACCAGCGGGTCACGCAATGGATGTCGAGCGTCACGTCCTTCTGCGGCAGCGCCATCAGCTCGTCCCAGGAGAGCTTCACCTCGTTCTCGACCTCGCCGAACACCGTCAGGTCCCAGGTCGCCAGGTCGTACTTCGGGTTCGGCCCGACGGTCAGCACCGGGAAGCGCTCGGTCAGGTACTGGCCCGGCGGGACGCGCGCGGGGTCGATGCCCAGCTTCTCAGCCTGCTTGCGCCCTCGGGCGCCGAGCATGCGGGAGGTGATCGCCACCCGGCTGACTATAGAATCGGGCCCTCTCTCACCACCCGAAGGAGCTGTTCCCCGCCTCATGGCCTACGTCATCGCTGAGCCTTGC
>DASSPJ010000083.1:0-13096 GCA_035699665.1 Candidatus Limnocylindria bacterium
GGCGTGCGGCCGATCGGCGACTGGTCGATCTGGATCACCTTGTCGATCAGCTCGACGCCCGTGATCCGGGAGTGCCTCCCGGCCGGTTCGCGCGATCCCCAGATCACCTGGGCCAGGGCCGGGTACAGGATCTGGGCCACCAGGCTGGACTTCCCCGAGCCGCTCACCCCGGTGACCGCCACGAAGCGGCCGAGCGGGAACCCGACGTCGATACCGCGCAGGTTGTTCTCGCGAGCGCCCTCGACGGTCAGCCACTCGCCGCTCCCCCGCCGCCGGCGGTCCGGCACCGGGATCGAGCGCTCGCCGCGCAGGTACGCGCCGGTGATAGACCGATCGTTCGCCAGCAGCCCATCCAGCGTGCCCGAGTGGATCAGCTCGCCGCCGTGCTCGCCCGCGCGCGGGCCGATGTCGATGACCCAGTCGGCGTGCCGGATGGTGTCCTCGTCGTGCTCCACGACGAGCAGCGTGTTGCCGAGGTCGCGCAGCCGCACCAGCGTGGCGATGAGCCGGTCGTTGTCGCGCTGGTGCAACCCGATCGACGGCTCGTCGAGGATGTAGAGCACCCCCATCAGGCTCGAGCCGATCTGCGTCGCCAGGCGGATCCGCTGCGCCTCGCCCCCGGACAGGGTGCCGGATGCGCGGTCGAGGGTCAGGTAGTCGAGGCCCACGTCGACGAGGAAGCCGAGACGGGCGCGGATCTCCTTGAGCACCTGCCGCGCGATCTGGTTGTCGCGATCGGTGAGGCGCTCCGGCAGCGAGCCGTACCAGGCGAGCGCATCGGTCACCGAGAGGCGGGTGGTGGAGATGATGTCCCGGTCGCCGACCGTCACCGCCAGCGATTCGGGCTTGAGGCGCAGGCCGCCGCAGGTCGGGCACGGCTTGTTGGTCATGAACCGCTCGATCTCGGCCTTGACCGCCTCGGAGCCGGTCTCGCGGTAGCGTCGCTGAAGGTTCGGGATGATCCCCTCGAAGGTGGTGCGGAACGTGTGGGTCCGTCCCGTGCGCGCCACGTAGCGCACCTCGACCCGCTCGCCGCCGTTGCCGCGCAGCAGGATCTCGCGCGCCCGGTCCGACAGCTCGCGGACCGGGACGTCGGTCCGGAAGCGGTAGTGCTCCGCCACCGCGTCGAGGATCTTGGCGAACCAGCTCTCGCTGGCCGCCATGCGGCGCCATGGCAGGATCGCCCCCTCGTCGACCGACAGGTCCTGGTTGGGCAGCACCATCTCCTCGTCGATCTCGAGGCGGGAGCCGAGCCCGGTGCAGTCGGGACAGGCGCCGTGCGGCGAGTTGAAGCTGAAGTTGCGGGGCGCCGGCTCCTCGAAGCTGCCGCCGTGCTCGGGGCACGCGTACTTCTCGCTGTACAGCCGGTCCTGCTCCCGGGCCGGCGCGTCGGGCAGGTGCACCAGCAGCAGCCCGTCGCTCATGCGCAGGGCGGTTTCGATCGAGTCGGCCATCCGGGACGCATCGGGCCGGTCAAGGCCGTCGTCATCGGTCCGGCGCACCACCAGGCGGTCGACCACGACGTCGATGCTGTGCTTGAACTTCTTGTCGAGGACGATCTCCTCGTCGAGGTCGCGCAGCTCGCCGTCGACCCGGACGCGCACGAAGCCCCCCTGCCGGGCCCCGGCCAGCAGCTTCTCGTGCTCGCCCTTCCGATCGCGGACGAGCGGCGCCATGAGCATGATCCGCGTTCCGTCGGGGAGGTCGTACAGCTGGTCGACGATCTGCTCGACCGTCTGGCGCGCGATCTCGCGGCCGCACACCGGGCAGTGCATCCTGCCGATCCGCGCGAACAGCAGGCGCAGGTAGTCGTAGATCTCGGTGACCGTGCCCACGGTGCTGCGCGGGTTCCGCGAGGCGCCCTTCTGGTCGATGCTGATCGCCGGCGAGAGGCCGTCGATCTGGTCGACGTCCGGCTTCTCCATCTGGCCCAGGAACTGGCGCGCGTAGGCGGAGAGCGACTCGACGTAGCGGCGCTGCCCCTCGGCGTAGATCGTGTCGAACGCGAGGCTCGACTTGCCGCTGCCGGACAGCCCGGTGATCACGATCAGCTGATCGCGGGGCATCTCGACGTCGATGTCCTTCAGGTTGTGCTCGCGGGCACCGCGAACCGTGATCTTGTCCGAGGGCATGGGTGGCTATCGTACCAGACCGATGCGAACGCCCGTTCGGTTTCAGGCTCGCCCGATGAGGTCCCGGTACCAGCGTCCGGAGGCCTTAACGGTGCGCTCCAGCGACCCCGGTTCGACCCGCACGATCCCGAACCGCTTGTCGTACCCGTACGACCACTCGAAGTTGTCGAGCAGCGACCAGAGGAAGTAGCCGTCGACCGGCGCCCCGGCGTCGCGTGCCGCCGCGACGGCGGCGATGTGCGCGGCCAGGTACGCGGTGCGCTCCGGGTCGTCGACCGATCCATCGTCGCCGACCACGTCGTCGAAGGCGGCGCCGTTCTCGGTCACCACGATCGACGCGGGGGCGTAGGTGCGGTGGACGCGCTCGATCACCTGGCGCAGGCCATCGGGGTGGATCTCCCAGTCCATCGCCGTGCGCGGGGCCTCGCTGCGCACGAAGGTCGCGCCGAGCGGCGCCGCCCGGGGTTCGGCGGCGACCAGCTGGCGGAAGTAGTAGTTGACGCCGATGAGGTCGGGCGGATCGCCCGCCGTCACCTCGTCGAGGTCGAGGTCATCCGGGACGAGCTCCGCGAGCCCCGGAACCTCGAGCGGGTACGGGCGCCCGAACGCCGGGTCGAGGAACCACCGGTTGGTGGCCGCGTCGACCCGCTCCGCGGCGGCCACGTCCTCCGGGTCGGGCGAGGCGGGCTCGACCAGCTGGAGCGACAGGGTGACCCCGACCCGTGCCCAGGGAGCGGCGTCGCGCACGGCGGCCGTCGCGGCCCGATGGGCGAGGTGCGCGTGGTGCGCGGCGCGGAAACCGTCGCCGAGGTCCGTGCCGCCGGGTGCGTGGATCCCCTCCGCGTACCCGAGGAACGAGAAGACCCACGGCTCGTTGAGCGTGATCCAGTCCTGGACACGGTCGCCGAGGCGGGCCGCCACGATCCCGGCGTACTCCCCGAGGCGGTCCACGATCTCCCGGCCCCGCCAGCCGCCGATGCGCTCCTCGAGCGCCTGCGGCAGGTCCCAGTGGTAGAGCGTCACCAGCGGCCGGATCCCGGCGCCGAGCAGCTCGTCGACGAGGCGGTCGTAGAAGTCGAGCCCCGCCTCGTTGGGGGCCCCCTCGCCGGTCGGCTGGACGCGTGGCCACGCGACGCTGAAGCGGTACGCGCCCAGCCCGAGCTCCCGCATCAGCGCCACGTCGTCCGCCATGCGGTGGTAGTGGTCGGTCGCGGTGTCACCCGTGTCGCCGTTCGCGATCCGCCCGGGCCGGTGGCTGAACGCGTCCCAGATCGACGGTCCCCGGCCATCTTCGGCGACGGCGCCCTCGACCTGGTACGCCGCGGTCGCCGCCCCCCACAGGAAGGACGGCGGGAAGCGCCGGGCCAGGGCGCGCGGATCGGTCACGGCAGTCGGTCGAGACATGTCGTGCCACGTTGCCACGCCCAGCAGCCCATCGGCTGCCGATTCGCCCACGCGTCCCGGTGCTCCTCGATCCAGTCGACCGGCTCGCCGCGACGCTCGAGGAGCAGCCAGCGCACGCCGTAGCGCTGGTAGGTGTCGCCGCGGTTCACCTCGCCCTGGGCGATGATGGTGACGACCGGCGCGCGCATGGCCAGGGTCGAGGCGAACCAGCCGTGCACCACCGCCCCCGGGGGGAGCAGCTGCACCATCTCCTCCTGGATCTGCGGGAGCCGGTACGTCGCGATCGCCTGCCAGCGATGGAAATGACTCGCGCCCGCGGCGGTCACGGCCACGACGATCGCGCCCGCGAGGACCCGTCGCGCCCCGGCCCGCGCCACCGACGCCAGGAGGAGCGAGGCCCCCACCGCGGTGAGGATCGCCAGCGGCGGCAGCAGGGGCACCGTGTAGCGGTTCGGCCGGTAGGTCACCACCAGCAGGACGAGGATCCCCATCACGGCCCACCCCACCGCCGCCGCCACCAGCACGCGCTGCTGCGGGTCCAGCGATCTGCGCTGCCGCCAGGCGACCGCACCGCCCACGAGGGCACCGATGAGCAGCGTCGCGTTGCGCGTCGTGGCCTGGTCGTTGCCGCCGCTCAGGTACTGCCAGGCACGCGCGACGAGCACGTCGGGCGGGGCGACGGCGTTCGTCTCGGGCCACGGTCGCAGGGCGGCCGGGATCGAGATGCCGGCCAGCGTCACGCCGGTCGCCCAGGCGATCCCGGCGACGACCACGACCGCGACCGCCACGGCCGCCCGTCCGCCCAGCTGCGGGCGCAGCGCGCCGCCGGCCAGGAGCGCGCCGGCCACGATGCCGGCGATCGGCGCGGCCGCGCTCGGCTTGGTCCCCAGCGCGACGGCCATGGCCAGCCCGGCCAGCGCGCCGGGCAGCCATGTCCGGCCCCCGGGCGCGAGCAGGAGGGCGAGGGCGGCGACGAGCGCCGCCATGACCATGGCCTCGAGCAGCGCCAGGCGCCCGTAGAAGAGGACCAGCGGTGCCGTCCCCAGTGCGAGGGCGGCGAGGACCCCCGCCGTCGTGCCGTAGCGGCGCCCGACGATGACGCCGATCACGGCCACTGCGGCAACGGTCGCCAGCACCGATACCAGTCGCGCCTGGATGATGCCCACCCCGAAGAGCTGGAAGGAGACATAGGCGGCCGCGTTGAAGGGCAGCTGGGCGATCACCAGCTGCCACTCGTCGGTGATCCATCGGCCCAGAAGCACGGCGTTGCGCGCCCCGAGGACCGACCAGCCCTCGTCGGTGAAGGGCGAGTCACTGCCGGTCATCTCGATGTTGGGATCCAGCGGGAGCTGGACGGCGAGCAGCACGGCGATGCCGAGCGTGACCGCCGCAACGGCGGGCAGGAGCCATCGGTCACGTCCGGCCGGCGCGACCGCCGCGGGGAGCGGGCCGGTCATGGCACCCTGATCAGGCAGGCCTCGCCGGACGGCCACGGGTAGCACGCCAGCGTCGTGCGCGCCGCCCAGGCCTCGGCATGGGCCTCGGCCCAGGTCGGGACCGCGGTGCGGTTGGTCAGCAGCCAGCGCACACCGTGATCGGCGTAGCTGTCGCCGACGTTGAGGTTCGTGCGCACCACGATGGTCGGCACCGGGACGCGCATGGCGAACGTCGGACCCGCTCCCTGCACCGCGTGACCGTCGGTCATCAGGCCGACCAGCTCCTCCTGGATGCGCGGCAGGTCGTAGGTCGCGTTCGCGGTCCAGCGCGCCAGGTAGGCGAGGCCCTGCACGGCCAGCACCAGTGCCACGACCGCCGCCGCAGCAGCGCGGACCGCTTCGGCGCGGATCGCCAGCCGTCGCGAGAGGAGCGGCAGCGCGCCCCACGCCGCGACCCCCGCCAGGATCGCGAGCGGCGGCAGGAGCGGGACGAAATAGCGGTTCGGCCGATACGGCACCACCAGCAGCGCGACGATGCCGAGCACGAACCAGCCGACGCAGGCGCCGATCACGACGCGCTGCGACGTGGCCAGCGATCGCCACCGCGCCGCGGCCACCACGACGCCCGCCGCGGCCGTGACGAGCAGTGGCGCCGCGAGGCGCATGGCGCCGTCCGACTCGGCGGGGAAGGTGGCCACCTGCTCCAGGATGGCGCCGAGCGACGGGTCCGGCACCTGGTTGGGCCAGGTGCGGAGAATCGCGTCCCAGGCTCCCGGCATCGACCGGACGAATGCCCACCATGCGGCGCCGAGGACCGTCACCACGGCGAGCGCCACGGCCGCCCGACGGGCCAGCGTCCCGAGGGCCCCGGACCCACCGCCCGCCGCCACGGCACCGGCGACGATGCCGGCCGCCGCGGCCACGCTCGACGGCTTGGTGCCCAGGGCAAGGGCGAGGCAGGCGCCGGTCACGAGCCCGGGCACCAGCCAGCGCTCCTCGGTGCCCCAGGCGAGGGCCGCCAGCCCCGCGACCAGGAACACCACGACCAGCGGCTCGAGGATGGCCAGCCGCCCGTAGTACAGGAACAGCGTCGACGCGGCGAGGCCGACGCCGGCGACCACGCCCGGCGCGGTCCCGAATCGCCGTGCCACCAGGAGCGTGACGAGGCCCACCGCCAGGGCGGACGCCACCACCGAGACGGCGCGCGCCTGGATGATCCCGACGCCGAACGCCTCGAAGACCGCCGCGAGGGTGATGCTGTGCGGCAGCTGCGCGAGGTAGAGCTGCCATTCGTCCGTGGCCCAGCGACCCAGCAGCACCAGGTTGCGCGCGCCGAGCGCCGTCCAGCCCTCGTCGGTGAAGGGCGAATGGCTGTACGACATGCCGCTCGCCGGGTCGGCCGCGATCTGCGCCCCGAGCAGGGCCAGCGCCAGGAGGCCGCAGCCAAGGCCCGCGATGTCGGCCGCCGCCCCGCCCGTCCCGCGCTGACCGATCCCCACCCCAACGCCTCCGTCCCGTTACCGGACCAGGCCATCGTAGTCGGTGACGACGAACGTGGCGCGGCAGCGCGCCGCGCGCTCGGGGATGCAGCCGGCCGCAGCCGGATCGTCGAAATGGCCGATGAACACCAGCTCCTGGCCGCGGGTGTTGGCGCCGCCCGGCTCGGCGCGTGCCGGGAACGGGCGGCCGTTCGGCGCCGCGAGGCGCAGGCCACCCGCCTCGAGCGTCGCCTGCGCCACGTCGTCGGGCGGCTGGTCGGGCATGAGCACGTGGAGCGGGCAGTCGGCCTGGAGCCAGGCGACGGTCTCATCGGTCCCGCCGTCGTCGCCGACGCAGTCCGCGTCGAGCGCCGCGTACCACCCGACGATCCGCAGCTCGCGATCGCCGAACCGCTCGTCCGGCGGCGCCCCGGCGAGCACGTCCGCCACGTCGTAGCGCTCGTTCTCGGGCTTCGTCCCGCCGAGTGAGCCGACGACGAGCATGAAGAGCACGAAGGCTCCCAGCGCGACGACCGCCGCGATCCCGATCTGCCGCTCTCGCATCAGCCGGCCCGTCGCGCCCAGGCATCACGGAGCAGGCCGATCCCCCGCCGCCACAGCTCGACCCGCGCCGGGTCGTTGAGCCACGTGGAGGCGCCCGACGGGTGCGGCAGCGCGACCACCGCGGCCGATGGAGCCGCATCCCAGTGGAGCGCCCGCCCGACGAGGTCGTCGAGTCGGGCCGCCGCCCCGAAGGCGAAGCGGTGCGCGAGCCCGCCGACGAGCACGACCAGCTCGGGCCGGACGAGCCGCACCTCCTCGAGCAGGTACGGCGTCCAGCGCGCCACCTCGGCCGGCGACGGCGGCCGATCGACCGACGCGCCGGGGGCGCGGCCGGGGTAGCACTTGCCGACGCTGGTGACATACCAGCGCTCGCGGAAGTCCTCGGCGCTCACGCCGGCGAGCGCCAGCCAACCGACGAGCCGCTTGCCGGCGTCCCACGCGAACGGCACGCCGGTCTCGATCTCGCGCCAGCCGGGAGCCTGGCCGATCAGCATCGCCCGCTCAGTGCCGTCGCCGGAGAGGACCGGCGCCGCATCACCGTCGCAGCGCGGCATGGCGTCCTGGAGTGCCCGCAGCTCGGTCCCCGGCGGAGCGCGCCGCGGCGTGGGGACGAGCCACTCCCCGACGTGCCGGAGGCGCTTCGGGGCGGCGGATGCGAGGTCGGTCAGGCCTCGTCCCCCCGCAGGCGCGCCGCAACGCGCAGGTCGTCCGCGATCGCCAGGCGCAGGATCCGCCGCACGCCGTCCGCCCCGGGGCCCGCGGCGGCGAGCGCCTCGGTGAGCGCGTCGCGCGCCGCGTACAGGCGGTCGATCGGGTCGCCCTCGATCGGCACCGCCTGGCCGCCCAGCTCGCGCGTGAAGGCCACGTCCTGGCGCTCGATGCGGCCCAGCGCCTCGGGGTCGAGGTCGGCGGCGGCGTCGATCGCCTCGGCCAGCTCCTCGCGTGCCAGCTCGAGCCAGCGCAGCCACGCGGCGAACTCCGCGTCGGAGGGCGGCAGCTCGTCGAGGCTGAAGGCGGCGCGCCGGTCGGGCGCCGCCGCTGCTCGCTCGACCTCGTACCAGTTGTCGCCGACGAAGCTCGGCGCCTCCTCCCCGCTCTCGCGGAGCCAGGCGGTGAAGCGGCCCACCCGGCGCGGCATCGCGCCGGCGGCCTCGTCCGCGCTCGCGGCGAACACGGCGCACCCCGGCAGCTCGGCGGCATAGGCGCCGACGAGGCCCGCGCCGTCGACATCGGTCTCGATGAAGATCGCGTGCGGCATGGTGCCGGCCATCGGCTAGATCCTCCGCCGACGGGGCGGCCGCCGCCGCGACCCCGCCGCGATGACGTTCGGCCGCGCCGACACGCTGAACATCTCGCCGGGGCGGCGACGGCTGGTGTCGGCCCGGTCCGCCTCGACGGCCGCGTACACGTCGGCCGGGATGTCGCCGGGCGCCGCGGCGAGCTCCTCCCGCAGGCGGCGCAGCTGGAGCAGCTCGTCGCGCAGCGCGGCGGCACGCTCGAACTCGAGGTTGCGCGCCGCCTCCTTCATCTGCGCCTCGAGGCGCCCCATCATCGCCGCCACCTCCTCGGTCGACTGGCCATCGACCTGGAGCGTCGCACGCTCCTCGGCGACGCGGCGCAGGCCCTCGTGGATCTGACGGATCTCCTTGATCACCGTCTCCGCGACGATCCCGTGCTCCTCGTTGTAGGCGAGCTGCCTGACACGGCGCCGATCGGTCTCGTCGATGGCGGCCCGCATCGAATCGGTCACCCGGTCGGCGTACATGATCACGCGCCCGCCGATGTTGCGGGCCGCGCGGCCGATGACCTGGATCAGCGAGCCGCCGGAGCGCAGGAAGCCCTCCTTGTCGGCGTCCATGATCGCCACCAGCGTCACCTCCGGCAGGTCGAGCCCCTCGCGCAGCAGGTTGATCCCCACCAGGACGTCGTACACCCCCAGGCGCAGGTCGCGCAGGATCTCGATCCGCTCGAGCGTATCGACCTCGCTGTGCAGCCACTGCACCTTGATGCCCAGCTCGGCCAGGTAGTCGGCCAGGTCCTCGGCCATCTTCTTGGTGAGGGTCGTCACCAGCACCCGCTCCCCGCGCTCCACGGTGGCGCGGATCTCGGCGAGCAGGTCGTCGACCTGCCCGCTCGTCGGGCGCACCGTGATGGTCGGGTCGACGACGCCGGTCGGCCGGATGAACTGCTCGGCCACGCGCTCGGCGCGCTCGGTCTCGTACGGCCCGGGGGTCGCCGACATGTAGATGACCTGGTTGAGGTGATCCTCGAACTCGTCGAAGGTCAGCGGCCGGTTGTCGAGCGCTGACGGGAGCCGGAAGCCGAAGTCGACGAGGATCTCCTTGCGGGTGCGGTCGTTCTTGTACATCCCGTGAACCTGCGGGATGGTGATGTGGCTCTCGTCGACGATGAGCAGGAAGTCGGTCGGGAAGTAGTCGATGAGCGTCCACGGCCGGCTCCCCGCCTCGCGACGGGCCAGGTGGCGCGAGTAGTTCTCGATCCCCGAGCAGAAGCCGAGCTCGCGCATCATCTCGAGGTCGAACATGGTGCGCTGCCGCAGCCGCGCCGCCTCGAGCTCGCGGCCCTCCGCGGCCAGCTCGCCGGTCCGCTCCTCCATCTCGGCCTCGATGTCGTCGATCGCGGCGAGCAGCTTGTCGCGCGGGGTGACGTAGTGCGTCGCGGGATAGAGGTTGACCTCGGTGCGCTCGGCCTGGAGCTCGCCGGTGAGCAGGTCGATCTCGGTGATGCGCTCGACGTCGTCGCCGAAGAACTCGATGCGGATCACGAAGTCGCCGTGCGGCGGCTGCACCTCCAGCACGTCGCCGCGAACCCGGAAGCGTGCCCGGGCGAGATCCATCTCGTTGCGCTGGTACTGGAGGTCGACCAGGTGGCGCAGGATCCCGTCGCGCCGGTAGCGCGCGCCCTTCTTGATGTTGAGCACCGTCGACCCGTAGTCGATCGGCGCCCCGATCCCGTAGATGCACGACACCGACGCGACGATGATCACGTCGCGCCGCTCGAACAGGGCGCGCGTGGCCTGGTGGCGCAGCCGGTCGATCTCGTCGTTCCGCGACGAGTCCTTCTCGATGTACGTGTCGGAGCGCGGCAGGTACGCCTCGGGCTGGAAGTAGTCGTAGTAGCTGACGAAGTACTCGACCGCGTTCTCGGGAAAGAACTCGCGGAACTCCTGGTAGAGCTGCGCGGCGAGCGTCTTGTTGTGAGCCATCACCAGCGTCGGCTTGCCGGCCGCCTCGATCACCTTGGCCGCGGTGTACGTCTTGCCCGTCCCGGTCGCCCCGAGCAGCACCTGGTGGCGCAGCCCGTCGCGGACGCCGTCGGCCAGGGTCGCGATGGCGGTCGGCTGGTCGCCGGTCGGCTCGAACGGGGCATGGACGCGGAGATCGGGCATGGCGCGACGGACACCTGGTGTGGACGGCGGGGCACCGATTGTAGAAGAGAACCTCCATCGGTACCGATGCCGAAGTACCCCAACGTGCCTATATCGGGCCCGGCCGCCCAAACCTACGCTCGGGCATACCGATGCGACCACGCCCTGATCAGCCCATGGCACGCGCGCACCGGCCGGCAGCGCCGCGGGGAGGCCGGCCGTTGCTGCCCGCGCGCGCCACGCTCCGCGGCCAGGCGATGGTCGAGTTCGCGGTCATCCTCCTCCCCGTCCTGCTGATCGTCGTCGGGCTGATCCAGTTCGGGCTCCTGTTCGGGGCCAACGTGACGCTCACCAACGCCGCGCGCGAGGGGGCCCGCGCGGGGACGGTGTACGTGTACGACCACTCCCGATCGCGGACCTGGAACGATGCCGAGCGTTGCGGCGCGATCCTCGCCGCCGCCCGCGGCTCGATGGGCTTCCTGACCACCAGCGCCCCCAACTTCAGCACCACGCTGAACCCCGACGGCTCGTGCCCCACGCCCAGCGGCGAGACGCAGGTGAACGGCGACCTGACGGTCTCGTACTGCGCGAGCGTCAACACCCCGGATGCGCCGTGCCCCGACACCAGCGACCCCGGCACCGCCTGCCTCGTCGATACTCGCGAGGACTGCCTCGTGCGGGTCACCCTGCGCTACGGCTCGGCCATCATCGTGCCGTTCATGGGGCAGATCCTGGGGAGCGGCTCCGGGCTCTTCGTCCAGTCGGCCACCGTGACCATGGTGATCAACTGATGGTCCGCGATCGCGAGCACGGCCAGGTGCTCGTCATGCTGGCCATCCTGCTGACCCTCCTGCTCGCCTTCGCCGGCCTGTCGATCGACATCGGCCGCCAGCTGGCCGAGCGGCGCCATCTCCAGAACGCGGCCGACGCCGCCGCCCTGGCCGCGTGCCGGGCGCTGATCGCCGGTGAGTCGGACAGCGCCGCCGCGCAGGCCGCCCGCGCGGTGGCGATGATCAACCTGGAGGGCTCGCCGGCCGGGCTGTCGGTGCCGATCGCGGATGACCTCAACCGCGGGTATGAGGACGGGCACGCGGGCGACCCGGCGTACCTGACGAACGGCATCATCGTCAGCGGCACCAACGTGCGCGTCGCGCTCGACGCCGAGCTGCCCACCGTCCTGGCTCGCGTGGTCGGCGTCGGGCAGCTCGGTGTCGGGGCCCGCTCGCGGTGCCAGCTCCAGGGATCGCCCGCCATCCCGCTCGTGGCGCGCCGCTACACGAAGCCCCCCGGCCCGGGCAACGGGTTCGTCGACCACGTGGCGACCGCCGCCACGAGCGGCCTCGGCGCCGTCGACAGCGTGGACCCGCGCGGCTACGCCGGTCGCACGCCGGCCAGCGAGGGGGCACCGGGGCCGGTCTTCTCGCTCTACGGGAACGAGAGCAAGGCGGGCAACGCGTCCGACTTCCGTGGCTTCGTGGCGCTCGACGTTCGCAACTTCGAGTCGATCGCGTCGCGGGTCTACTACAACAAGGTCACCGCCGGCACCAACGCCCAGACCATCAAGGACCTCGAGGCGGAGTGGCTCGTCAAGCCGTATCCGGGGCCGGGCTTTCCGCCGGTCAGCGTGCCGCCCAACGGCGACACGCAGGTGGCGGTCCTCTCGGGCAACAGCACCTCGTTCGTGGTGCAGAACTTCGACGACCAGTTCGCGGTCGGCGAGCGCCTGCTCCTGGGCGTCTACGACGGCACGGTCATGTCGATCCCCGACTTCAGCTTCACGCCACCGGCCGAGATCGCCATCCCCTCCACGACCCTCACCCCGTTCGACGGCCCGACCTTCAAGGTCTCCCGCAACGCCTCGTTCAACAGCACGGTGACGCTCCACCTCCACGGTGACGCGGCGGCCGCGCTGACCGGCCGTCCCGAGTACGACATCCTGCCGACCCCCTCGGTCACCCCGCCGGCGCCCGGCGACATGACCCAGCCGATCTGGTCGACCGACGTCTTCATCCCGACCACCGGCGGCACCACCGTGGCCATGAACGACATCCAGACCACCGCCATGACGCCGGGGATCTACACCGTCTGGCTGGAGGGCCATTCCGGCGTCCCGTACAACCAGGACCGCCGCGTCCCGGTCTCGGTCCGCGTGCAGACCGATCTGAACGCCGATGGCGACTACGCCGACGTCGGCGACGTGAGGGTCACCCGCGAGTTCAGCCTGGTCCAGTCGGTGCTCACCGGCGAGACCGCCTCGCTCAACGGGGTCATCAGCCTGCCGGTGGTCGTCTCGACCACTAGCGCCAGCTCGACCAAGTGGGCCGGTGGCGCCGGGCTCGAGACGCCCGTCACCCTGAGCTGGGACACGACCTCGTTCACCGACTGCAGCCTCGACCCGCAGCCACTCGGCATGGCCAGCATCAGCGTCTCCCCGTCGTCGGTGACGCCGGCCCCGTCCGGCCCGAACGACCCGGCGGATGCGACGCTCACCATCAACACGCTGGGGCTCGCATCGGGCTGCTACCAGTTCGTCCTTCGCGGCACCGGCACCAACGGCGACGGCCAGCCGGTGACCAAGCTCCAGACCGTCCGCTTCACGGTCGCCACGACCACGAGCAGCGGCGAGTACGTGGACATCATCGGCTTCACCGTCTTCGAGGTGACCGATATCACCGCCAACGACATCTACGGTCG
>DASSPJ010000084.1:0-5386 GCA_035699665.1 Candidatus Limnocylindria bacterium
GGCTCTTCCCTGGCCTCGAACGTCGGCTCGGATGCGGGAATCGTCTCGTCAGGCCACTCCGCCACGGCCGGACGGCCGGCGCCGTTCGCGCTCAGGTCCGTCGTGGGCCACGCGTCGATCCCGAGGCGACGCCCGATGTCGCTCCCGTCCATCTCCTCGACCGGCTCGGCAACGGCCGCCCCGTTGGTCGCCGGATGCTGGGCGGCGAACGAGGCCTCGAAGCGGTCGATCAGGTCATCGGTGCCGGCGATCGGCGAGCAGGTGCGGCAGCGGCCGGCGCCGTCGTTCCAGCAGTTGGTGCAGGTGTACTGGCGGCAGTCGATGCAGAAGTTGAAGGCCGAATGGAAGGCCTCGAGCTGGGTCTCCGCGAGCGCGTCAGCCTCTGAGCGCATCGCGTCGCCGACGGTATCGGACAGCGCGTCCTGGCTCAGGATGTAGTTCTTGAGCCCGGTCACCAGGCCCCTCCCGCGACGCAGCGGGTTCAGGCGGGTCGGCGCCTTGAACTCGTAGCGCGTTCCGCAGCGTTCGCAGAAGGATTCGGTGAGTGCTTCAGGCATCGTGGTACCAGGTCTCCCCCCGCCATGGGCAGCGTCAGGGTCGCCCAGTATAGACGCGGCCTCAAGCCCCTCCCCGGTAGCGGCTTGGTACCTTCGGAGGCTCCGTTCGTACCGATGCGGACACGGCCGTGTCGGCAGCCTGCCACCGGGCCGCACGACGCCCTCGCGCCACCGCACCTGTTAGCATCCGGTCCCGATGGGCATCTTCTCGCGGGTCGAGGCCTTCCTCCAGCGCCTCTTCGAGGCTCCGGCGGGCCGGCTCGGCGCTCGCATCCAGCCGGTCACGTTGGCCAAGCGGATCGAGCGGGCGATGGACACCAACAAGTCCTTTCGCGACCAGGGGATCCTGGTCCCGAACCACTATGACCTCCACCTCCACCCCGGCGATTTCGCCGCCTTCGAGTCGTACCGCGCGTCCCTGGAGGACGACCTCGCGCACGGCGCGCTGTCGCACGCCCGGCGCGAGCGGTACACGCTGATCGCGCGTCCCCGGGTCCGCATCACCGCCGACGAGGGGGTGCCGCGCGGCGACGTGCGCGTGGCGGCCAACGTGGTCGACGAGCGCGGCGATCGGCTGCGCGAGGATCGGCCCATGCCGGCCTCATCGGACACCATGGTCTTCAAGCAGGCCGCCGCCGAGGCGGCGCCCGAATCGGCCAAGCGCGCCTACCTGCTGGTCAGCACCGATGGCCAGCCGCCGGTGCAGTTCGACCTCGGCGGGCCGCTCATCGGGATCGGTCGGGCCAGCGACAACGACGTCATCCTCGACGACCCCCTGGTGAGCCGCCACCACTGCCAGCTGAAGCTCCAGCACGGGGCGTACGGCTTCGCCGACCTCGGCAGCCGCAACGGATCGTTCGTCAACGGCCAGCAGGTGAACGAGATCGCCCTCGGCCCGGGCGACGTCATCCGCATCGGTGCGACCAGCATCGAGTTCCAGGTCCGCGGATGACCGGCGAGATCCTGCGGATCATCCTGCTGGCCCTCCAGCTGGGCTTCGTCGCGCTCCTGTACGTCATCCTGCTCGGGTTCGCGCGCTCGCTGCTGCGGGACCTGCGCAGCGCCGAGGCGCAGCAGCTGGCCAGCCGGACGGGGATCGGCCGCCTCGCCGTGCTCGAGTCGCCGGAGGACGAGCCGCCGGCGGGCACGACCATCGCGCTCGGCCCCATCAACTCCATCGGACGCAACGTGAACAACACGATCTACGTGGAGGACGACTTCGCCAGCGCCAGCCACGCGATGCTCACCTTCCGTGGCCGCAGCTGGTTCGTCGAGGATCAGGGCAGCACCAACGGCACCTACGTCAACGGGCACCGCATCGACCGGCCGGTGGCGCTCAGCTTCGGCGACGAGATCATGATCGGGCGGGTCCGCCTGCGCCTGGAGCGCTGAAGCGGTGCGCCTGACCCTGGCCTGGCGCTGGGCCGAGCTGCGGATGCTCGTCCCGCTGGCGCTCCTCGTCCCGCTGGGCTTCGCCGTCACCAACGTGGCGCGCCAGGGCGTCCTCGAGCCCGGCCCGCTGACGCTGGCGATCGCCTACCTGCTGCTGATGCTCGCCGCCCACGCGACCCTCGTCCTCTCCGGACACCGTGGCGACCAGCTCGTGCTGCCGCTGGTGGCGACCATCGGCGGGGTGGGCATGGTGATGCTCAACCGGCTGGCGCCGGAGCTCGAGACGACGCAGGCCTTCGGCCTCCAGCTCGACGTGGCCCAGACGCAGCTGCTGTGGTTCACCGTCGGGACGGTCGCCATGCTGGCCGTCGCCATCGGCCTGCGCGACGACGGCCTGCTGCGCCACTACAAGTACTCGTGGGCGGCGGTGGGCATCGGTCTGCTGGTCTTCACGGCGCTGTTCGGCTACGACGTCAACGGCGCGCGCCTGTGGGTCGACCTCGGCCCGGTGGCGATCCAGCCGGGCGAGTTCATCAAGATCATCCTGGTCGTCTTCATCGCCGGGTACCTGGCCGACAACCGCGCCCTGCTGGCCGAGGCGAGCCTGCGCATCGGTCCCATCCGCATCCCGCCCCTGCCGTACCTGCTCCCGATGCTCGCCCTGTTCGGGGTGGTGATGCTGGTGGTGGTGCGCCAGAACGACCTGGGACAGGCGCTCCTGCTGTTCGGCATCTTCCTGACCATGCTCTTCGTGGCCACTGGGCGGCGCAGCTACGTCTTCATCGGGCTGGTGCTGTTCGTCGCCGGGTCGTTCGTGGCGTACGAGCTGTTTCCGCATGTCGCGGCGCGGGTCAACATCTGGATCGATCCGTTCGCCGACGCCCAGGGGGCCGGGTTCCAACCGGTGCGCGGCCTGTTCGCGCTGGCGCGCGGCGGCCTGTTCGGCGAGGGGCTCGGGCAGGGCCTGCCGGCGTCGATCCCGTTCGTGCACACCGACTTCATCTTCGCCGCCCTCGCCGAGGAGCTCGGGCTGATCGGGGCCTTCGCCCTGCTGGCCCTGTTCCTGACGCTCGTCTTCCGCGGGCTGCGGATCGCGATGCTGGCGCGCGACGAGTTCAGCGCCCTCCTGGCGGTCGGGGTCACCGCCAGCCTGGGGCTCCAGACGCTGATCATCGTGGCCGGCAACCTCAAGCTCATCCCGCTCACCGGGATCACGCTGCCGTTCGTCAGCTACGGCGGCTCGAGCATCCTGGCGAGCTTCCTGATGCTCGGCCTGCTGCTGTCGATCTCGCACCGCACCGCCCGCGCCGTCGACCGTGAGCAGGGGCTGGACTGACCGATGCCCGACCGATGATCGCCACCAACGTGCGCCGCCTGGCGCTCTATCTGCTCCTCGCCTTTGCCGCCGTGAGCGGCGGCCTCGGCTGGTGGCAGGTCGTCGAGGCGCAGGCGCTCAACACGCGGATCGAGAACCCGCAGGTGATCGCCGCCCGCCGCGGAGCCCTGCGCGGCACGATCTTCGACGCCAATGGGCAGGTCCTCGCGTCCAGCCAGGTGATCGACGGCATCAGCCGCCGGACGTACCTCGACGCGGCGTTCAGCCATCTCATCGGCTACGCCAGCCTGCGGTTCGGGACGACCGGCGTCGAGCGTGCCTACGACGACATCCTCACCGGGCGCGCCGACCCGAACCCGCTGCGCGACCTGCTCAACGACATCCTTGCCCGGCAGCCCGAGCCGAAGGACCTGACGCTCACCGTCGACCGGCGCCTCCAGGACTTCGCGGCCGCCCAGCTCGGCGACGCGGCGGGGGCGATCGTGGCGATCGACCCGCGCAGTGGCGCGATCCTGGCCATGACCTCGACGCCGACCTTCGATGCGACACCGATCTCCGGCGTGCCGGCCGACGCCGGCCCGGCGATGGAGGCGATCACCGCCCGCGACGGCGACCCGCTCGTCGACCGGGCGCGCCAGGGACGCTACGTCCCCGGCTCGATCATGAAGGTCTTCACCGCCGCCGCGGCGCTCGACGCGGGGGTGATCACCCCGCAGACCACGTATCCCGACCAGCCGCAGCAGGAGACGCAGGGGTTCGTGGTGCAGGGCTTCACCATCCGCGAGCACGACCTGGGCTCCATCCAGCCGGCGCTGTGGCCGCTCTCGCCGGCGCTTCAGGTTTCGAGCAACATCTTCTTCGCGCATGTTGGGCTGGACCTCGGTGCCGAGCAGTACCTCGAGTACGCCCGCCGCTTCGGGTTCTGCGCGCCGCGCCAGATCGGCCCCGGGAGCCGCGGCCTGCCGGTCTCGGCCAGCTACGTCACCGCGCCGGTCGAGGACGACTGCGGGCCGTTCACCGACGACGTGGAGCTGGCCAGCGCCGCGTTCGGGCAGGCGCAGGTCAACGTGACGCCGGTGCAGATGGCGCTCCTGGCGAGCGTCATCGCCAACGACGGCGTCCTGCCGGACCTCCACGCGGTGCGCGACGTGCGCGCCCACGCGGCCGATCCCGCGGCCGGCCCGGCCGACCAGGTCCTCGAGCGCACCGGGACCGGCGGCGGGACGAGGGTCATCTCGCCGCAGGCCGCGCAACAGGTGCGCGCGGCGATGGTCGACGCCGTGGAGGCGGAGCTGGGACAACAGTTCGCCGGGGCCGGCGCGGTCCGTCATTACGGGATCAGCGGGGTCTCGACCGCCGGCAAGACCGGCACGGCGCAGCGCAGCGAGGGGCAGGCGCCGCACTCGTGGTTCATCGGCTTCGCGCCGGGGCAGGAGGGCGCCGAGCCGGCCATCGCGGTGGCGGTGCTGGTCGAGGGCGGGGGCTCAGGATCCGGCCTGGCCGCGCCGATCGGCGGTCGCGTGATGGCCGAGTGGCTGCGCCTCGGCGGCGGAGGCTGAGGGGCGTGAGCCGTTAGGCTCCGCGCCGCCGTGCGTGGGACGCACGAACTGGCGGCGGAACGGCGGCGCGGGGCGGTTTCGGCCAGCTTCATGAGCGTTCAGCCGTCGGTCGGTGCGTCCGGCGCACGGCCTAGCGGAGGAACGGTCCTCCGCGCCGCCAACTTCGCTGGTTCGTGCGCAGGACGCACAGCCTCGTGTGGGCCGGGCCTGGCGGTGCGTGGGACGCACGAACTGGCGGCGGAACGGCGGCGCGGGGCGGTTTCACCCAGCTTCATGAGGGTTCAGCCGTCAGATGGTGCGTCCGGCGCACGGCATGGCGGAGGAACGGGTTTCCGCGCCGCCAATTTCGCTGGTTCGTGCGCAGGACGCACAGCCCGGCGTGGGCCGGGCAATTCCGGGCACCGCTGAACCGGCGCGTAACGACGTGGAGTATTGTCTGGCGCAAGGGGAGCGAGCCGTCGGCGTCGCCCGAGCCTCTAGAAGGACTGGTGCACGGTGAAGAACGTCCAGGAGCCCGCCGAGCGCGTCGTCGCAAACGTCGA
>DASSPJ010000085.1:0-40786 GCA_035699665.1 Candidatus Limnocylindria bacterium
CGCATGGCGGTGGCGATGGAGTCGCGCGGCCTCGGCTCGCGCGACTGCCGCAGCGTGGCGCGTCCGCAGCGGATGCGCTCCGGCGACTGGGCCTGGATCGGCGGGGCGGCGCTCCTGGCCGCGGGGGCCATCGGGCTGAGCGTGGCGCTGGGGACGTGGCGCTTCCTGCTGGGGTAGGGGAGCGCTCCCCGCGCTCGACGCGCGCGGTCGGGTCCGTGGGGTGGGACCGGGGACGGGTGGCCCTCGGGTGCTCCCTCGCGCGGTGTCGACACCCCGTCGTGCTCCACGAGGACCTGCTGACGGTGGCTGCGTCAGCCGGTGACGACGCCGCGGAACGGGTCGAGCCAGGTCGGCGCGGCGGTCAGGCCGGCGTAGCGGCGCGGGTCGAACGGATCCAGCGACAGGGTGCGGGCCGCGCCGTCCGCGATGAGCTCGGCGAGCAGCAGCCCCAGCACGGGGGTGTAGGGCAGGCCGTGCCCGGTCAGTCCGCAGCCGAGGAACGCGCCCGGCACGACCGTGCCGTCCTCGGTGCACAGCCGCCCGGCGAGCGGGATCTCGAGCGTCGCGAAGTCGAGCAGGCCGGCCCAGGCGCGCACGACGCGCACGTCGCGCAGCGCGGGGTGCAGCTGGCCGAGCAGGCGGGCGAGGAGCGGCGGCACCGCCGGGCGCACGGCCATCGAGTAGGAGCCGATCCCCATCCCCTCGTCCGCGACGGCGAAGCCGCCGATCAGCACCTCGCCGGTCCGCATCTGGCGCCAGTACTCGTTGCACTGGTTCGTCTCGAATCCCGGGCCGAGCCGCATCGGCACCGGCTCGGTGACGAGCACGTGCTCGCGGATCGGGGTGAGCGCGTCGCGGACCCACGGCACCAGCGACGGGGTCCACGCGTTGGTCGCCAGCAGGACCGATGGCGCGGCCACCGGTCCGTGCGAGGTGCGCACCCCGGTCACCCGTCCCGAGCGCACCAGCAGCTCCTCGACGCGGACGCCGGTGACGATGGAGGCGCCACGCGCCTGCGCCGCCTCGAGGAGGCGGTAGACGAGGCGAAACGGGTTCAGCGTGCCGTCGCCGGGGGTCCACTTCGCGGCGCGCACCGCAGCCGCGGCGAGCGACGGCTGGCGCGTGGCCAGCTCGTCGGCCTCGAGGATCTCGACCGCCAGCCCCTCCGCGCGCTGGAGCTCGGCCATGCGCCGGACGTGCGCCTCCTCCGCCTCGGTGACGGCCAGGTCGAGCGAGCCGACGTCCTCCCACTCGATCCCACCGGGCAGCGTGCTGTCGAGCTCGCGGAGGATCGCCAGCGAGCGCGCCGTGTAGTCGAGGATCGAGCGGCCGCCGGCCGCCTGCACCAGCCGCGTGACGCGCGGGAAGTGGCCGCCGAGCCCGGCAAGCGCCATCCCGGCCAGCCGCCCGGATGCGCCGAAGGCGGGCGCATTGGCCTCGATCACCAGCGGGCGCATCCCCGCCAGCGCCAGCCGATGCGCGGCCGAGGCGCCCAGCATCCCGGCGCCGACGACCACCACCTCGGCGCCGTCGGGCAGCGCGGCGGCGGGATCGGGCGCGAAGGGGACCGGCTCGGGATCGGGGTGGAAGGCGAGCCCGTCGAGGGTGGCCATCGGTGCCGCCGAGTGTACCCTCGTCCCATGCCCCGCCCCGTCGAGCTGCGCTTCCGTGCCGGCGACCTGGCGCTCGCCGGGGAGCTGCTCCTGCCGGATGCCGCCCCGGCCTCCGGCCGGCATCCCTGGGTGCTCCTGCTGCCCTCGTTCGGGCCGCGCGACCGCGACGGCGCCTGGGATCGGGCCGGGCACCCCGCCTGGTTCGCCGTGACCGATGCCGATGCCGATGCGCCGTCCGGCCTCCTCGCCCGCCTGGCGCACGCGCTGGCGGCGGCCGGCGTGGCCTCGTTCCGTCACGACCCGCGCGGCTGCGGCGCCTCGGAGGGGTCGTGGGAGTCGGCGGACCTCTTCTCACGGATCGACGACGCCCGCGATGCGGTCGCCGCGATGCGCGCCCGCGACGAGCTCGACCTGCGGCGCAGCGGGCTGCTGGCCCACGGCGAGGGGGCGCTGCTGGCGATGAGCGTCGCGATCGGCGACCCGGTCCTCTCGGCGCTCACCCTGGTCGGCGCTCCGGCGCGGAGCATGCGCGACGTGCTGCGTCGCGGCGCCGCCGAGCGGGCCCGGCGCGGCGTGGAGACGCAGCACCCGTTCGTGGCCGCGCTCGACCGCGGCCTCGAGGAGCTCATCGAGCGCGCCGACCGCCACGAGGCGTCGGTCGAGCTGCGCATCGCCGACGCGGGGGTGCGCATCGGTCTGGCCGGTTGGCGGCAGGCGTTCGACACCCCGGGGATCGCGCTGGCCACCATGCTGCGCCGCAGCGTCACGCTGGTGCACGGGGAGCGCGACGCGTGGGTCGATCCCGCCGAGTCGGCGCTCCTGGCGGCCACCCTGCGCGAGGCGGGCGGCGATCCGCTGGTGCGTCACATCCCGGGGAGCGGCCACGACCTCGCCGAGGCGGACGACGCCACGCTGGCGCTGATCGCCGACGACCTGGCCGGGCGCCTGGTGCCGCGCGACCTGCCCCCGGTCCTCCTGGCCCTCGAGACCGAGCCACCCGCGACCCGCTAGACTCGCCGTCGATGAGCCGCCCGTCCGTGGGGGACCCGGTCCCCGCCTTCGAGATGAGCGCCGACGATGGGTCGACGGTGAGCGACGCCTCGCTGCGCGGCAGGCGCTACGTCCTCTACTTCTATCCCAAGGACGACACGCCCGGCTGCATCGCCCAGGCGTGCGGCCTGCGCGACGGCTTCGGGGAGATCACCGCCACCGGCGTCGAGGTGTTCGGCGTCTCGCCGGACAGCGTCAGGAGCCACGTGAAGTTCCGCGAGAAGTACGGGCTGCCGTACCGCCTCCTGTCCGATGCCGGCCATGCCGCGGCGGAGGCCTTCGGGGTGTGGGTCGAGAAGTCGTTCCGCGGCCGGACCTACCACGGCAACGAGCGGACCAGCTTCGTCATCGGTCCCGATGGCACCGTCGAGCACGTCCTGCCGCAGGTGAAGGCGACCGAGCACCTGGGCCTGCTGCTCGAGGCGCTGGCCGCGTGACGGCGCGATGAGCGAGCGCCGGGGTCCATCCACCGCGGTGCTGACGGTGGGCGTGACGCTCGCCGGGCTGGCGGTGGTGCTGGCGGTGCTCGGCCTGATGGCCGCGCTGACCGCATAGGGAGGTCGACCGATGCTCTGGGTGGCCATCGCGGTGCTCCTGGTGGCGTGGCTGGCGGGCCTGCTGCTGTCGCTGGGGCCGCTCGTCAACCTGCTCCTCGTCGCGGCGGCCGTGCTGCTGGTGGCACAGGTGATCCGCGAGCGCGACACCCCCTGAGGGCAGCGTCGACCCCGACGCCGCACCCGCCCGCGGGCGCTCCGCCGGTCGCTTGGTCGCCGGGCGATCTGGCACGCGTCATGCTCACGGTTGAGGTGGCTCCCTCGGGGGCCGTGCAAGACGGATCACTCACCGACAGGAGCTTCACTCCCATGCTTTGGACCATTCTCGTCATCCTGGTCGTGCTCTGGCTGCTCGGCTTTCTGACCAGCGTCGGCGGCGGCTTCGTCCACCTGTTGCTGGTGATCGCGCTGGTGGTGCTCGTCGTCCAGCTGCTGAGCGGGCGCCGCGTAGCCTGACCGGCGCGCTCCCCACCGGGAGCGGTTTCGCAAGGGCACCTCAGACGCCCGCCCCGGCTCCCGGCCGCGGCGGGCGTCTCTTCGTGACGTCCGAGCTGTCGCGACCCATGGGCTAGGCTGTCAGGCGCCGATGCCGTCCATCCAGCCGTTTCGCTTCCTCCACACCGGCGACCTGCACCTCGACTCGCCGGTGACCGGCCTCCGCGGCGAGGCGACTCCCGAGATCCTGGCGCTCCTGCGCGACGCGACCAGCAGTGCCTGGCGGAACGTGGTGCAGCTGGCCATCGCCGAGCGGGTCGACTTCCTGGTCGTGGCGGGCGACGTGTTCGAGCGGTCGAGCCCCACGCTCCTCGGCCAGACCCGCTTCCGCGACGGTCTCGCCGAGCTCGCCGCGGCCGGGATCGCCAGCTATGTCGTCCACGGCAACCACGATCCCCTCGACGGGGTCTCGTGGGCGCCGTCGCTGCGCTTCCCCGAGGCGACGCACCGCTTCGGCACCGCCGCCGGCGAGAGCGCACCGGTGCTGCGCGACGGCGTCGAGATCGCCCGTGTCCATGGCCGGTCGTACGGCGCCGCAGCGGTCACCGAGAACCTGGCGATCGGCATGCGCCGGGGCGACGAGCCGTTCGCCATCGGCCTGCTGCACGCCAACGTCGGAGACCGGCCGGGGCACGGCAACTACGCGCCGTGCTCGCTCGACGACCTGCGCGGCAGCGGCATCGACTACTGGGCGCTGGGCCACATCCACCAGCCGGGCGTGCTCACCGGCGACGGCACGGTGGCGGTGTACTGCGGCAACCCGCAGGGCCGCGATCCGGGCGAGACCGGTGCGCGCGGCGCGTGGCTGGTCACGGTCGACGCGGCGGGGCGCGCCACGCCCGAGTTCCGCGCCTGCGACGTCGTGCGCTGGTCGAGCGTGGACGTCGCCATCGAGAGCCTCGACGACGACGAGGCGCTCGTCGCCGCGGTGCGCGCCGCCCTGGCCGATGCCGCCGCCGCCGCGGGCGGCCGCTCCCTCCTGCTGCGCCTGCGCCTCACCGGGCGCGGACCGATGCACCCCGCCCTGCGCCGCCCGGGCTACCTCGACGACCTGCGCCGCATCGCCAACGAGGAGCTCGCCGGCAGCCCGCCGTTCGCCTGGCTCGAGTCGCTGACCGATGCCACGCGCCCGTCGATCGACCTCGCCGCTCGCCGGGCGGTGCCCGACTTCGCCGGCGACTTCCTGCGCACCGTCGAGTCGGCCCGCCGCGCCGACCGCGGCACCGACCCGGAGGCCCACGAGGCATGGCGCCATCGCCTCGCGACGGCGATCCGGCCGCTCTTCGACGAGTGGCCGCGCGGACGGCGCGTGCTGGCCGGCCTGCGCCCCTCCGACGAGGAGCTGTTCGGCGCCATCCTCGACGAGGCTGAGACGGCGGGAATCGACCTGCTGCTCGCCGCCGAGGAGGGCTAGGTGCGCATCGAGCGCATCGAGCTGGACGGCTTCGGCCGCTTCGCCGGCGCCGCCTGGGACCTGGCGCCGGGGCTGAGCGTCCTGCTGGGGCCGAACGAGGCCGGCAAGACGACCCTCCTCAACGCGATCCGGGCGCTCCTCTTCGGATTCGAGTCGACGCGCGAGGGTCGCGCCTGGTACCCGGCCTTCGCCGGTGGTCGCCGAGGCGGGCGGCTGACCCTCCTGACCGCCGCCGGGGAGCGCTGGACCGTCGAGCGGCACGGCGAGCGCGGCGGGACCGGCTCGCTCGCGGTTCGCGCGCCGAGCGGCAACGTCGGCGGCCAGGAGACGCTCGACCGGCTCCTCGCCGGCGTCGATCGCGAGCTGTTCACCAGCGTCTTCGCCTTCGGCCTCGGCGAGCTGCAGACGATCGGCTCGCTCTCCGGTGAGGGGGTGCGCAGCCGCATCTACGGGGCCGGCAGCGGGCTCGGCGGGATGAGCGCCGCCGACCTCGAGCGCGGGCTGCGCGCCCGCCAGGAGTCGATCTTCCGGCCGCGCGGCCGCGACCAGGAGCTCAACCGGGCGGTGGCCCGCATCGAGGAGCTGCGTGCCCGGATCGCCGAGCTCGAGCGGCAGCCGGTGCGCCACGAGGAGCTGCACCGCGAGCTGGCCGCGCTGGCCGCCGAGCGGGGCGCCATCGACGCCGCACGGCGGGACGCGGAGGAGCAGGCGGCACGCGCCGCCCAGCTCGCCGACGCGCGCGAACCCGCGGCGCTGCTGGCCGCGGTCGACGCCGAGCTCGCTGCCGGCGACGCGTCGCTCGACACGCTCCAGCCCGAGCTGGAGGCGCGCCTCGGCGAGGCCCGGGCGGAACGCGCCGCCGCGGCGGACGCGCTCGATGCCGCGGATCGGGCGCTGGAGGCCCGCCGCCGCCGCCTTGCGGAGCTCGAGGTCGACGAGACGCTCCTGGCAGCCGGTGACGAGGTGGCCGCGCTCGTCGAGGGGCGCCCGCAGGACGCCGGTCGCGACGCCCTCCTGGCCGACGCGGAGGCGGCCCGGGCCGCGGCCGATGCCGAGCTCGCCGACCTGGCGCGGCGCGGCGGAGGTGACGCGGCCTGGCTGGTGGGGCTCGACGACTCGATCGCGGCGATCGAGGCCACGCGCGAGGCGGGGACGCGCCTCGCCGCGGCTGAGCAGCGTGTCGCGCGAGCCACGGCACGCCTGGAGGCCCTCGGCGGCGATGGGACCCACGACGCCGCGGCACTCGACCCCGCCCGCCTGGCCGAGCGTCGCGCGGCGCTCCGCGCCCTGGGCGACCTGCGGATCCGCGCGGCCGTCGCCGCGGCCGCCGGAGGAGGTCGGGAGCGCCGCATCCTCGCGGCCGCGGCCCCCCTGGCCGTGGCGCTGCTGGCCGGCGTCGCCGCGGCCGCCCTGGGCGCGGCGTGGGGACTGCCCCTCGCCGTGGCGATCGGGGTCGCCGTGGCGGTGATCGCGTGGCGCGCGTCCGGCGCGCCTGGCGGTCCGGACCTGGCCGTCGAGCGGCAGCGCCTGCTGGCGCTTGCGGGCCTGGCGGCGGATGCGGATGACGCCGCGGTCGAGGAGGCGACCGACGCCGCCGCGGCCGAGTGGGCCGCGTGGCAGGGCGCCGGCCGCCGTGGCTCAGCCGCCGAGGCCCGCGCCGCGGCCGAACGCGAGCTGACCGAGGCCGCTGCTGCGCTGGCCGCCGAGCGTCGCGCGTGGGGGGCGTGGCTGGAGGAGCGGGGCCTTCCGGCCGCGGCGAGCCCCGAGGCGGCGCGACAGGTGCTCGGGCTGGCCGCCGCGGCACGGCGTGCGGCCGCCGCGCGGGACGCCGCCGCCGCGCGGATGGCCGAGGCCCGCGCGGCCCGTGCGAGCTTCGTCGCGCGGGTCGACCGGCTGCATGAGCGCCTCGGACGCCCCCTGGCCGACGATGCCGGCCGCGGGCCGGCGGTGGCCGCCCTGGGCGAGCGACTCGCCGCTGCGCGAGCGGCCGCGGAGCGATGCCGTGAGCTGCGGGACGAGATCGAGACGGCGACCCGCGAGCGTGCGCCGCTCGAGGCGCGGGCCACGGCGGCACAGCGGGCGCTGGACGCGATCCTGGCGGCCCACGGCGCGGACGACCCCGACGAGCTGCGCGCGCGTGCCGCGGCCGCCGCCGCGCGACGCGAGCTCCAGGCGCGGCGACGCGAGATCGGGGCGCGGCTGGCCGGGATCGCCGGTGGGGAGGCGCGTGTCGAGGAGATCCTCGGCGCGGCGACGGCGAGCGACCCGGCGACCGTGGCGGTCGATCGGGAGGACGCGGCGCGGCGCGTGGCCGAGCTCGAGTCGCGCAGCCACGAGCTCAGCACCCGGGCGGGCGAGCTGCGGGCCGAGCTGGCCACCCTCGAGCACGCGGCCGAGCTCGGCGACCTCCGGCAGGAGCTGAGCGCGCTCGAGGGCCGCGTCGCCGCGCTGGCCCGGGAGTGGACGGTGCGCGCCGTGGCGCTGCGGCTGCTCGAGGAGACGCGGCATCGGTACGAGCGCGAGCGGCAGCCCCGCGTGGTCCAGGACGCCACGGGCTACTTCGAGCGCATCACCGGCGGCGCCTACGAGCGGATCGTGGCCGCGCCGGGCGAGGCGACCGTCCGCGTCGAGGGGGCGACCGGCCCGCCGCGCCTCACCGACGAGCTGAGCCGTGGCACCGCCGAGCAGCTCTACCTCGCGCTGCGCTTCGGCCTGATCGAGCAGTTCGCCCGGGCCAGCGAGCCTCTGCCGGTGGTGATGGACGACATCCTGGTCAACTTCGACGCCGAGCGCGCGGCACGCGCCGCGGCGGCGGTGCGCCAGCTCGCCGAGCGGCACCAGGTCCTCTACTTCACCTGCCACCCGTGGACCGCGGAGCTTCTCGACCCGTCGGCGGCAGGGACCCACGCGCTCGGCTGAGCCTGATCGCTGGTAGCATCGCGAACGATCCATGCCCACCGACCGTCTGCCCACCCCCGACCGGGTCCTCGTGGTGGCTGCCCATCCGGATGACATCGAGTTCGGGGCGGCCGGGACCGTGGCGCGGTGGGTGCACGAGGGCGCCGCGGTGCGCTACCTGGTCGCGACGCGCGGCGACAAGGGATCCGACGATCCGGCCACCGATCCGGCCGCGCTGGCGACGCTCCGGGAGCGCGAGCAGCGCGACGCGGCGGCCACCATCGGCGTCGAGGGAGTGGACTTCCTGGACGAGCCGGACGGCCAGGTGGAGCCCAGCCTCGCGCTTCGCGAGCGAATCACGCGTGCCATCCGGGCGTTCCGCCCTGAGATCGTGATGACCCACGATCCGACCGTGCTGTTCGTCAACAACGAGTGGGTCAATCATCCCGACCACCGCGCGGTGGGGCAGGTCACTGTCGACGCCGTCTTCCCGACGGCACGCGACCCGCTCAACTTCCGGGAGCACCTCGAGATCGGCCTGGAGCCGTGGAAGGTGGCCGAGCTGTTCCTGTGGAGCACCAACGAGGCGAACCAGCTCGTCGACGTCGGCGACTGCCTCGAGGCCAAGATCGTCGCCCTGTCGCGCCACGCCAGCCAGTTCCGCCATTTCGACGAGACGGCACGCTGGGTGCGCCGCCAGGCCGAGGAGCTCGGCGAGCGCGCCGGCTACCGCGCGGCGGAGGGCTTCCGGCGCGTCATGCTCGCCCGATGAGGCGCGCCGGGGGAGGTCGCCTGCTGCCACTCGGCGTGGTCGTGGCGCTCCTGGCCGGCTGCGGCCCGGTCGGGCCGGACCCGACCCCGTACCCGACCACCGCGCCATCCGCGCCGGTCGCGGAGGCGGTTGCCGCGGTGCGGGCCTTCGCCGACGCCTGGGCCGATGGCGACGTTCCCGCCATGCACGCCCTGCTCGCGCCGGCTGACCGTGCCATCTGGGACGAGGAGGCCTTCGCCGGCGTCTACGCCGGCCTGGCCGACGCCACGCGCCAGACCGGCCTCAGCGCCGAGGTGGGCGAGCCGCGGCCGACGGCCCTCCCGCCCGAGGCGCGGCCTGCGGACCTGCCGCCGCCGGCACTCGCGTCGCCCGCGCCGGCCGCCTCGGGCGAGCCGGCACCGAGCGCCGCAGCGGGGCCATCGGTCGATCCGTCGACGGTGCTCGACGGGCCGGTGTCAGGCCTGGCGGTGCCGCTCACCGTGGAGCTCGAGACGGCTCGCTTCGGGACCCTGCGGCTGGAGCGCGACGTGCCGCTGACGCATGGCGCCGACGGCTGGCAGATCCGCTGGGACCCCGCGCTCATCTTTCCCGAGCTGGTCGGTGGCGGGACGCTGCGCGCCGAGCGCGAGCTCTCGCCGCGCGGCCGGATCGTCGGCACCGACGGCACCGTCTGGGCGCAGAACCTCGATGACGGCACGCGGGCCTACCCGCAGGAGTGGCTCGCCGGCCAGACCATCGGCTACGCCAGCGAGGTCACCGCCGAGGACCTCGAGACGCTCGACCTGGCGGGCTACCTGCCCGGCGACCTCGTCGGGCGCGGCGGGCTGGAGGCGGGCGCCGAGGAGGTGCTGCGCGGCACGCCGGGCTGGACGCTCATCGCGGAGCGCGAGGGGGCCGAGCCCGAGACGGTCGCGGCGACCGAGATGGTCCCCGGCGCCGACCTGGCCATCACGCTCCGCCCGGCGCTCCAGGCGCGTGCCGAGCAGGTCCTCGCCGGGCACGGCAACGGCGCCACCGCGGCGCTCGACCCGCGCAGCGGCGACGTGTGGGCCCTCGCCTCGGCACCGGCCTTCAACCCGAACGCGATGACCCTCGGCACGACCCTCGACGGGGTCCCGCTGGCCGCTCCGACCACCGCCCAGATCATCAACAAGGCGGCGCTGGGCGCCTACCCGGCGGGCTCGTCGTTCAAGCCCTTCACCCTCGCGGCCGCGCTGCAGACCGGCGTGGCCGGGCCGGGGACGCGCATGCCATGCCCGGGGACGTGGACCTTCTCCGGCTTCACCTTCCACAACTACGAGGACCACGCCCTGCCGGGCAACGTCGCCCTCACCGAGGCCATGGCGTTCAGCTGCAACACGACCTACATGCCGCTCTCGGTCATGGTCTACGAGGAGGATCCGGCGGCCCTCACCGAGCTCGTCGCGGCGTTCGGCTTCGGCGAGCCGACCGGCATCCGCTACCTCCCCGAGGCGTCGGGGATCCTGCCGGACGCCGCCTACTTCGAGGAGCACGAGCGCTGGGACGGCCGGATCGTGCCGTACAACGAGTTCGACCAGATCCAGCTCTCGATCGGCCAGGGCTCGTTCGCCGGCACGATGCTTCAGCTTGCCGCGGCCTACGCGGCAATCGGCAACGGCGGGACGCTGTGGCGGCCACGGATCGTGACCCAGGTCACCGCGCCCGATGGCGAGGTGATGGAGACCCACGATCCGGAGACAGCGCGCCGGATCGACATGACCGCCGACCAGCTCGCCTACGTGACCGACTCGCTCGAGGCGGTCGTCAACCTGCCCTACGGCACTGCCTACAGCGCCTTCGCCGGGTTCGGGATCCCGGTGGCCGGCAAGAGCGGGACGGCCGAGACCGGCACGCCGGACCCGCACGCCCTGTTCCCGGCCTTCGCGCCGGCGGCCGACCCGCGGATCGCGGTCGCCTCGGTGCTGCTCCACATGCCGCTCGGGACGGGGGGCGAGAACACCGCCCCGCTCGTCCGCTCGGTGATGGCGCAGTTCTTCGCCGGTGGATGATGTTGCGGAGGTGGAGCGTGGACGGGTAGCATCGGGCCTGCCGCTCTTTCGATCCGACAAGCCCGTTCTCCGCACAGGAGACCGCCGCCGAAACTCGTACGCGCCCGAAACGGACGACGTCCATGATCAGTGACAACGCGATCCCGCTCCGGTTCCAGACCGCCGAGGTCGGCGTGGACTGGCTCCAGTGCAACATCGAGTGCCAGGAAGGCTGCCCGGTCAACACGAACTGCCGCGGCTACCTGATGCTCGCCGCCGAGGGGCGGTTCGAGGAGGGCTACATCCTCGCGCGCGATCCGAACCCGGTCGCCGCGATCTGCGGCTACGTCTGCAGCGCCCCCTGCGAGAAGGCCTGCCGGCGCGCGGACATCGACAAGCCGCTCGCCATCCGCGCCATGAAGCGCTTCCTCGTCGACTGGCACTACGCCAACAACATGCCCGACACGATCAGCGTCGGGCCGTCGACCGGCAAGCGCGTGGCCGTCATCGGTGCCGGGCCGGCCGGGCTCGCCGCGGCGAAGGACCTGGCGACCTACGGCCACGAGGTGCACGTCTACGAGGCGCTGCCCTCCGGCGGCGGCACGACCCTCATCGGCGTGCCCGCCTTCCGCCTGCCGCGCGACGTCATCGAGCTCGACGTGACCTACGTCGCGCGCCACGGTGTCGAGTTCCATTACAACGTCGAGATCGGGCGCGACATCACCATCGACCAGCTGCGCGAGCGCCACGACGCGGTCGTGGTCGCCACCGGCTGCATGTTCCCGGTGGCCATGAACGTTCCCGGCGAGGAGAAGGACGGCGTCATCTACGGCGTCGACTTCCTCAAGCGCGCCAACCTGGGCCAGGAGCAGTGGGTCGGCGATCACGTCGTGGTCATCGGCGGCGGCTATACCGCCATGGACTCCTCGCGCACCGCCCTGCGCCTCGGCGCCAAGACGAGCACCATCGTGTACCGCCGCGGGCCGGAGGAGATGGTGGTCGACGAGGAGGAGCAGCACGAGACGCGCTTCGAGGGCGTGCGCTTCGAGTACTTCAGCTCGCCGGTCGAGGTGCTCTCCGACGAGCACGGCAAGGTGACCGGGATGGTCTTCGAGCGCACCCGCCTCGGCCCTCCCGACGCGTCGGGCCGGCGCAGCGCCGAGCCGATCCCCGGCAGCCGCTTCGTCATCCCCTGCGACATGGTCATCCCGTGCACCAGCCAGGCGGCCGACAACAACGTCCTCGGCAACTACGGCGCCAAGCTCAACCGCCATCTCGGGGTGACCGATGCGCGCGCCATCGTCGAGGGCGGGTCGACCTCGTCGTGGCGCACCCAGCCGCTGAACGGCACGACCCCCAGGCGGCCCGACGGGACCCCCTACAACAGCGTCGACTTCGCGTTCGAGAAGGGCAAGATCACGATCAACGCCGATACGTTCGCCACCAACGCGGACGGCATCTTCGCGGTCGGCGACTTCGTCACCGGCCCCGCCACGATCATCGAGGCCGCGGGGCTCGGCCGCCGCGCGGCGCGGTCGGTCGACCGGTGGCTGGCCGGGGTGCGCGGCGAGGAGCTCGAGGAGCTGCCGGTCATCAACCGCGCCACGATCACCCAGGCGCTCGAGCACGACATGCCGGAGAAGTACGAGGCGATCCACCGCCAGGAGATCCCGATGGCGCCGCCGGAGCTGCGCCGCGACTTCACCAGCCTGGTCGAGGTCGGCTACGACACGCGCAGCGCGGTCGCCGAGGGCAGCCGCTGCCTGCAGTGCAACCACAACATCAACATCGACGGCCCGCGCTGTATCCTGTGCGGGCTCTGCGCCGACGTCTGCCCCGAGGGCGTGATCTACATGGTCGACAAGGCGCAGGTGGGCGGCGACGACCCGGAGGTCGAGCTCTTCCAGTCGTGGCCGCGCGGAATCGCGATGATCATCGACGAGGAGCGGTGCATCCGGTGCAACCTCTGCGTCGAACGGTGCCCCACGAACTGCATCACCATGGACCGGCTCGAGCTCGAGCGCTTCACGCCTGATGGAAAGGTGCTGTTGGAAAGCTACAAGGACAACGTGCTGGGTCAGATCGGTCAGCAGGCCGGGCCGGGGGTGAGCCGATGACCATGAACGAGCGCGGCAACCCGATCGTCCGCTACATCAAGGGGTCGCAGGTCTGGCGATCCCTCTTCCGTCAGCCCTACCCGACCACCAGCCGCACGCGTGCGCTGGCGGTGATGAACAACGTCTTCCTGCACCTGCATCCGGTGCGCGTGAAGAAGCACGCCGTGCGCTACACCTACACGTTCTGCCTGGGCGGGATCAGCTTCTTCATGTTCCTGTCGCTGACCGTCACCGGCCTGTACCTGATGTTCTTCTACGTGCCGTCGGTGAGCCGTGCCTTCCAGGACATCCAGGCCATCGAGACCAGCGTCGCGTTCGGGCAGCTGGTGCGCAACATGCACCGCTGGGCCGCGCACCTCATGGTGCTGACCGTCTTCCTGCACATGGTCCGCGTCTTCTACCACGGCGCCTACAAGCCGCCGCGCGAGTTCAACTGGGTGGTTGGCGTGGTGCTCCTCTTCCTGACCCTGGGCCTGAGCTTCACCGGCTACCTGCTGCCGTGGGACCAGATCGCCTTCTGGGCCATCACGGTGGGCACCCAGATGGCGCTCTACGCGCCGTTCGTGGGCAGCGAGACCAGCTTCTTCCTGCTCGGCGGCATCGAGGTCGGGCAGAACACGCTGCTGCGCTTCTACGTGTTCCACGTCATCTTCCTGCCGCTCATCGCCGCCATCTTCATGATCGTCCACTTCTGGAGGATCCGGAAGGACGGCGGCATCAGCGGGCCGGTGTAGCGGAGCGCGCGACATGACGATCGAGAAGCGGCCGAACGCGACGGCCGACAAGAACGCCCCCACCCAGGCGCCGCGTGTGCCGGCCATCGAGCGTGGCGGCGGCCCCAAGCTCCCCGGGCCGCCCGGGGTGCCGGGCACCGAGCGCTTCCGCCTCCTCGCCTACGTGCGCCAGGAGTCGATGGTCCGCGTCGACAAGCGCCCCGACGAGACGGTGCTCACCTGGCCGCACCTGCTCCGCGCCGAGTTCCTGATGGCCATGCTGCTCTCGGCGCTGCTGGTGGTGACCGGCTTCTGGATCAACGCCCCGCTCGAGGAGATGGCGAACGCCGGGAACACGCCGCACGTCGCCAAGGCACCGTGGTACTTCCTCGGCCTCCAGGAGATCCTCAGCTACTTCAACGCCACCGTGGCCGGCGTGCTGGTGCCCGGCGTGTACCTCGTCGGACTGGCGCTCATCCCGTTCATCGACCGCTCGCCGTACAAGGCGGTGCGCGACCGCAAGCTGATCTGGGTCTTCTTCCTGTGCCTGATGATCGGCGGGATCATCGTCACCCTCATCGGCTCGTTCTTCCGCGGCCCGGGCTGGAACTGGGTCTGGCCGTGGCAGGGGATCTTCTTCACCCTATGACCGGCCAGCATCCGACCTACGGCGAGGTGCACGGGCCGCGCGTCGGCGAGATGAGCCGCCGCAGCTTCATGCGCCGCATGCTCGGCGTCGGGGTCGGCCTGCTCAGCCTCGAGTTCCTGGGCGGCACGCTGGCCTTCCTGTGGCCGAACATCCGCGGCGGGCTGGGCGGACAGATCACCGTCGGCTCCGCGGCCGACATCATCGGCCAGTTCCCCGAATGGGCGGCCGGCCAGCCCTACATCTACAACCCCGCGCGCCTCTTCCTGGTCAACGTTCCCGCCGCCAAGGCGCTCGTCGAGGGGCAGACGCCGGACGTGCCGGATCCCGGCACGAACCTGGGCGAGGACGTGCCGCTTGCCGATCGATCCGTGGTCGCGCTCTACCGCAAGTGCCCCCACCTCGGCTGCCAGGTCCCACAGCTGTGCGACCAGAGCAAGTGGTTCGAGTGCCTGTGCCACGGGAGCAAGTACACGGTCCTCGGCGAGAAGCGTGACGGTCCCGCGCCCCGCGGCCTGGACAGCTTCGCGGTGACGGTCGGCGAGGACGGCTCGTACGTCATCGACACCAGCGAGATCGTCTCCGGTCCGCCGGTCGGCACGGCCACTTTCGACACCCGCGCCCCGTCCGACATGCCGCACTGCACGGGCGCCTGAGCCGATGCGCCTCAAGACGCTCGGCGTCATCCTCCTCACCGCCCTCGCCATCTTCACCGCCGTCGCGTGGCTGACCGACACGATGCGCCGCGACCAGGCACTGGCCGCGGTCGAGGAGGAGCAGCTCGAGTACGGCGAGATCGTGTTCGGGCCGCCGGACGCGAACAATCCCGCCACCGCCAACTGCGCCCAGTGCCACGGCCCCGACGGCCGCGGCGGCGGGCCTGACGCCCCGGTGCAGGGGCCGAACCTTCACGGCCCGCGGGTCGCCGAGCGGCTGAAGATCAACCCCAACTACGTGAGCCTCGTCATCCGCTACGGCGGGATCGTCGTGTCGGGCAACCCCGAGTCGCAGATGCCGGCCTGGTCCACCGAGGTCGGCGGACCGCTCACCGAACAGCAGATCCAGGCCGTCACGGCACTCGTCACCTCGTGGGCCGAGGAGGCCGCCAGCGAGTCGTCGGCGCCGGTCGAGAA
This sequence comes from Candidatus Limnocylindria bacterium, assembly GCA_035699665.1. GTDB lineage: Bacteria > Chloroflexota > Limnocylindria > QHBO01 > QHBO01 > JAICQM01. The sequence continues at coordinate 15,415 of DASSPJ010000085.1, forward strand.
CACGGTCGAGGCCGGCGCGCAGGTCTACCAGTCCGCCGGCTGCGGCAGCTGCCACGGCGCGGACCTCGCCGGCGTCGAGGGCCAGTTCCCGAACATCCAGAACATCGGCAGCGAGCTGGTCACCGACCTGCCGATCCCGCCGGCGGATCTCGACCAGATGCAGGCCGACTACGACGCCGACCCGCGCGACTTCCTCACCAAGTGGATCCGCGACTCGTGGACGAACTACAACGGCGGCGAGACGACCGGCATGCCGCAGTACCCCGACACGCAGCTGCCCGACGACCAGCTCGAGGCGCTCATCACCTTCCTGCTCGAGGGAGAGCACGGCTCATGACCGTCGCGCACTACCGTCCGCGCCGGCGCCGCGGCCTGGCCGGGCTGTTCGGCTCGATCGACGACTTCATGAACTGGCTGCTGTACGGCCACGAGACGTGGCTGGTGGCGCTCATCAAGGGCGTGCCGCTCTTCCTGCTCGTCTACTTCCTGCTGACCTACATCCCCAACTACGCCTACTACCTGGTCACGCAGTACCTCCTCAAGTTCAGCGACGACGTCGGGTTCCTGGTGGCGCAGGGCGTCGGCGGCGGCAACTTCATCCTGCTCATCATCCTGGCCCTGTGGACCCAGGCGGCCCGCGGTCGCAGCGGCTTCGCGTGGGCCCTGGTGCGCTTCATCGACTTCACCCAGCTCCTCTTCACGCTGCTGCTGCTGATCCCGCTGCTGCTCTTCAACCTCGGCGGCGGGACGTTCGTGCCGAACCCCGGCCAGAATCCGTTCCCGCTCCAGGCGCTGCTGCTCGGCGCGATCGGCGCCGGGATCGGCGCCGCGGCGCTCGTCTACCTGTGGCTGGAGTACCGGCGCGTGGCGGAGCGCGACGCGGCCGACGCAGCCGCGCCGGCCGCGTACCTGCCCGGCTGAGCTCCTCGCTCGCCGCCCACCTGGCCTGGTCGGGGCTCGTCCTCGCCGCCGCGGCGCTGGCCATCGGCCTCGAGCTCGCCTCACCCTGCCCGGCAGGCGGCCCGCTCGCCTTCGGCAGCTGCGACCGCGTGCGCCCCTTCGCCATCGGCGTGGTGGGGGTCAGCGCCGTCCTCTACGTGGCAGGGCTCTCCGGGGTGCGCTGGTGGGTGACCGGTCTGCGGCGCCGCGGCGTGGCGGATGCCCGGGCGGCGCGCGACTGGTACGCGCTGGCGGCGGTCATCGGGCTGGTGGTCGTCCCGCTCTTCACCTTCACCACCCTGTCGGCGCTCCGCTAGCATGGACGCATGACCTTCGACCTCCGCGCGCGCCTGGACGGGATCGCCGCCGTCGAGGGCGACCGCCTGCGCCTGACCGATGCGGACCGCTTCCGGTCCGACCTGCTCGACGACCTCGTCTTCGAGGCGGTCTTCGCCGATGACCCGGGAGCCCGGGACGCGGCGCGCTGGGTCATCTGGAGCGCTTCGCAGGCGCTCGGCTGCGGATCGGCCTCGATCCATGAGCTGTACCTGGCCCGCGGTCGCGGCGAGATCGGCCCCACCGACTTCACCGTGCCGGCCATCAACGTGCGCGCCGCCACCTACCTGACCGCCCGCCAGGCATTCCGCGCGGCGCTCGAGCGGGACGCGGCGACGGTCGTCTTCGAGATCGCCAAGAGCGAGATGGCCTACACCGACCAGCGGCCGGCGGAGTACACCGCGGTGATCCTGGCCGCCGCCATCCGCGAGGGCTGGTCGACGCCGGTCTTCCTGCAGGGCGACCACTTCCAGTTCAACGCCACCAAGTGGAAGGCGGATCCGGGTCCCGAGATGGAGGGCATCAAGGACCTGACCCGCGAGGCGATCGCGGCGGGGTTCCTGAACATCGACATCGACAGCTCCACGCTGGTCGACCTCTCGCTGCCGACCGTCACCGAGCAGCAGCGGGTCAACGCGCAGAACACCGCCGAGCTGACGCGCCTGATCCGCATCCTCCAGCCGACCGGCGTGACGGTCAGTATCGGCGGCGAGATCGGCGAGGTGGGGAAGAGCAACTCCACCGAAGATGAGCTGCGCGCCTACCTCGACATGTACGGCAACGAGCTCGCCGCCATGGGCGACGACGACCTGGCGCGGATCAGCAAGGTGAGCATCCAGACCGGCACCTCCCACGGCGGGGTACCGATGCCCGACGGCAGCATCGCCGAGGTGAGCATCGATTTCGACACCATGCGGCGCCTGTCAGCGGTGGCGCGCGAGGAGTACGGGTTGGCCGGCTGCGTCCAGCACGGTGCGTCAACCCTGCCCGAGGAGGCGTTCGGCCACTTCCCGGCCAACGGGACCGCCGAGATCCACCTGGCCACCGGCTTCCAGAACATCCTGTACGACGGCGGCGGGCTGCCGGCCGAGCTGCGCGACGAGATGATGGCCTGGTGCGCCGCCACCTGCGCCGACGAGCGCAAGGACGGCGAGACCGACGAGCAGTTCCTGTACAAGACGCGCAAGAAGGCGCTCGGCCCATTCAAGCGGCAGCTGTGGACGCTCCCCGACGAGGCGACCGAGGAGATCGCCGCGAACCTGCGCGACAAGTTCGGCCAGCTGTTCGACGCGCTCCAGATCACCGGCACGCGCTCCCTGGTGGACCGCTACGTCACGCCCGTCGCCCTGCCGCGCCCCCTCCCCGCCGCCCTGGGTGGCGGAGCCGCGACGGCGGTCACCGCCGGCGCATCGGTCTTCGAGGACGACGGTTCCGGCGAGTAGCTCCGGGTTGGCCACGCAGCGATACGTCGCCGGTCTGACGCCTGGGGGCGGATCGGGGCTACGCCTCTTCGACGTATCGGTATGGGTGACGCCTGGATGCCCGATTCGCGCCCCTGTGGGCGCCATGTGCACCGACGTATCGAGGGCCTGACGCCTGGGCCGCCGCCGGGGCGTCAGATCGGCGATTCATCGAAGCGTGAGGTACGTGGCCCGCAGGGAGCGGCTAGATTCCGAGCAGCTTCTTCAGCACCGGCTGGTCGGCAAGGCCGATGAGACGCCGCGTGGCCGGAGCCGGCAGCTTCGCCAGCGCCTCGAGGGCGCTCGCCAGCTCGTCGCTCGAGAGCTCGCCGATGAGCGACCAGAGGCGCGCCGTGGTGGCGTCGTCGAGCTGGTCGATGCCGGCGAAGAGCCGCTCGATGGCGGCGGGCTGGCCCGCCACGAAGATTCCGACTCCCCGGTCGAAGCGGCGCACGAACTCCAGCAGCCCGGCCAGGCGGTCGCGGAGGTCGGCCAGCTCCGGATCGTCGCCGCCCGCCGCCGCCAGGCCCACGCAGCGCTCGATCACCGGCACCACCGGTTCCATCTCGCGCTCCTTGCGCGCCGACGCCACGCGGCGGAACCACTCCCAGTGATCGCCGACCACGACCCAGGCGGTGGCCGCCGGCCCGCGCTGGCCCGACCGACGCGTGCCTGCGTCGCGCTCGACGAGCCCCCACTCCTCGCACTGCGCCAGCGCCAGGCTGGCGGCGCGGTGACTGATGTTCAGCGCGCGGCGCAGCTCCGGCTCGGTGAGCGGGCCGCCGTGGACGAGCAGGTAGCCCTGTACCGTCGCGGTCGAGGGAGCGACGCCCCACGCACCGCCGATCTCGCCCCACGCGGCGGCGAACGTGCGGCGGATCTGCTCCGCGTCCTGAAACGTGCTCATTCGACAAGCATGTTAGTGCACGCGGCTGCCGTCACATGCCCGTGCAGTTCTTCCCACGGGCCCGCGCTGATGACCCGCTTCTGATCACACATGTTCAGCCCGCACGCGTGGCGTCGGATCCGGCTCGGGCCGCACGCTCGCCCGTGGAGCGCAATTTCGTCCAAACCCCGAGCGAACTGGCCTCCGGGCTGGATACCGACTCAGATTTGTTCAGGGCCGCGGCGGGCCGCCCGTGTCGAGCCCCCGCCGGGGCAGCAAGACGCCCCGGTCGGCGGTCGACCGGGGCGCTGGGGCGGCGACGCGGGAGATCTAGTGGCAGCCGCCCGCCTTGGCGGGGGAGCCATCGGTGTTGAACGAGGAGCCGCAGGCGCAGCTGCTGACCGCGTTCGGGTTGTTGATCGCGAAGCCGGAGCCCATCAGTGAGTCGACGTAGTCGATCTCGGCGCCGTCCACGTACTGGGCGCTGAACGCGTCGATCACCACCGGCACGCCGGCGTGGTCCTCGAGGCGGTCGTCATCGGCCAGGCGGTCGTCGAAGGCGAGGCCGTAGCTGAACCCCGAGCAGCCGCCGCTCTTCACGAAGAGGCGCAGGCGCGCGTCCTCCTTGCCCTCGCGGGAGCGAAGCTCCATCACCTTGGCGGCAGCGGCCTCGGTCACGGTGACCAGCTGCTCGGCGGTCGGTACCGGCGCCGGCGCGGTCGTCGTCTCGCGTGGGGTCTCGGACATCGTCATGGGTTCGAACGTCTCCTTCCCGCCGGAGGCGGATCGGGGGTGCCTGGATTGCGCTTTGCAAAGTATAGCAGCGCGGTTGGTTGCCTCCGCAATCAGGGCCTCTCGCGCCTTCAGTCCCACCAGGCTGACGGGCAGGAGGAGCGCGCGAGCGTCGGCACTCCTCCGCCAGCCCAGTCTCACCAGGCTGACCGGCCGGAGGAGCGGGCGCTCCGGAGGTCACGCCGCCGCCTCGTCCCACCCGTCAGTCTCCCCAGGCTGAGGAGCTCTGCACCCCGGCCGGCTGCGTGCGCCGGCGCACCCCCAGCGTCCCGGCACGCCTCGGTACACTGGGGCGACCGTAAATCGCGAGGCGACGCAGCGTGAGACTTGCCACCCGCATGGAGCGGATCGGGACCGAGACCGCGTTCGAGGCGGCGGCCCGCGCCCGCGCCCTCGAGGCGACCGGGCGCGAGGTGATCCACCTCGAGATCGGCGAGCCGGACTTCGACACGCCGCGCCACGTCAGCGAGGCGGCCGCGCGGGCACTGCTCGAGCACGGGGAGACGCACTACACCGGCGCGACCGGCATCGCGCCGCTTCGCGAGGCGATCGTCGCCGAGATTGCGCGCTGGAAGGGGATCTCCGCGGCGCCCGAGCAGGTGGTCGTCACGCCCGGCGCCAAGCCGATCATGTTCTACGCCATGCTCGCCCTGGTCGACGAGGGCGACGAGGTCATCTACCCCAATCCCGGCTTCCCGATCTACGAGTCGATGGCGCGCTTCGTGGGCGGCGTGCCCGTCGCAGCGCCACTGCGTGAGAGCAACGACTTCCGGATGGACGTCGAGGAGGTCGCCGCCCTGGTGACCGATCGCACGCGGCTGATCGTCATCAACTCGCCGCACAACCCGACCGGCTCGATCCTCACCGCCGAGGACATCGGGCGCATCGCCGAGATCGCCGTGGAGCGCGACATCGTGGTCCTCGCCGACGAGATCTACGGTCGTCTCCAGTACGAGGGCACGCCACTCTCGATCGCCACGCTGCCGGGCATGGCGGAGCGCACCATCACCCTCGACGGCTTCTCCAAGACCTACGCCATGACCGGCTGGCGCCTGGGCTACGGGATCGTGCCCGAATGGCTGCTCCCCTCGTTCAGCCGGCTGGTGATCAACTCGGTGTCGTGCACCAACGCGTTCGCCCAGTTCGGCGCGGTCGAGGCGCTCACCGGCTCCCAGGCGGAGGCCGATGCGTACCGCGCCGAGTTCATCGCCCGTCGCGAGCTGATGATCGAGGGGCTGAACCGGATCGACGGGATCACGTGCCGCATGCCCCACGGCGCCTTCTACGCCTTCCCCAACGTCGCCTCGTTCGGCCGCTCCTCGGCCCAGATCGCCGATCACCTGCTCTACGACGCGGGCGTCTGCGGCCTGGCCGGCACCGCCTTCGGGGCGCACGGGGAGGGGTACCTGCGGTTCAGCTACGCCAACTCGCGCGAGAACCTGTCGCTGGCCCTCGAGCGGGTCGCCGAGTCGCTCGCCAAGCTCGAGCGCACCGGCGAGCTGGTGACGGCATGACCGATACGCGCCCGCGCGTGTTCGTGACCCGCGTCATCCCCGACGAGGGGCTGGACCCGGTTCGGGAGGCCTGCCAGGTCGACCTGTGGACCGATGAGCTGCCACCGCCGCGCGACGAGCTGCTGCGGCGCGTGGCGGGCGTGGATGGCCTGCTCTCCCTCCTCACCGATCGGGTCGACGACGAGCTGCTCGATGCGGCGGGCGAGCAGCTGAAGGTGGTCAGCAACTTCGCGGTCGGCTTCGACAACATCGACGTACCGGCGCTCACCCGCCGCGGCATCCCGGCCGGCAACACGCCCGGCGTGCTCACCGAGACCACCGCCGATCTCGCCTTCGCCCTCCTGATGGCCGCCGCGCGCCGCATCCCCGAGAGCGTCGACTACGTCCGTGACGGCCACTGGCGCACCTGGGGACCGATGCTGCTGATGGGCGTCGACGTCCACGGCGCCACGCTCGGGATCGTCGGGTTCGGGCGCATCGGCCGGGAGATGGCGCGTCGCGGGCGCGGCTTCGGCATGCGAATCCTCTACCACGACGTCCACCCCGCCGCGCCGGAGGAGGAGGCCGAGCTCGGCGCGCGGCGGGCCGAGATGGACGAGCTCCTCCGCGAGTCCGACTTCATCAGCCTGCACGTCAACCTGACCGATGAGACCCACCACCTCATCGACGCCGATGCGCTGCGCGCCATGAAGCCCACCGCCGTGCTGGTCAACACGTCGCGCGGCCCGGTCGTCGACCCGGAGGCACTGACCGCGGCGCTGCGCGACGGCGAGATCTTCGCCGCCGGCCTTGACGTCACCGAGCCGGAGCCGCTCCCCGCCGATCATCCGCTGGTCGCGCTCCCCAACTGCGTGGTGGTGCCCCACATCGCGTCGGCTTCGAAGGTGACGCGCGGAAAGATGGCCGCCATGGCGGCGGCGAACCTGCTGGCCGGCCTCCGCGGTGAGCGCCTGCCGACGCCGGTCAACCCGGAGGTCTACGACCGATGACCCGCAAGTACGAGCACCAGGCGCCGCACCGGCCGAGCCACCTGCCGAAGCGCCTCACGCCCCCGCCCGAGCGCAAGGCGGCGCCCGACCTGACCTGGTTCGCCTACATCGGCCTGGCGCTGGCGGTGGTGGTCGTGGTGCTGGTGGTGCCCTACCTGATCAGCTACATCGTCGAGCTGATGAGCACCTGACCGCCATCGGTCAGACCTGGGCGGTCCACACGAAGACCTGGTCGTCCTCGAGCTTGATGCGCGGCCGCGCCAGGTCGGGGAGCTCCACGGGGTAGGCCTTCGCGTCGCCGCGGTAGCCGCCGGTCACGCGCCAGCGGGCGCGCCCGTTGGCGAGCGCGCCGGTGAGGTCGAAGCTCGCGCTGTGACACGCGCAGCGCAGGTCCTGCCACTCGGGACGGAAGTGGAGCGCGCACCCCATGTGGGTGCAGATCGCCGAGAGGGCGCGGATCTCGCCGCCGTCGTTGACCACGAAGCCGTCGAAGGCGGCGGTCGAGAATCGCACGGCACTCCCCGGCGGGAGGTCAGCGACCGCGGCGACCGGGACCCAGAAGCCGTGCTCGCCGACCAGCTCGACCTGGCCACCGGTGAACGTGCTCGGCGACCCGGCCGGCCGCAGGACGGTGGCACCCACCGCGCCAGCCGCCAGCCCCGCGCCCGCGGCGAGGCCGGTCTGCAGCAGCTGCCGGCGCGTGACCCGCAGGCGACGGCTGGGGGCCGCCACGTCCCGGCGATAGGGAAGCGGCTCCCGCACGGCGGCGACCCCGGCGTCGGCCTGGCGCATCACGCGGCGCATCTGGTCGACGAAGGCGGGGTCGGGCTCGCCGACCGATGGGTCGGCCGCGGCGTGCAGCTCGGCTGCCAGGCGTGCCATCTCCGCCTCGTCGCCCTCGGCCACGTCGGCGGGCGAGGGGCGCCCGTCGGCCAGCACCGCGTCGAGGTAGCGCTCGAAGCGCTCGGCTGCCCGCTCGTCGCCCGGCTCGGGCGCGAGGTCGCGAGGCTCGTCAGCCATCGGCCGGCTCCTCGAGCAGTGCCGCCCGGCGCAGGGCGCGGTACTGGAGCACCTTGGCGTTGCCGTGGCTGACCCCCATGGCGCGCGCGGTCTCGGCCACCGAGAGGCGCTGGAGGAAGCGCAGCTCGAGCACGCGTCGATAATGCTCCGGCAGTCGGCGCAGCACCGCCTCCACCCGCGCGGCGGACCGATCCTGCGCGCGGGCCGCCACCGGCTCCCCGGCCGCGGCCTGCCCGGCGACCGGCTCCCATCCCGGCGCCAGGCGGTCCTCGGTGACGAGCGGCAGGCGGTAGAAGGCGCGCCAGTGGTCGGCGACCGCGTTCTGGCTGACGCGGTACAGCCATGACGTGATCTGCGGCGCGTCGCGGGTCACGTCGAGCTGCTCGACGGCACGCATGAAGACCTGCGCGGTGAGGTCCTCGGCGTCGGGGCGGTTCCCGACACGCGCGTAGATGTACCGATAGATCGCCACCACGTGGGCGTCGTAGATCTCCTCGAAGCGGCCGCGCGGCGGGGACTCCATCGCTCGGCTCCTACGGACCCGGTTACGACCGGCTACGCCGGGGCCGCAGCGTCGACGGTCGGTCGCAGCGGGGCGAGGAGGGCGGCCACCTCCTCGAGGAAGCGGGCATCTGTCTCGTCGTAGGCGGCGGGGTCCGACCCGTCGATGTCGATCTCGCCGACCACCTGCCCGCCGTCGAAGATCGGCACCACGATCTCGCTGCGCGTGGTGGTGAAGCAGGCCAGGTACCGGGGATCCGCGTTGACGTCGTCCACGATCTCGGTCCTGCCCGAGGCGGCGGCTGCGCCGCAGATGCCCACCCCGATCGGGATGACGGTGTGCTCGGTCGCCTCCGGACCGACCCACGGCCCCAGGTGCAGCTCCCGCCCGGCCGGGTCGACCCAGTAGATGCCGACCCAGTCGTAGTGCGCGAAGCGCTCGTGCAGGGCCTCGACGGCGCGCTGTGCGGCAGCGCCCGGATCCGGTGCCTCGGCGATGGCGGTGCGGATCGCGTTGAGGGCGTCGCCGTGTGCGACCGGCTGCTCCTCGGCGACCGGGTGGCTCACGTGGACGCCGCCCAGCGCTCGGCCCAGGAATCGATGCCGGCGATCGCGAGGCGCAGCTCGGCGCCCTTGGCGGTGAGGCTGTACTCGACCCACGGCGGGGTGCTGGCCACCACGCGCCGGTCGAGCAGGCCCTCGTCCTCGAGCAGCTTCAGGCGCTGCGAGAGGGTCGCCGAGTTCGCCCCGCCGAGCGCGTCCTGGAGCTCGCAGAAGCGCCGCGTCCCGCCGCCCAGCTCGCGGACGATGCGCAGCACCCACTTCTGCCCGAGGGTGGTGAGGGCGGCGGTGGCGGCGCACTCGGCGCGCTGGGCCGCGGCCCGTCGCTCGGCCCGCGTGACGGGCGGTCCGGCCGGCGCGGTGACGGGTTCCATCAGGCGGCGGACGATAGCACCGGCCGCCGAAGAGGGTCAATCGTGCGGCATGCACCGCCGGCGGGTCACTCCACGACGATCGTCACGTTCATCCCCGAGTGGAACCGGCAGGTGACCTGGAACTCGCCGGCGGTGTCGAACGTGTGGGTCGCCGACGCGCCGGTCGCCCCGAGGCTGAGGTCGAAGGCGGCATCGGCCGCCGCGCTCCCGTTCGTCCCGTGGGTGGCGGTGTGCGGCGCCGAGTCCTCGTTGACGAATGCGACCGTCGTGCCCGGCGGGATGGTGAGCGTCGGCACGGCCCCCGAGTCGTCGACCTCGTCGCCGGTGAAGGCGAAGCCGGACAGGGTCACCGTCACGTCCGCGTCGATGCCCGCGACCGGTGACTCGCCCTGGGCTGACGCGCTCGCCGCGGCGCTGCTTGCGGCCGCCGTCGGGCTGGGGGTCGTGCTCGTCGCGCCGCTGCACGCGGCGAGGACGAGGAGGGCAGGCAGCATCCACGCCAGGCGCGCGGGCCGGCGAAGCGGCAGATCGGTGGTCATCGGTCGTGATGGCTCGTGCGAATTGGTCGGCACCGGTTCAATACGGTGGCGGTTTCGTGGATTTGACGCTCTGCCGGTCACGCCGCATAGTGGCCAGCGACCCACCCTTGGCCCCGTGCGTCGAGTCATGCCAACCACCATCTTCCTGGCGCCACCGCGCCGCGCGCTCGAGGCACCGTCCGCGGCCGATGTCCACGACCTGGCACGCCTCTTCGGACGGAGCGCCGCGCTGGCCGGCATCACCCTCGCGGTCGAGCCGGGACGCTGCATCGCGCTGCTCGGTCCCAACGGTGCCGGCAAGACGACCCTGCTGCGCGTCCTGGCCACGCTCCTGCGGCCGACGTATGGGACCGCGCGCGTGGACGGGCTGGACGTGACCACCAATGGGGCCCAGGTGCGGGAGCGCGTCGCCTTCCTGTCGCACGCCACCGGCCTGTACGGCGACCTCACCGCCCGCGAGAACCTGGCGTTCGCCGCCACCATGCTCGGCCTGGAGCGCGCCGAGGCCCGCCAGCGGATCCCCGAGGTGCTCGACGCGGTCGGCCTGCGCAGCGCGGCGGACCGGCGTGTCGCCGTCTTCTCGGCCGGCATGCGCCGCCGCCTGGCGATCGGGCGCACCATCCTCGGCCGGCCGTCGCTGGTCCTGCTCGACGAGCCGCATGCCGCGCTCGATGCGGACGGCCAGGCGCTCGTCGGCCGCCTCCTCGCCGGCTGGCGCGAGGTCGGCGTGACGACGCTGGTAGCGAGTCATCACGCCGACCTGCTCGGCGACGTGGTCGACGGGTCGGTGACACTGGCCAACGGGCTCGTCACCGAGATCGCCGGGCAGGGGGTCCACGGCGTGACCGGCGCCGGCGCCAGGACGGACACCGGACCCGGCGAGCTGACGCCGCTGCGCGGAGCGGCCGGCTCGTGAGCCGCGACCTCGCCGTCGCCCTCGCGCTGGCGCGCAAGGACGCCCTCGCCGAGCTGCGCGGCCGCGTGGCGACCGGCACGACGCTGTTCTTCGGCGCGCTGGTGCTGCTCCTCTTCGGCTTCGCGCTGGGGCCCGATGCCGACCGCCTGCGCCAGGCGGCTCCGGGCTTGCTGTGGCTGGCGATCGTCTTCGCCGGGCTGCTCGCCGTCGGCCGCCTCCACGAGTCGGAGACCGAGGACGGCGCGCTCGAGCAGCTCTCCCTGTACCCGGTCGGGCGGCACGCGCTGTACGCCGGCAAGGCACTGGCCGGCTTCGTGGCGATGCTCGTGCTGGGCGCGGTGCTGCTGCCGGTGATGGCGCTGCTCTACGGCGTCGATCTCGCGTCGGCGCTCGCGCCGCTGGCCCTGGTCCTGGTGCTTGGCGCGGCCGGCTTCGCGGCGGTGGCGACCTGCTACGCGGCGCTGACCGTCCGCATGCGGTCGCGCGAGCTGCTGCTGCCGCTGCTCGTCCTGCCGGTCGTGGCCCCGCTCCTGCTCGCCGCCGTCAAGGCCACTGCCGGGGCGCTGGGCGGCGACCCGTTCGGCGAGCTCGGCGCCTGGCTGGCGCTGCTCGCCGCGTTCGCCGTGCTCATGCTCGTCGCCGGCGCGGCGACCTACCGCTTCGCGCTGGAGGACTGACGCGCCCCGCTCATGAAGACCCGCATCCTCGGCTGGCTCGCCCTCGTGGCGATTGCCGCCGCCACCCTCAACTCGCTGGTCGGCGTCCCCGCGGACCTCAACCAGGGCGACGCGCAGCGCATCATGTACGTTCACGTCCCGTCGGCGTGGCTCGCCTACCTGTCGTTCGGAGTGACCGCGCTCGGCGGCATCGGGTGGCTCTGGCGGCGCGACCCGCGCTTCGACTGGGCCGCGCTCGCCGGCGCGGAGATCGGCGTCCTGTTCACCGCCTTCACGCTGTGGGCCGGCGCGATGTGGGGGCGCCCGGTGTGGGGCACCTTCTACCAGTGGGAGGACCCGCGGATCCTGTCGACCACGGTGCTCTTGGCACTGTACGCGGGCTACCTCCTCCTGCGACGGCTGACCGATGATCCGATCCGCCGCGCGAACCGCGCGGCGGTGGTGGGGATCGTGGCGGCGCTCGACATCCCGATCGTCCACTTCAGCGTCGAGTGGTGGCGCGGCCTGCACCAGGGTCCGACGATCGGGTCGCCGGAGCGGATCTTCAACCCCGCCGCGCCGGACCTGTTCGTGCGCGCCCTGCTCTCGATGCTCGCCGCCTTCACCCTCGCCTGGCTGTACCTGATGATCCGCCGCTACCAGCTCGCCGCGCTCCATGCGCGGACCGATGAGGCGGCCCGGCGCGGCAGCCTGGCCGCCGCACGGGCGGCGGCCGAACCGGGCGTCCCGGACGTGGTGCCGGCGCGCCCGGTGGAGCCGGCATCGTGAACCCGCTGCCGTTCGTGGTGGCCGCCTACGCGGTGGTCGTCGGCGGCACCGCGGCCTACGCCGCGTGGCTGTGGCGCCGCCTCGCCGCCGCCCGTCGGCAGCTCGACGAGGCGACCCCCACCGTGGACCGCGAGCGCCGCGACGCGTGAGCCTCGCCCGCCCGGTGCCGCCGCCGCTGCCGGCGTCGCGACGCCGCTGGCCGATCCTGCTGCTCGTCGCCGTGCTGGTGGCGATCATCGGGGCGGTGGCGCTGGCGAACGTCGGCAGCGCGCTGGTCTACTACCAGACGCCCACCGAGCTGCTGGCCCGCGGGCCGGACGCCATCGGCCGCGCCGTGCGCCTCGGAGGCCTGGTGGCGCCGGGCAGCCTCGACTGCACGGACGGCGGGGTGCGCTTCCGTCTCACCGACAACCAGGCCGCGGTGCCGGTGGCAACCAGTGAAGGGGCGACCGCCTTCTGCCCGCGCGAGGGGGTCGGGGTGGTGGTGCAGGGGACGCTCCGCCCGGACGGCACGTTCGATCCCGACGAGGTGATCGTCAAGCACGACGAGAACTACGTCGCCCCCTCCGACGGGACGCTGCCGTCGCAGGTCATCGACCCGGGACAGTAGCCGATGCTGCCGACCGTCGGCCACGCGGCGATCGTCGTCGCGCTGGCGATGACCCTGTATGCCGCCGCGGCCTTCACGCTCGGGGCGCGACGGCGCGACCCGGCGGCGGTCGCCAGCGGCCGCACGGCCATGCTCGCGGCCTTCGGCCTGGCCGCGGTGGCGAGCGCGGCGATGATGGCCTCGCTGCTGGGCCACGACTTCTCCATCGCCTACGTCGCCCGCAACAACGCGACCACCACGCCGCCGTTCTACAGCGTCATCAGCCTGTGGGCGGCGCTGGAGGGCTCGATCCTCTTCTGGGCGCTCCTGCTCACCGGGTGGAGCGGGCTCGTCCTGCATCGGTACCGTGACCGCCACCCCCAGCTGATGCCGTGGGTCGGGCTGACCCTGGCGCTGGCGAGCGCCTTCTTCTTCGCGGTCATGACGTGGCCGTCGAACCCGTTCGAGCGGCTGACCCCGGTCCCGGTCGAGGGGAACGGGCCGAACGCGCTGCTCCAGAACCACCCGTTCATGGGGCTCCACCCGCCGCTGCTGTACCTGGGCTACACCGGCCTGGCGGTCCCGTTCGCGTTCGGCGTGGCGGCGCTGGTGACCGGCCGCACGCAGGCCGAGTGGCTGGCCATCGTCCGGCGCTGGACCCTCATCCCGTGGATCTTCCTGACCGCCGGCATCGTGGCCGGCGCGTGGTGGAGCTACGAGGTGCTCGGCTGGGGCGGCTACTGGGCCTGGGACCCGGTCGAGAACGCCGCGCTATTGCCGTGGCTCACCGCCACCGCATTCATTCACTCGAGCATGGTCGCCGAGCGCCGCGGTGGCCTGCGGGTGTGGACCATGGCCCTCGTCGTGTTCACCTTCGTGCTGACCCTGGTCGGCACGTTCCTGACGCGCAGCGGCGTGGTGGCCAGCGTCCACGCCTTCACCGCGTCGGCGATCGGCCCGTGGTTCGCGGTGGCGATCCTGCTCGCCCTGGCCGGCGGCATGGGGCTGCTGCTGTGGCGCCTGCCGGATCTCGGCGACCGCGGCACGGCCCCCGCCCCGGTGAGCCGCGAGTCGGCGTTCCTGCTCAACAACGTGCTGTTCCTGGGGCTCACCTTCGTGGTCCTCTTCGGCACCCTGCTGCCGATGATCGTCGAGGGGGCCACCGGCGAGCGGATCAGCGTCGGGGCGCCCTACTTCAACGCCATCAATGCGCCGCTCTTCGCCGCGCTGCTGTTCCTGATGGCGATCGGGCCGGCGCTGCCGTGGGGCGGCGCCTCGTGGGCCACCCTGCGGGACCGCTTCGGCGGCCCGGCGCTCCTGGCGGTGGGGGTGACGATCGCCGGGCTGCTGGCCGGGATGCGCGGCCTGCCGCAGCTGGGCACGCTGTTCCTGGCGATCTTCGTCCTCGGGGTGCTCGGCGACGAGGTGGTCCGCGGCGCGCGCTCGCGCGGCCGCACCCGCGGCGAGGGGCCGGCGACCGCCGCCTGGCGCCTGGCGACCCGCAACCGGCGCCGCTACGGCGGGTACCTGGTGCACGCCGGCGTGTGCGTGATGGCGGTCGCCGTGGCGGTCAGCGCCACCGGCGCGCGCGAGGCCGCGGCTTCCCTCGCGGTGGGTGAGTCGATGCGCCTCGGCGGCTACACGCTCACCCTGCGCGAGGTGATCGTCGAGCCGCTGGCGGCCGATTCGCGAGTCGTGGAGACGCGCGCCGTCGTCGAGTACGCCGGTGCCAACGGCGGCACGCTGGCCACCGCGCTGCGCGCCTACCCCAACTCGACCACCCCGATCGCCACGCCCGGCGTGCGGACCTTCGCCACCGAGGACCTCTACGTCACGCTCCTGACGGCCGATGCGAGCGCCGGCACCGCGGCGCTCCAGGTCTTCCTCAACCCGCTGGTGGCCTGGATCTGGGTCGGCGGTGCCATCGCGGTGGCCGGGGCGGTCTTCGCCATCTGGCCGGATCGACGGCGCCTGCCGGTCGCGGCGCGCGCCGCGACCGCATCGGTCCCGGTCGAGGGCGCCTGAGCCGATGCGCACCGGGCTGCGCTGGGCGCTGCTGCCGATCGTCCTGCTGCCGGTCGGCTGGCTGCTCTTCGTCAACATCGGTGTCGACCCGCGCACCATCCCGTCGCGGATCGTGGGCCGGCCGGTGCCCGCCTTCTCGCTGCCGACCATCGACGGGGGCACCCTGACCGATGCCGACCTGGCCGGACGCCCGGCGGTCATCAACGTCTGGGCCAGCTGGTGCGACCCGTGCATCGACGAGCACCCGGTCCTGCTGGACGTGGCGGCGCGCCTGGGCGACGAGGTGCAGGTCGTCGGCGTCCTCTACAACGACGACCCCGAGAGCGCGCGGCGATGGCTCCAGCGCTACGGCGACGGTGGCTGGCCCAACGTCGACGACGACGGCAGCCTGGCGCTCGACCTCGGCGCCGTCGGGCCCCCCGAGACCTACTTCGTGGACCGCGCCGGGATCGTCCGCCACCGCGTGGTGGGGCCGCTGACGACCGCGTCGATGCGCGCCGGGCTGGCGGCGATCGGGGTCGACGGGTCGTGAGCCGCTGGGTCGCGCCGCTGGCCCTCGGGGCCGTGCTGGCGCTCGTCGCGATCGTGGTGCTCCTCGCGCCGCCGCTGGCCCCTCCGTCACGCGGCGGTGCCGCGGCGGCGCTGATGGCGGAGCTGCGCTGCCCTGACTGCCAGGGGCTGTCGGTGGCCGAGTCGCGCACCGCCGCCGCGGCCGCCATCCGGGCCGAGATCGACGCGCAGCTCGCCGCGGGACGGACCCCTGACGAGGTGCGGCGCCACTTCGTCGACCGCTACGGGGAGTGGATCCTGCTCCGTCCGGCCTCGTCGCTGGCGTGGCTGGTCCCCCTGGCCGCGGTGGGGGCGGCGGGCGTGCTGCTCGGCGTGTGGCTGCTGCTCCGCCGGGGCGCGCCGGCTGCTGCACCGCCGGCCGTCGACGCCGAAACGCGACGCCGCCTCGCGGACGAGTCGGAGGCGCTCGATGCCTGACCCGCTCGAGGTGGCCGTCCTCGTCGTCCTGGCGCTCGGCACCGGCGCCGTCGTCGCGCTGCCCCTCGTGCGGCGGCCGGCGGCCGGCGTCGCCGAGACCGATGTCGACGCGCTCGCGCTGCGGCACCGGGTGGCCCTCGACGGGCTGCGCGACGTGGAGGCGGACCGTCGCGCCGGGTCGCTCGACGAGGCGTCGTACGCGGCGGCCCGCGCCGAGGCGGAGGCCGTGGCGGCAGCCACGCTCCGCGAGCTCGACGCTGCCCGCGCCGTGGGGGCGACCGCGCCGCTGGCGCCCGCCAGCGCTCGCCGCCCGCTGGCCCTGATCGGTGCCCTGCTCGCCGGTGCGCTGGTGGTGGGGCTGGTCCTGCCGGCGCCGCTGGGCATCGCCAACCGCACCCTCGACCCGCGGCGCGACCGCATCGAGGACGCCCTCACCCGCTTCGAGGCCAACGACCGCGATCCGCAGGCGATCTCCGACCTCGCCGATGCCTACCTGGCCGGCGAGACGCTCGCCGAGCTGCAGCGCGCCCAGGCCGCGCTGGTCCTGCTCATCAACCTGCAGCCGGCCAACGCGTCCGCGTACGCGCGCCTCGCCACCGCGCAGCTGCGCACCGGCGACCTCGACGCGGCGGACGGCACGCTCGACCGCCTGGCGACCGTCGCCGGCGACTCGCCGGACCTGCCGTTCCTGCGCGGTCTGGTGGCGCGGGAGCGCGGCGACGACGAGCGGGCGCGCCAGCAGCTGGAGCGCTTCCTGGCCGTCGCGCCCGACGACCCGCGCGCTCCGATGGTGCGGGCGCTGCTCGCAGAGCTCTAGTCGAGGATGCGGGCGAGCGTTCCCTGGAGGTCGCGGAGCTGGTCGGCGGGAATGCGGTCGAGGAAATGCTCGGCGACTCCCCGGAGGTGGACCGGGGTGGCCTCGCGCAGCCGCGCGTGGCCGCGCTCGGTCAGCTGCGCCCACTGCCCGCGCCGGTCCGCCTCGCAGGTGGCGCGCTCCACGTAGCCGTCGCGCTCCAGGCGGTCGACGAGACGGGTGATGCCGCTGCGCGAGAGGAGCAGCCGGTCGGCGAGCTCGCCCATCCGTAGCCGCCGATGCTCGCTGGTGGCGAGCTGGACCAGGACGTCGTAGTCGGCGAGCGCCATGCGCTGCTCGTCGTGGAGCTCACGCTCGAGGGCGCGGGTCACGCGCGCGTGGGCACGCAGGAAGGTCGACCACGCCTCGAGGCGTGGGTCGCGCGGGGTGAGGGTCCTGGTCGGCGGCGTCATGGACGATCGGCTCGGGCTGGTAGTTGCGCCTGCAACGATATCGGCCTATGATTGCTAAAGCAACTATGACGGGTGATGCGATCCATCGCCGCCCAAGGCTAGCACGGGAGCACGAAGACCGATGACCTGGGAGATCGACGCCGCCCATTCGGGCGTCAGCTTCTCCGCGAAGCACATGGTGGTCACCACGGTGCGCGGCACCATGGCGATCCGCGAGGCGACGATCGCCTTCGACGAGGCCGATCCGACCCGGTCGCACGTCAGCGCCACGATCGACGCGGCGAGCATCGACACCCGGAACGAGATGCGCGACAACCATCTGCGCTCCGCCGACTTCCTCGACGTCGAGCACCATCCGACCATCGAGTTTCGGAGCACGGGCATCGAGCGTGATGGCGACGGCTGGCGCATCGCGGGCGACCTCACCATTCGCGGCGAGACGCGTCCCGTCGTCCTCGAGGCCGAGCTTCACGGCATCCAGCCCAACCTGCGCGGCGGGCGCCGTGCGGCCTTCAGCGCGCGGGCGAAGATCGACCGTGAGGCATGGGGCCTCACCTGGAACGTGGCCCTCGAGCAGGGCGGCTGGTTGGTGAGCCGGGACATCGCGGTCGAGATCGACCTGGTGGCGGTCCAGCCGGTCACCGCCGCCGAGCCGACAACCTCGGACGCCGAGCGAAACCCCGCCGCCGCCTGATCTCTCCGGGAGACCGCCACCGCGAGAGACCCGGCCGCCGAGCAGCCTCGCCACCCGGGGCACAGGGACGGCGAGGTGAGGGGTCTGGCGGCGACCGATTACGTCGAGGTGCCGCCCCCGTCCGGCTGCACTGAGGTCGGCGCACCGTCCTGAGCCCGCGGCAGCTCGATCCAGAAGGTAGAGCCGACCCCCTCGGCGGACACGAATCCCACGCTGCCGTGATGCGCCTCGGCGATGTGGCGCACGATCGCCAGCCCCAGGCCGGCGCTGCCGCCGATGGGATGGGCAGGGTCATCGGGCCGCTCGGCCGTACGCGCCCTGTCGACCTTGTAGAAGCGCTCGAAGATCCGGCCCTGGTGGGCCCGTGCGATCCCGATGCCGTCGTCGGCCACGAAGAGGCGCAGGCGGTTGGCCCGCTCCTCCCATCCCAGGCGCACCTCCCCACCGGGGTTGCTGTACTTCACCGCGTTGTGCGCCAGGTTGAGCATCGCCTGCCCGATGCGTCCAGCGTCGCCGGCCAGCCACGCCGGCTCGCCGGCAGCCGCCGGGTGCTCCACGCGGACCGCCACGCCGCGCCGCGACGGGCCCGATGCGCGACGCGACATCGTCGAGCACCGCGCGCGGGTCGAGCGACTCGATGCGCAGCGTCGTCTCGCCGGACTCGATCATCGACAGGTCGAGCAGCTCGTCGACCAGCTGCGCGAGGTGATCGGTCTCGCGCTCGATCTGAAGCGTGAAGTCGCGCGCCGTCGCTGCGTCGCCGACGGCTCCCGCGCTGAGCGTCTCGGCGAGCAGCTTGATCGACGCCAGCGGTGTGCGGAGCTCGTGGCTGATGTTGGCCACGAAGTCGCGGCGCACGCGCTCCACGCGCCGCAGCGTCCCAACGTCCTGCATCGCCACCACGATGGAGCGCGCCGCGTCGCTTCCCCGGTCGGCGGCCAGCGGCACCGCGTCGATGGCGAAGATGTGCTCGCCGGCGCGGCCCAGCTCGGCCTCGCCGGAGGCCGGCTCGCCGGTGGCGGCCGCCTGCCGGCACACCGCATCGAGCGCCGCGCTGCCGAATGCGGCGATCAGGCTCATCCCCCGCAATGCCTCCAGGGGCCGCTCGGCGAGCTGGGCGGCCGCCGGCCCGGCGCGCACGATCCGCAGCCGCGTGTCGACGACGAGCAGCACGATCCCGTCACTGCGCGCGATGAGCGCGTCGAACGCGGCTGCGGACAGCCGGTCGATCATTCCGACGGCGGCGGGGAGAAGGCGTATCCGACGCCACGCACGGTACGGAAGTAGTTGTGGCCCCCGGCGGCGGCCCGCAGCTTGCCCCGCAGCCAGCTGACGTGCACGTCGACGGTACGCGCCTCGCCGTCGTAGTCGTAGCCCCAGATCCGCGACAGGAGCTGATCCCGGGTGAAGATGCGCCCCGGATGCGAGGCCAGGTGCGCGAGCAGGTCGAACTCCTTGGTGGTCAGGTGCGTCGGCTCGCCACCGATCTCGACGGTGCGCTGCGCCAGGTCGATGCTGACCGGCCCGACCTCGACCCGCTCCGGTGCCTGAGATCCGTCGTCCGTCTCGGCCAGCTCGCGGCGACCACGGCGCAGGACCGCCTCGATGCGAGCCAGCAGCTCGGGACGGCTGAACGGCTTGGAGATGTAGTCATCGGCACCCACCTTCAGCCCGACCACGCGGTCGATCTCGTCGCCCTTGGCCGACAGGACGATGACCGGCGTCGTGATCCCGTCGCGGCGCAGCACGCGCAACACTTCGACGCCGCTCATGCCGGGCAGCATCACGTCGAGCAGGACGAGGTCCTGGCGGCCACTGCGCGCGATCCCCAGCGCCTGCTCGCCGTCCACCGCGGTCTGGACCTCGTAGCCCTCGCGCGTCAGGTTGAAGGCCAGCGCCGTGCGCAGCGTCCGGTCGTCCTCCACGACCAGGATGCGGCGACGGGGGCTAGGCATTCAGGTCTTCGACGCGCCCCGTGGCGACGTAGACGACGTCCTCGCCGATATTGGTCACCCGGTCGCCGAGGCGCTCCAGGTGATGGGCGGCGAAGAGCATGTGCGTCGCCTGGCGCACGCGGTCGGGGTGGGCGGCCATGATCGACATCGTCTCCTCGTAGACCGCGTTGTAGAGGGCGTCGATCTCGTCGTCGCGCGCGCAGACGGCGCGCGCATCGGCCTCGCTGACGTCGACCAGGGCGCGCATGGCGTCGCGCAGCTGCGAGCGGCAGAGCTGTCCCATCAACGGGATCTGCGGCAGGAGCGGCGCCTCCGGCTCATCGGAGAGCTGCTGCGCGAGCTTGGCGATGTTCACCGCGTAGTCACCCATGCGCTCGAGCTCGGCGGCGGCGTGGTAGAGCGCCAGCAGCTCGCGGAGGTCGCGGGCCATCGGTTGCTGGAGGGCCATCGCGGTGGTGACCTCCTGGTTGACGCGGCGCTGGAGGTCGTTGACCTGGCCATCGTCCCAGCGGACCTGGTTGGCGAGCTCGACGTCACGCTCGGTCAGCGCGCGTCCGGCGCGCTCGAGCGCCGACTCGACCAGGGCGCCCAGGCGCAGCACGTCGTCCTTGACGGTGAGCATCGCCTCGTCGAAGACCGAGCGGAGCCCGCCATGCTCCGCCCGCAGGCGCGCGACGCGCTTCTCGCGCTCGTCGCTGCCGTCGGCAGGTCCGGTCGGCCGCAGGTGGCTGGTGGCCTTCTCGTCGCTCATCCGAAGCGCCCCGTGATGTAGTCCTCGGTGAGCTGGTTGGCCGGCCGAGTGAAGAGCTGCTCGGTGGGCGCCATCTCGACGAGGTACCCGGCGCGGTCGTTGCCCATGGTCAGGAAGGCGGTGAGGTCACTGGCCCGGGCGGCCTGCTGCATGTTGTGGGTCACGATCACGATCGTGTAATTCTGCTTCAGCTCGTGCATGAGCTCCTCGATCTTGAGGGTGGCGATGGGATCGAGGGCACTGCACGGCTCGTCCATCAGGATCACATCCGGCTCGACGGCGATGGCCCGCGCGATGCACAGGCGCTGCTGCTGGCCGCCGGAGAGCGCCGTTCCCGGTGCCTTCAGCTTGTCCTTCACCTCGTCCCACAGCGCGGCGCGCTTCAGGGAACGCTCCACCAGCTCGTCCATGTCGCCCCGGTATCCGGCCACCCGGGGACCGAAGGCGACGTTGTCATAGATGCTCTTGGGGAACGGATTGGGCTTCTGGAAGACCATGCCGATCCGCCGTCGCACCTCCACCGGGTCGACGGCCGGGTCGTAGAGATCGACGCCGTGGTAGCGCACCGTCCCCTCGATGCGCGCCCCGTCGACCAGGTCGTTCATGCGGTTGAAGCTGCGCAGCAGCGTGCTCTTGCCGCAGCCTGATGGACCGATGAGGGCGGTGATGCGATGGCGCGGCACGCGCAGCGAGATGTCCCGCACGGCGCGGAAGCTGCCGTAGAAGCACGACAGGTGGTCGAGCTCGAAGACGATGTCCGCGTCGGGCGCGGTCGCGGTCGGCTCGGTCTCCTCGTCCGCGTGGCCCTGGGTCGTGGTCATGATGCGTATCGTCGCGCGTTCGGCGGTCGTCGCGTCGGCGGATGGCGCAGCGTGAGGCGGAGTTTCGAGGGTCACGGGTGGGTCACCAACTGCGGTCGTATCGGTTGCGGAGGTAGATCGCCGTCGCGTTGACGAGGAGGATGACGGCCAGCAGAACGACGATCGCCGCGGCCGTCAGCGCGCGGAACTCGTCCTGCGGCTCCTTGGACCAGTTGTAGACGATGGTCGGCAGGGAGGTGTAGGAGCCGGTCAGCATGCGCCCGAGGTCGACCCCGTTGAAGGTGCCCACCACGGCGCCGACCATGATCAGCGGCGCGGTCTCACCGAAGGCGCGGCCCAGTGAGAGGATCGTGCCGGTCAGGATCCCCGGCGCCGCGTAGGGCAGCACGTGGCTGCGGATCATCTCCCAGCGCGTGGCGCCGACGCCCAGTGCCGCCTCGCGGATGCTGTTGGGCACCGCGCGCAGCGCCTCCGAGGTGGTGATCACCACGATCGGCAGGACCAGCACGGCCAGCGTCAGGCCGCCGGCGATGAGGGTGCGACCGAGCCCCAGCAGGGTGACGAAGACCGCCAGCCCCAGCAGCCCGTAGACGATGGCCGGCACCCCGGCCAGGTTGCGGATGTTGGTCCGGATGAAGCGCGTCGGTGCCGTGTCGCGCGCGTATTCCTCGAGGTAGACCGCGGCGCCGATGCCGATCGGCAGTGCCAGCAGGACCACGAAGGCCATCAGCAGCAGCGAGCCGATGATGCCCTGGATCATGCCGGCCCGCGCCGCCCGCGCCGAGAGGGGATCGGTGAGCACGCCGCTGCCACGCTCGGCGAAGGCAGCCCCCGACTTGCCGATGATGTCGGCCAGCAGCACCAGCAGCACGCCCAGCGCGATCAGGAGGGAGAGGAGCAGGAAGGCCTGGAGGACCATGCCGCGCGGGTCGCCGCCGCCGCCGCGCAGTCGGGCCTCGACCGCGGCGCGTGCCGGCATGGCCTGGCTGCGGCCGGCCATCAGTAGCGCCTCCGCACGCGGCGCACGAACGCCTCGCTGGCCAGGTTGAGCGCGAGGGTCATGGCGAACAGCAGCAGCCCGACGAAGAACAGGCTCTCGAAGGTCAGCTCGGCGCCCCGGACGCGGTCCGAACCGATGGCCAGCGCGGTCATCGCCGCGGTCATCGTCTGCCCTGGCTGGAGTGGATTGATCTCGAACAGCGAGCCGCCCGTCCCGCCGGCCGCGATCGAGACGACCATCGTCTCGCCGATCGCCCGTGACAGCGCCAGCAGGAGGGCCGCCACGATGCCCGAGATGGCCGCGGGGAAGACGACCTGCAGGCTGGTGGTGCGCCGGCGGGCACCGAGCCCGTACGACGCCTCGCGCAGGTAGTTGGGCACCGCGTGCAGCGCGTCCTCGGACACCGATGCCACCAGCGGGGTGATCAGGATGCCCACCGCCAGGCCCGCGGCCAGCATGTTCGAGAGCGGGGCGCCGGTGAGCGGCTGGACCAGGTTCGGGCTGATCCAGGTGAGCGCGAAGAAGCCGAGCACCACGCTGGGGATGGACGCCAGGATCTCGACGATCGGCTTGAGGATGCGACGCGAGCGGGCCGAGGCGTACTCCGAGAGGTAGATCCCGGCGCCGAGGCCGAGCGGCGTGGCGACCACCATGGCGATCCCGGCGATGACCAGCGTGCCGGCCACGATGGTGGCGATGTCGAACATGCCGCGTCGCGGGAACCAGCCGTCGGTGACCAGGCTCGACTTGTCCACCTCGACGAAGAAGGTGGCCGCGTTGCCGAACAGCGAGACCACGATGGCGGCGCTGACGACCAGCGAGAACCCGGCGGCAGCCAGGAAGAGCACCCTGATGAGCCCCTCGCGGCGTCGACGGCGCGAGGCGATCCGCAGGTCAGTCGCCTGCAGCGGCCGCTCGATGGCGGGGGCGGTCATCGGTCGATCGTGACTGTCATAGCGAAGGGGTGAGCGACATGAGGATACGCATTACGGAGAGGCCGGGCACCGTGCCCGGCCTCCCGCTGGCTGAGGGAGGAGCGATCAACGCCCCTCCCAGGCGGCTCGGGTCTCGTCCAGGGCGCTCGGGTCGAGGGCGACGTAATCCGCCTCCTCGACCGCGCCGATCCCCTCGTCGGAGAGGTAGTAGTCCACGAACGCGGTCAGCGCCGGGTTCTCCGCCGCGTTGTCGGTGTTCACGTAGATGAACAGGTCACGCGCGATCGGATACTCGCCGCTGGAGATCGTCTCCGGCGTGGGCGCCACGCAGCCATCGCCGCCGTCGACCTCGAGCAGCTTGATGGTGTCGGCGTTCTCATCGGCGAACGCGTAGCCGACCCAGCCCAACGAGGAGTCGGAGCCGGAGATGTTCTCGATGATCACGTTGTCGTCGGCAGACGCCTGGTAGTCGGGTCGCGTGGTCTCGTCCTGGCCGCGTGCCTCGGCGATATCGGCGATCACCAGCTCCACGAAGCTGTCGAAGGTGCCGGACTCCTCCCCGGGAGCCGTGATGTCCAGCGGGGCCGACGGATACGGCGTGTGCAGCTCGCCGAAGTCGGCGCCCACCTCCGCCGCCAGGTCGTTGGCCGCGTCCCAGGTCTCGAAGCCCTGCGACTCGGGGCCCAGCAGCGCGTACAGGTCGCCGAAGCTCAGGCACGACACCGCCTCGTTGTTCGGCGACGTGATCACCGAGAGGCCATCGATGGCGACCTTGAGCTCGACGTAGTTGATGCCGTTCGCCTCGCAGGTGGCGGCCTCCTCGTCCTTGATGGCTCGCGAGGCATCGCTCACATCGGTCTGGCCGTCGCAGAAGAGGGCGAAGCCGTCGCCGGTGCCGGGGCCGTCCACCTCGTAGGTGACGTCGGGGTGCTGGGCGGCGAAGTCCTCCAGCACGATCGAGGTGATCGGCTCCACCGTCGAGGAGCCGGAGACGATGATCTCGCCGCTCAGCTCGTCGCCGGTTGACGGGGTGCCGGAGTTGCTGGCGCCCTGGCAGGCGGCGAGGAGCAGGATCCCGCTCAGGCCGAGGGCGAGGGCGGAGCGGCTCCGGGTTCGGAACACGTGCAACAAGAGGGTCCTCCAACGAATCGGTTCAATTCCGTTCGCCTCCACCATGCCCGGAGCGCCTTAACGTGGGCTCAGCCGCAGATCAAGCGAACGTCAAGGCGAGGCCAACATGGTCGGCGCGGGTGCCGGCAGGTCGGGCCGTGAGATGCACGATCGGATCAAGGGGCGATCATGCAGGCCCACGATCAACCCGTTCGCAGCAGCAGGAAGAGCCCGACCACCACGGCGGCGCCCATGATCGCCAGCACCAGCCAGCTGATCGCGTAGGCCGGGTCGGTGTCGGGCGGAGACGGCGACGTCATGCCCACAGCCTAGCCTCCGGCCGGGCACGTGGCACGTCCGCGTGCTTCCCGCTAGTGGTGCCCGAGCGCACCAGGTGTCGTTCCGGCGGTGGCGCACCGGGTGCCGAGGGGTGCACACTGTCGCTCCTGTTGCGAGCCCGATGGGCCCCATTTCCCGATAGGAGACCTGCTGGATGCCGCACCCCCGTTCCAGGCCGCGCCGGATCGGCGCGACCCTTGCCGCACTGCTCCTGCTGGCTGCCATTCCCGGCACGACCGGCGCGGCGCACCCGACCCCGCCCACGTCCTACATCGCCCTGACCCAGGCCGTCATCGACGCCGGCGGCGAGGTCGTGCCGCTCATCAACAGTGGCCAGGTCCACGACGGCGTGACGTTCCAGGGGATCCCGGACGGCATCGGCGTCATCCCCGGCGACGCCGGCACGGGCTGGGTCGACCTCTACGTCAACCACGAGGAGTCGCACGTCCCCTTCCCGATCAGCTCCAACTCCCCTGGCGGCGCGACGATCATGGGCTCGGCCGACTTCCAGGACTCGTCGATCTCGCGCGTGCGCGTCGACCTGACGACCCGCCAGGTCGTGGAGCTCGAGGTGGCACTGCCGGCGAGCATGGGCTTCATCCGCTTCTGCTCGTCCTTCATGGCGGGC
>DASSPJ010000086.1:0-9615 GCA_035699665.1 Candidatus Limnocylindria bacterium
GGTGGCCGGGCACCCGAGCTCGTCACCGTGGTGGAGCTGGCCGCTCGACCTCAAGCCCACCTGGTTCTACGGCCACGGCTACGACGACCGCAGCTACGCGGCGATCTACAACCACGGCAACCCGATCCTGTTCTGGGCCGGCATCCCGGCCCTCGTCTTCGCCGCGATCATGGCCTGGCGGCGCCGATCGCTGGCCCTGGTGCTGCTGGTGCTGGCCTTCGGCTTCCAGTTCTTCCCGTGGACGCGGATCGAGCGCGCCACCTTCATGTACCACTACCTGACCGCCATGCTGTTCGCGATGGTCGCGGTGGCCTACGCCGTGGACGAGCTCCTGTCGCGGTGGGAGTGGCGGCCCTACGGCGTCGCCTTCCTGGCGGCTGTCGGCGTCGCGTTCCTCCTCACCTGGCCGCTCAACGCGGCGCTGGCGATGCCGGACTGGTACATCAACGCCGCCCGCGCGCTGCCGCCGTGGAACTACGGCTTCGTCTTTCCCGATCCGCCCGCCGGCGACCGCGCCGACCTGCTGGCGGCCGATGCGCTCAAGCTGGCCGGCGGCGTGGCCGCCGCGCTCGCCATCACGACCTTCGCGCTCGTCGGCCGGCGCCTCCTGGCGCCCTGGTCAGCGCCGACGAGAGATGGCCGCGACGATGATCACGATCCCCGCGACGACGAGCCCGATGGGCCAGATGCGGCTCCAGTCGATGTCGACGTACTGGGCGACGAGCGCCCACGCCCCGATCGCCACCAGGATCCCGCCGAGGATCAGCGCCCCCTGGCCTGAGTCGATCGGCGGGATGGCGAAGGCGCCCCGGACATGTTCCGGTCCATGCCGGGGTCGAGGATGCGGCGATGGATGCGCGGCGAAGGTTGGGCTCATTGCATTCCGGCCTGTCGGGGCACGCGGAGGGATCTTGCGGCCTCGGCGACCCAGAATCCGGTAAGGGTCAATACTGCCGGTTGGTCCCGCCCCGACGACAATCGTCCGCTGCGCGACGACTGTCTCGATCATCGGACCGGCGAGCTCAGCCCCTTGGCCATCGTGTCCGACAACGGCCCGGCCTACAAGAGCGTGGAGTTCATCCGCTTCATCGCCGGCCGTCCGGAGCTGGTCCACGTCCGCACCCGGCACCGCGCGCCGGAGACCAACGGCGTGGTCGAGCGCTTCTTCGGCACCCTCAAGTACGAGCACCTGTACCGGATCGAGATCGGCGACGTGCTCGAACTGCAGGCTGAGGTGGATGCCTTCCGCCAGCTCTACAACACCTGGCGGCCGCACGAGACGCTGGGCCAGACGCCACCCATCGGTCATTACCTCGCCGAGCCTAACCCAGAGCGCAACCTATCCGAGCCCGGAAGTCTCCAAGAAAGTTGACGCGGGACTGCCGAAGTTGTCAGGTCCCGCGTACAGTTAGCGAGCGATCTCGCCCTAGTTGACAATGGCGCTACTCTGAAATCGTTGGGGTCTCGGCCCCGTTCCTCAAGTGCCCAGAGCCTCGGGGTGGACGTGCGTTCCCTATTCTCCCGGACCACGGCGATCGCCTTGGTGTTTGTGCTAGTTTCTGCCCCCTCGACACTAGCGGCCGAGCAAGCCGGCAGCTACGCGTCGGCAGGTGCAACCTCAACGTTTGACGGCTTCCGCGGCAACATGGGGATCCGAACTGACCCCGCCACTGTCTCTGGTGTCGGCTATGTTCACGCCGCTCAGATCGACGTAGGGGCGGCCGGTGGCGATTTCGTGGCCATCGGGACATCCAACGGTCTCGGGGTATCGGGGACCGCGTGTGCCAACGACTATGACCCAAGGTGGACGATCTACGTGGATTGGGTGCTCGGCGGGGTATACGGCTGCGCGGATAGCGCACTTGACGTGTACGGGTCGGGTGCCAACCCCTCGTTTCACTTGTCGTGGTCGTGGTGTTCGGCCCTCAATCGATCCACGTGGGTCTTACTGTTCGATGGCGTCCAACGACGATGCCTCACGTCAGCCAACAGCGTTGGATCCCGCGTGATTGCGATGCTGGAGACCACGGGCGTGAGCACGACGGATCGCAATATCGACGTCAGGTACACAAACCTGAACAAGAACTACGGCAGTGGCACGACGTGGTTTGCGTACGGGACAGGAATCCAGGTGGTTGCTCCGAACTACACGTATCAACACGTCAGCTCGACGGCGTTCAACGTGTACCTGGCGCCACTGGACTAGCGAGGGAATGACGATAACCGTGCGTCTTGCGGCACGTCTTCGGCTGTTGGTCGTTCCCATCGGCGCAATAGCCCTCAGCATCGGGGCGCTGGCGGCTACTGGCGCGATCGAGCCTCCCGGATGCCAGGCGGTCGTCGCCGGCAGCGTGCTGGAGTCGACAACCTTCACGCCGTGGACGGACATGCGCTCGCGGCTCTTGGAACCACCGATCCGGCTCGGAGCCTCCTCGGTCGGCGCACAAACGGAGGTGACCATCGCCGGTCCGAGCTTGGACGGTCTCCCATTGTGGTGGTCCGTGGCGACTGAATCCGGTGAGGTCTATCAGTACTTTGCCGCCCAGGCAGTCCCAGATGCCGTCAGCACCGCGGACTTCTTCGGCGCAGACGGACTGCTGCTGGAACGCTCGCCCGGCGCGGACGACGCCTTCATCCAGTACCTCCTGACTGAACTGGGTGAAAGGGCGGTTCCCGTCAACGTCGGCGGCTATCAGGGCGCCCTCACCTGGGCGGATCCGTTGTCGAACGGCGTGCGGACGCACAACCTCTACTGGTTCGATGGCGCTCACACATACGCCTTGGTCGGTGATCGACCGGCGGAAGCACTTATCAACCTTGGCCGCAACCTGGCATGCAGGTAGCCCATCGCATCTCGCCTGCGTGAGGCAAGTGAGCCAGCGTCTCGTGCCCACACTGACGGTTGCTTTGCTGGTGCTGGGCTGTGTGCGCGACCTGCCCGCGGCGCAATGTGATCCCTTGAGGGTGACGCCAGGTGCCGGGATTGATTGTGACTCGGCGGTCACCGCGGCGCTGCAGCGTTTGGAAGGCCCACACTCGCCAGTCCAATCTATTGAGTTCACGTACGGCCAATACTGCGACCTGCCGGAGCGTGGCTGTCCCCTGCCGGACGTGAGTCAAGGCTATGTGCTGCTGGCGTTCGAGGGCGATGCCCGGCTAGCGCGCATTGACGTCTGGCGCGCGTCGGGCGCGGCCGGCTTGGCTACCTCAGAGGTAGTCTGGATCGACCCATAGCCGGCCGCCACGGCCGACTGCACTTCGCCACCACGCGAGGTCATTCGCTGCGCTGACGGGATCCATCTACCACCCGTGCTCCGACACCACCCGTGCTCCGACGTTGACATCGAGATATCGAGCGGCGTAGACTGCCGCCTCCCCTCCTCAACCGGCGTCGCGCGCGCGGCCCGGGCAAAGACGACAGGACCTACTCCACTCCATGCACAGGAGCGCGTCATACAGGCCATGAACCTTCCGAACAGCGCCCTCACCGCGCGCCGGGTGCCGCCCATCAGCGGCCCGGATGACGGGAGATCTGTGCCCACCTCGAGCTGAGGACGGGCGGCGACCAAGCCGCCGACCAGACGCAACGAGCCGTGGGCCCGGATTCCGGACCACGGTTTTTTGATGCCTCACCCCGGGGCGTCAGCACACCAGAGCCGTGGCCCGACGCAGGGACCGCGGCTCGTTTCGTGTCCGCCACCTGACAGCCACCGACCGGTATATCGGTCACCGTTACGACAGGACCATCGAGGAGCACGGCATGACCAGCCTGCTGGACCAACCGAAGACACGCACCGAGGCCACCATGTCGATGCCCATGGCGCAGCGCCGGCCGCGGCGCCTGCCGATCGATACGAACGGAACGCCGGCGCTCCTGGCGGAGCACGTCACCAAGCGCTTCGTGGTGGGGCGCAAGAAGAAGCCGGTGGTGGCCGTCAACGACGTCAGCCTGCGCATCGCGCGCGGCGAGATCTACGGGATCCTCGGCGCGAACGGGAGCGGCAAGTCGACCCTGATACGGCTCGTCAGCACGCTGCTGACGCTGGACACCGGGCGGGTGGAGGTCTTCGGCCACGACATCGAGCGTGACGAGATGGCGGTGAAGCGCCTCATCAACCGGGTGAGCGTGGACGCGGCCTTCTTCAAGAAGCTCTCGCCACACGAGAACCTGACCTACGCGGCCCGCCTGTACGGGATGGACGCCAAGGTCGCGCGGCAGGAGGCGATCAGCATCCTGGCGCGGCTGGGGATCGGTGAGAAGCGCCTGGGTCGTCCGCTGGAGCAGATGAGCCGGGGCATGCAGCAGAAGGTCGCCATCGCGCGGGCGCTGCTGACCAGCCCCACGCTGCTCCTGCTGGACGAGCCGACCACCGGCCTCGACCCGCGGTCGAAGCTGGACGTGCAGAGCTTCATCGAGGAGCTGCGCGACAGCCACGACGCCACGATCGTGCTGACCACGCACGACCTGGACGAGGCGGAGCGGCTGTGTGATCGGCTCGCGATCATCAACGACGGGCGGGTGGTGGTGGAGGACACCGCGGACGCGCTGAAGGCGATGGTCGCCGCGCAGCGCGGCCTGCCGCCGACCCTGGAGAGCGTGTTCATGACCTACACCGGGAAGTCGCTCGACGACGACCTCGGTGACGACGACAAGGACGACGACGACGAGTGACGAGCAGAGAGGAGGTGAGAACCGTGCTGAACAGCCTGCCGATGCCGCAGGACCTGCCGAGCGTCAACGACGCCCGCGTGGCGCAGTGGCGCCACGAGCGAGAGGCCCTGCGGGCATATCGGTCCGACCGCCGCCCCGTGCGGCGCTGGCTCGGTCGCCTGCTGGTCCGCCTGGGCCTGCACCTGGCGGCGGAGCCCAGCCTTCGGCCGGCCCGGTCCCTGTAAGCAAGGGGATCGGGTCGGCAGACCCACCACCGACAGGAGATGTGAACGGATGTCCCTGATGACCCGCGAGCTGAGGGCCTCGTACGCCTTCGTCGAGCGGAACTTCAACCTGACCAAGCGCTACTGGGGCTGGGAGGTCGCCTTCCTGGTCTACGCCGTGGCGGGCGCGCTCGCCGTGTCCCTGATCGGCAAGGACCAGGCGGACGATCGCCTGCTGCTGACGCTGGTCATCGGCGCCGTCTTCTGGAACTACCTGTCGGTCGTCTTCAGCTTCATCGCCGAAACGGTCGCCTGGGAGCGCTGGGAGGGGACCCTGGAGTACACCTTCATGGCCCCGGTGCGCCGCTACGCGCAGATGCTCGGCTCGACGCTGTACGCGATCGCCTACGGGCTCGTCCACACCGTGGTCGTGCTCGCGGTGCTCGCCCTCTTCTTCGAGCTCGACCTGGCGCGCGCCGACTTCACCACGGCGGCGACGTTCATGGTCCTCGGATCGATCTCGTTCATCGGGATCGGGATCATGACCGCCATCCTGCCGCTGATGTACGTCGAGCGCGGAGCGCAGATGACCTTCGTCCTGCAGTCGGTGCTGCTGCTCATCAGCGGCGTCTACTACAGCGTCGACATCCTCCCCGGCTGGATGCAGGTGCTCTCGAACTTCAGCCCCGCCACGTACGTCCTGGACGGCGTGCGCGCGGGCCTGATCGACGGGGCGCCGGTCGGCGACCTGCTCGGCGACGTCTGGCCGCTGCTCGTCATGGGCGTGGTCTTCATCCCCCTCGGGATGTGGCTCTTCGACCGTGCCGAGCGCTACGCCAAGCGCACCGGCAAGCTGAAGCGGGTGGGCTGACCGATGGATCGGCAGCTGCTCAGCCCGTCTCACCACGGAGGTGCGGCACGCGTGTGCCGCACCCTCCCCCTCACCACCATCGACCTTCCGGAGACAGACCGATGACCACCGCCACGGCGCGCCTGGAGGCGCCCGAGGTTCCCGGCCTCGTCCTGCGCGTCAACGATCGCGGGACCGCCCCGGCCGCCGACATGGCGCCGCTCGCCAACGCCGTCAACGCCTCCGACGGGCTCCAGGAGCACGTCGGGGAGGTCGACCTCGTCAACTGGCTCGGCTTCGCCAGCGACGGCTTCGACCCATCGCGCGACGTGGTGCTCGCCGAGATCGACGGGCGCCTCGTCGGCTACGCCTGGGTCGACTGGGTCGACACCACCGAGGGGCCGCGCGAGTTCCGCCTCGGCGGGTACGTCCATCCGGAGTTCCAGCAGCGCGGCATCGGCCGCCACCTGCTGGCCTGGCAGGAGGCGCACGCTGCCACGCACCCCGCGGCGGCGGCGACCGACCGGGAGCTCGTGCTCGGGACCTGGATGGGGGAGGCGCGCGCCCGCAAGCGGCGCCTCTTCGAGCGAGCCGGCTACGAGCCGGTGCGCTACTTCTTCGAGATGCTGCGCACCAACCTCGACCAGGTCGACGTGCCGCCGCTGCCCGACGGGATCGAGGTGCGGCCGATCGGGACCGACCGGGCCAGCCGCAAGCTGCTGTGGGACGCCGACGCCGAGGCGTTCCGGGGGGACCACTGGGGCGGCTTCGACGCGTCGGAGGGCAACTTCGAGCGTCACCTCGCCGACGTCGACCAGCGCCCGGAGCTGTACGTGGTGGCCTGGGACGGCGACCAGATCGCCGGAGCGGTGACGAACGCCATCTACGCCGACGAGAACGAGGCCTTCGGCTGGCGGCGCGGCTGGTGCGAGACCGTCTTCGTGCGGCGCCCGTGGCGGCGGCGTGGCCTCGCCTCGGCGCTCGTGGCGCGGGCCCTGGTGCGCCTGCGCGAGGCAGGCATGACCGAGGCGATGCTCGGCGTGGACAGCAACAACCCGTCCGGCGCCCTGGGCCTCTACGAGCGGGCCGGCTTCCGCGTGCACCGCCGCTCGTTCGCCTACCGCCGCCCGATGGAGGCCCGCGCATGACCGATACCGCCGCGGTGACGCTGCGTCCCTACGCGGGCGCCGACGACATCCCCGATCTGGTGCGCGTCTTCAACGACACCGCCGTGGCGGACGGGCTGCTCGAGCGACGGTCGGTGAGCCAGCTGACCGCGTGGTACGCCCACGCCACCCCGCACTTCGACCCGTCCCGCGACGTCCTCCTCGCACAGGAGGCCGGGCGAGTGATCGCCTATGGACGCCACCAGTGGGTCGACACCACCGACGGCCTGCGCGAGCACCGCGTCTTCGCCTTCGCCGGGCCGGAGGGTCGGCACGCCGTGGAGCGCCTCATCGACGGCCTCGAGGCCCGGGCGCGGCAGGTCGCCGAGGAGCAGGGCCCGGCCGCGGAGACCCGGGTGCTGGGCACCTTCTCCGGCGACGGCCAGGCCTGGCGCCTGGCGGCCTTCGAGGGGCGTGGCTACGAGCGCATCCGCTGGGCGTTCGAGATGGTCCGCCCCACGCTCGACGACATCGAGCTCCCGCCGCTGCCCGACGGGATCGAGATCCGCCCGATCGAGGGGCGCCCCGCGCTGCGCCGGCTGTGGGACGCCGACGTCGAGGCGTTCCGCGACCACTGGGGCGGCTTCGACAGCTCCGACGAGGCCTTCGAGGAGTGGCTCGCCGAGCCGGATCTCGATCCGAGCCTGTTCATCGTGGCGTTCGACGGCGACGAGATCGCCGGCGGGGTGCTCAACCAGATCAACGCGACGGAGAACAGGGAGCTCGGGCTGCGTCGCGGCTGGCTGGACTCGGTCTTCACCCGGCGCCCGTGGCGGCGCCGCGGCCTGGCCGCCGCGCTGGTCGCGCGGTCGCTGGTCGCGCTGCGCGAGCGCGGGATGGAGAGCGCCATCCTGGGCGTCGACGCGGAGAACCCGACCGGCGCCCTCGGCGTCTACGAGCGTGCCGGCTTCCGGATCGCGACGCGCGACGTGGCGCTGCGCCGGGCGTGGCCATGGTGAGCGATCGCGTGGCCGTGCCGGGCGCACCCGAGATCCCGGGGCTCGTCTTTCGGCGCGGCCGCGGTGCCGCGGACTACGCCGGGTCGACCGAGGCGTTCAACCGGTCGCTGGCCGCCGACGGGATCGACTTCGCGCTCACCGTCGACGAGGTCGCCCACTGGTACGAGCACGCGTCGGGGTGGGACCCGGCGACCGACGAGGTGATCATCGAGCACGAGGGCCGGATCGCCGGCTTCGCCGTGGTCCGTCACGTCCCCGATTCGGACGGCACCGAGGTCTACGGGCTGCAGTGCGGCCTCGTCCCCGAGCTGCGCCGGAAGGGGATCGGCACCGCGCTGCTGGCGCTCAACATGCGCCGCGCGCGGGAGCGGGCGACGGCCGAGGTGCCGGGCGCATCGGTCCTGCTGCATGCCGGGACGCCCGAGACCGCCCCGGGCGCCATCGCCCTGTACGAGGGGGCCGGCTTCACGGTGGCCCGCTACTTCTTCGACATGGTGCAGCCGGACATCTCCCGCCTCCCCGACCTGCCGATGCCGGACGGGCTCGAGGTCCGTCCCGTGCTGCCCGACCACCATCGGGCCATCTTCGCCGCCGACTCAGAGGCGTTCCGCGACCACTGGGGCGGGATCGACGAGTCGGAGGCCGCCTTCGGGCGCTACTTCAGCGGCCCGGCGTTTCGGCCGGAGCTGTGGCGCGTCGCCTGGGACGGTGCCGAGGTCGCGGGGGTGGTGATGGTCCGGCCGCTGGACGCCTACAACGCGGTCCACGGCGCGCGGCGGGTGGAGATCAACGGCGTCAGCGTGCGTCGCCCATGGCGGGGCCGCGGCCTCGCGCGGGCGCTGGTGGCCGACGCGCTGCGCGGCGCGCGGGAGGCGGGCTTCACCAGCGCCACGCTCGGCGTCGACGCGGAGAACCCCACCGGCGCGCTGGGCGTGTACGAGGCGGTCGGCTTCGCGGTCAGCCAGCGCCACCGCGCGTACCGTCGGCCGCTGAATTGAGACCGAGGCGTCCTACGTTCGCGTGACGCCGACCCGCTCGCGGACCGCGTGGTAGTACTCCACGATCCGGGCGGTGACGCTCTGCCAGCTGTACTCGGGTGCCTTGGCTCTCCCCGCCTCGCCCAGCCAGCCCGACCCAGCGGTGGGCCTCGCGCGAGCGACGGCGATCGCCGCCGAGCTCGAGGCCGACCACCCCGACGCGGCGGCCAGCCTGCGCGAGGGCCTCCTGGGGAACTCCGGGCGCCTGGCCCGGACACTGACCACGACCGACGCGATCGAGTCGATGGCCTGCGTCGCCCGCACGACGGCGGGCAACGTCAAGCGTTGGCGGGACGAGACGATGAAGCAGCGCTGGCTGGCGGCCGTGATGCTCGAGGCCGAGCGCTTCGCCGCGTGAAGGGCTGCCGCGAGATGCCCGTCCTGGTCGCGGCTCTGCGTGCTCATGCCGACCGCGTCAGGCGGGCCAAGTACGATGAGAAGGCGGCCTGGGGGAGCAGGATCACCGCCGGACTTCAACAACGGCCGGGACATCCTCCCGGAGAGGGTTACAAAGTCACTGGCCGCTCACCGGGTGACAGAGTCACTGGCCGTCCACATATTGTGGACAAGCCCCTTGACCGGTAGGCCACCAAGATGCATGCTGAGTCGCCCGACAAGCGGCCCACGCGGCGACCCCTATCAACTAGGTGGAGGCAACAGGCATGAGTGCCACCCGCACGCGGGGGGCGCTCTTCCTGACTCTGCTTGTTCTTGCCTTAACCACCTCG
>DASSPJ010000087.1:0-7517 GCA_035699665.1 Candidatus Limnocylindria bacterium
GGCGGGCCGCACTCGCAGAAGGTGGCCAACACGTGGGAGCTGACCGTCCAGCCGTGGCGCCAGCTGATGACCGAGCTGGGAGCCGCGGTGCTGGTGGTGGACAACCGCGGTACGGCGCACCGCGGGATGGCGTTCGAGCGACCGCTCCACTGCCGCCTCGGAGAGGTCGAGGTCGAGGATCAGCTCGCGGCGATCGACCAGCTGGCGGCGCGAGGGCTCATCGACGCCGATCGCGTTGCCATCACCGGCGGCAGCTACGGCGGCTTCATGACCATCCGCGCCATGCTCCGCCACCCGGAGCGCTTCACCGCCGGCGTGGCCTGGGCGCCGGTCGTCGACTGGGAGGGCTACGACACCGCGTACACCGAGCGCTACCTCGGCCTGCCTGAGGCGAACCACGACGGCTACCGGAGCTCGTCGCTGCGCCCGGAAGCCGGCAGGCTGCGCGGCGCGCTGCTCATCCAGCACGGGCTGGTCGACGAGAACGTCCACTTCCGCCACACGGCGCGACTGCTC
Organism: Candidatus Limnocylindria bacterium; assembly: GCA_035699665.1. Taxonomy (GTDB): domain Bacteria; phylum Chloroflexota; class Limnocylindria; order QHBO01; family QHBO01; genus JAICQM01. Next base: position 517 of record DASSPJ010000087.1, read on the forward strand.
GAGGCGTTCGACGCCGCCGGCGTTTCGTGCGACCTCCAGGTCTTTCCCGGGGAGCGGCACAGCGGTCGCCACGCCCCCGCCCTGCGCGCGCGCTACCGCCGCGAGGTCGGGCACCTGGCGCGAGGGCTGGGGCTCACGCTCCCCGACGGTTGGTCCTGACCGGTAGCGATGAGGGCCTCAGGCCGCCTCGTAGAGCAGGTTGAAGGTGGTGGACGGGTCGGGGGCGAAGTGGGTGCGCGTCCCGCAGGCCTCGCATACGAGCTCGTCGCTCGTCTCGTCGACCGCGAAGGCGACCTCGTCCTCGCACCACGCGCAGAGAAGCAGAACAGTCATGCCGCGAGTCTCCGCACGCGTCGTGACACCTTGCGTGTCGCGATCGCGCAGCGGTGGTGGCGAATGGGCACCATCGGTCTATTTGCGTTCTTGCGCAAGCACGTGATAGAGTGCGCCGCGATGGTCGACGTCATGTATTCCCTCACCGCCGACGGGCAACGGGCCCGCGCGGCCGAGATCGCCCGGGCCCTGGCCGATCCCAAGCGGATCTGCGTGCTCGAGGAGCTCGCCGCGGGTGAGCGCAGCGTCAGCGACCTGTCGCGCGAGGCCGGATGCGCGGTCCCCAACATGAGCCAGCACCTCTCGGTGCTGCGCGCAGCGGGGCTCGTGATCAGCCGCCGAGCGGGAAGCACCGTCCTCTACCGTCTCGCCGACGACCGCGTCCGCGAGCTCACCGGCCTCCTCGCCAGCGTCGCAGCCGGCCGGGGTGGGTCCTTCACCCTCGTTTCGAAAGGAATGATCTAGAGCCATGTCCTCCAACGTTCAGGAAGTCACCGACGCCACCTTCGACACCGACGTCCTCCAGAACGACAAGCCGGTGGTCGTCGACTTCTGGGCCGCGTGGTGCGGTCCGTGCCGCATGGTCGCGCCGGAGATCGAGAAGCTGGCCGAGAAGTACGCCGGCAGCGTCGAGGTCCGCAAGCTCGACGTCGACGCCAACCCGCAGACCGCCATGAAGTACGGGATCATGAGCATCCCCACGGTCGCCATGTTCAAGAAGGGCGAGGCGCCCCGCGCCGCGGTCGGCTTCCGGCCGCTCGAGGCGCTCGAGCAGGCCTTTGGCCTCGACGCCCACGCCGCCCACGGCTAGACCGATACCCAAGGCCGCGGCTTGCCGCCCCGGGGGCGTAACGGACAGCCAATGGCTGTTCGTGCGTCCCGCGGGATCTCCGGCCAGGCAACGGCCGGCGAGCTTCGCCAGGCCTGCCGCTCCACGCACGTTCGGCCATTCATTCGCCGTTACGCCCGCTCCATGCACGTCCGCCCAGACGTGCGCCCGCGATAAGCCGGCGCTAACGGCGGCGTAAGCGGTCGCCTGCCAGGGTGGTGCCCATGGCCACCCGCACCCGCGCCGTTGACGAGGCCCGCCGCGCATGGCATCGACTGCGCGTCGCGATCGGCGGCGACCTGCGCACGCACCGCCACGTGCTTGGCGCCAGTCAGACCGATGTCGGCGACGCAGTCGGCCTGTCGGCCTCGGAGATCTCGCGCCGCGAGCACGGCAACGCTCCCAGCATGTCGGTCCTGTCGCTCTCGGAGCACGCGGCGGCGGTCGGGCTGCGCTTGAACATCGGCCTGTTTCCCGTCGGTGGTGGCGTCCGGGATGCCGCGCAGCTGAAGTACGTCCACCGATTCCTGGCGCGCGTCTCGGACCGGTTCATGCGCGAGCTCGAGGCCACCATTCCCATCGCGGGTGACCTTCGGGCGGTGGACGTGGTCCTGCGCAGCGCTGGATGCCTGATCGCGGTCGAGGTCATCACGCGGCTCGCCGACGTACAGGCCCAGGTCCGCGCGGCTCAGCTCAAGGCCCGCGACATCGGCGCCACCCGCCTGATCCTGGTGGTGGCCGGCACGCACGCCAACCGTCGAGCGCTCGACGAGGCGCGGCGGGCGCTGACCGGTGCCTGGGATCTCGATACGCGCCGGGTCATGGCCGCGCTCGCGGCGGGCCGGCAGCCCGACCACGACGCCATCATTCTGATCTGACGGCCGCTTGCCGCCCCACGGGCGTAACGGCCGGGCAGCCGCCGTTCGTGCGCCCCACGGGATCTCCGGCCAGGCAACGGCCCGCCAGCGTCGCCAGGCCTGTCGCTCCACGCACGTTCGGCCACTCCTTGGCCGTTACGCCCGTCCCACGGCAGACCGCCGTGGGGCAAGTGGGCAAGCGGGACCGTGAGGCATACTGCACGCCGCATGCGCCGATCGCACCGTCCGAGCTCCCGGTGGTTCGTCGGGGGAATCCTGATCGCCGGCCTCGTGGTGCTGGCACCGGCCCCCGCGCCGGCGCGCGCCGCCGAGGACGGGCTGCGCATCGTCACCGACGCGACCTACGAGGTGCGCCCGGCGGACCGCGTCGTCCACGTCACGATCAGTGCCGCGGCGACCAACACGACGCCGGATGACGCGCAGGGGCGGACCTACTTCACCGGCATCACCTTCGCCATCCAGCCCGGCGCCACCAACGTGGCGGCGGTGTCCGGCGACGTGGTCCTGCCGCTCGTCGTGCGCGAGCGGACCGATTCCCACACCACCGTCGACGTGACGTACCACCAGTCGGTCTACTTCGGCCAGGTCTACCGCTACACGGTCAGTTACGACCTGCCCGATGGCGGCGACGCGCCCGACCGCGACGTGCGGGTCACGCCGAGCGTGGTCGCCTTCCCGGTGTGGGCCTTCGGCAGCTCTGGGGTCAGCGGCAGCAGCGTCAGCGTGCGTCTCCCGACCGGGTACAGCGCCACGGTGGAGGGGGGCCCGATGGTCGGCACCAGCGACGACGCCTGGACGACCCTCTCCGCGACCGACCTGCCCGACCCGTTCGCCTTCTTCGCCTACGTTTCCGCCGACCGCCCCGGCGCGTTCGTCGAGACGCGGACCAGCGTCGAGATCGGCGGCGGGGCGACGGCGCCGCTCATCGTCCGCGCCTGGGAGGACGACCCGGCCTGGGGAGCGCGCACCACGTCGCTCATGGAGCGCGGCATCCCGGCGCTCATGGAGCTCATCGGCCTGGAGTATCCGGTCAACGGGCGCCTGCGGGTGGAGGAGGCCGCCACCTCGCGCCTCGGCGAATACGCCGGCACCTACAGCGACGTCACCGAGCTGATCACGGTGCGCTACGACGCGGATGCCATCGTCACGCTCCACGAGGCGGCCCACGTCTGGTTCAACGACTCGCTCCTCCGCGGCCGCTGGATCGGCGAGGCGTGGGCCGAGTGGTACGCGGTGCAGGCGGCCGCCGCAATCGGCGAGACGGGAGGGTCCCCGACGCTCACCGATGCGCAGCTCGAGCACCGCATCCCGCTCAACGACTGGGGCGCCTACGGGGTCGAGGACCTCGGTGTCGAGGACTTCGCCTACGCCGCCACCTACCACCTCGCGACGCTCATCGCCGACCGGACCGATGTCGACGGGCTGCGCCGGGTATGGCGTGCGGCGCGCGAGGGCGAGATGAGCTACCAGCCGTCCGGCGCGGCGGCCGACGCGCGCCCGGAGACCGGGATCGATGCCTCGCAGCAGGATTGGCAGCGCCTGCTGGACCTGCTCGAGGAGCGCACCGGCGCCGCGTACGACGACCTGTGGCGGGAGTGGGTCGTCAACGAGGCGGACCTGCCGCTGCTCGACCGGCGGGCGGCGACACGTGCCACCTACGCCTCGATCGTCGAGGCCGCCGGTGCGTGGCAGATCCCGAGCGACCTGCGCTTCGCGCTCTCGGCGTGGCGCTTCGACGAGGCCGACGCCGACCTGGCGGTCGCGGACGAGGTGCTCGACCAGCGGGACGTCATCGCGCGACGGGCCGCCTCGCTCGACCTCGTCCCGTCGGACGCGCTGCGCGACGCCTTCGAGGGCTCGGCCGGGATGGAGGCCGCGCAGGCCGCCGCGTCCGCCGAGATCGGGACGCTGGACGCGCTCGAGCGGGCCACCGCCCGCCTGGCGCACCCGCCGACAGCCCTCGAATCGGTCGGCCTGATCGGTGCCGATCCGCCGGCCAGGCTCGCCGAGGCGCGCGACGCGTACGAGGCCGGCGACCTCGACGCGGCCGACGCCGCGCTCCTCGACGCCACCCGCGCACGCGACGACGCCGACGCTGCCGGGCGGCTGCGAGTGGGGCTGGGAGGCGGCGCGCTGCTCGGCGCCGACCTGGCGGCCATGGCCGTGATCGCCGCGCGGCGTCGCGCGCGGCGGCGCACGCGGATCGCCGCGTGACCGGCGTCGGACGCTCCCTGTGGGCGGTCCTGCTTGGCACGTTCACGCTGCGCTTCAGCACCGGGCTGACCGGCGGGCTGCTGGTCTACTACCTTGCCGACCTGCCGTCGCACGGCGGCCCGGAGGTCGCCGCGTTCGTGGTGGGCCTGCTGACCGCCACGTACTACGTGGCCGAGCTGGTCCTGTCGCCCGGCTTCGGGGTGCTCTCCGACCGCCTGGGCGCGCACCGGGTCATGCAGTGGGGACCGGTCTTCGGGGCGGTGGCGGTGGTCATGACCGCGTTCACCACCGACCTCGTGCTCTTGGGCGTGACCCGCTGGCTGGAGGGCGCGGCGGCCGGCGCCAGCATCCCGTCGATCCTGGGCTACATCGCCATCGCCACCAGCCGCGACGAGCACCTGCGCGGCAGGACGGTCGCGCGCTTCGAGGCGGCCACGCTGGCCGGCATCGGGGTCGGGATCGTGGCTGCGGGGCCGCTCTACGACGTCATGGGCCGCGGCGCCTTCCTCCTCAACGCGGCGATCTACGCGGTGAGCTACGCGATCTATCGCTGGGGCGTGGGGGAGGTCTCGCACGACGATGCGGCGGTCGAGGCCGCGGCGGTCGCATCGGTCCGCGACGAGCGGTTCGACCTGGCGCGCTACCGGCGCGTGCTGGCCTCGCCGGGCGTGTGGCTGCTGGCCCCGACCTGGGTGGCGCTCAACGCGGTGCTCGGCTCGTGGACCACCCAATCGGTCTTCCAGCTGGTCCGCGAGCCGTCGGGGGTCAGCAACGGGCAGCTGCTGATGGGCGGCTTCGCCCCCACCCAGGTGAGCATCGGCCTGGGGCTGGCGATGGTCGTCTTCTTCGCCGGCCTCTTCTACTGGGGCAACCGGTTCAAGCGGTTCCGGCGGACGACGATCATCGCCATCGGGATCGGTGGCGGGGTCGCCATGATGGCGGCCATCTTCGCCATCAACCACTCACAGGGCGGCGGGCTCGTGCTGGTGATCCCGATGCTGCTGCTCCTGCTGGCCGGCCTCTTCGTGCTGGCCGGCGCGACCCCGGCGGCGCTCGGCCTGCTGGCCGACATCAGCGAGTCGCACCCCACCGACCGAGGCGCGATCATGGGGCTCTACTCGGTCTTCCTGGCCGTGGGCCAGATCGTCGGCGCGCTGGTCTCCGGCTGGGCGGCCGACTGGCGTGGCATCGACGGCCTGCTCGGCGCGTCGCTGCTGCTGCTCATCGTGGCGCTCCTGCCACTGCGCCAGCTGCGCGCCTCGGAGCATCTCGTCGGCGCGTCGCCGATCGCCGACGTTCCGGACCTCGTCGGCGGCTGAGCCGCGCGGCGGCCGTGCCGCGACCCGCTATCCTTGGCCGCCCATGCGCCTCTCGACCCTCTTCTTCACCAGCCTCCGCGACGATCCCGTCGAGGCCGACATGGTCTCGCACCGGCTTCTCCTGCGCGCCGGCTACGTCCGCCAGCTCGGGGCGGGGATCTACTCGCTGCTGCCGCTCGGGTTCCGCGTCCAGCAGCGCATCGAGCAGGTGATCCGCGAGGAGATCGACGCCATCGGCGGCCAGGAGATGGAGATGCCGGTGGTGCATCCGGCCGACCTGTGGCGCGAGTCGGGCCGCTACGCCAAGATCGGGCCCGAGATGGTCCGCTTCAAGGATCGCGGCGGGCGCGACATGGTGCTGGCCATGACCCACGAGGAGGTGGTCGCCGACCTGACCCGTGACCTGGTGAAGAGCTACCGCCAGCTGCCGGCCATCGTCTACCACTTCCAGACCAAGTTCCGCGACGAGCCACGCGCCCGCGGCGGCCTCATCCGGGTCCGCGAATTCGTCATGAAGGACAGCTACTCCATCGATGCCGACGCGGCCGGCCTCGACCGCTCCTACGACCTGCACCACGCCGCGTACCAGCGGATCTTCGAGCGGCTCGGCCTGGCGACGCTGGCGGTGGGCGCCGACGTGGGGATCATGGGCGGCAGCCTGGCCCACGAGTTCATGGTGCTCAACGAGCACGGCGAGGACACGCTCGTCCTGTGCGATGCGTGCGGCTATGCCGCCAACCAGCAGATCGCGCGGGCCCGGGTCACCGAGCCGGAGCCCGAGGAGCCGCTGCCCGCCGAGGAGGTCGACACGCCCGGCACCGACACGATCGCGTCGCTGGCCGAGCTGCTGGGGGTGCCCACCTCGCGGACGGCCAAGGCGACCTTCTTCGTGACCGGCGACGGGCGCCTGGTGACCGCCATCGTCCGCGGCGATCACGAGGTCAACGAGACCAAGCTGGTCAACGCGGTGAAGGCCACCGGCGGCATCCGACCGGCGCAGGCGGAGGAGATCCGCGCCGCCGGCATGGAACCGGGCTACGCGTCGCCGATCGGCGCGCACGACACGCTGGTCGTCGTCGACGAGCTGGCGGCGCGCTCGCCGAACCTGGTCGCGGGCGCCAACCGCGCCGGCGTCCACCTGCGCAACGTCAACGTCGGCCGTGACTTCACCCCCGACCTCACGGCCGACATCACCAACGCCCGCGCCGGCGACGCCTGCCCCGACTGCGGGCAGCCCGTCCGCCTGGCCAAGGGGATCGAGGTCGGCAACATCTTCAAGCTCGGCGACGACTTCACCCGCGCGCTCAACGCCACCTACCTCGCGGAGGACGGCAGCCGGCGCCACCCGATCATGGGCAGCTACGGCATCGGTCTCGGGCGCGCGCTGGCGTGCATCGTCGAGGAGCACCACGACGAGAAGGGGATCGT
>DASSPJ010000088.1:0-5833 GCA_035699665.1 Candidatus Limnocylindria bacterium
CGTCGACGCCGCCCCCAAGGCGGTGAAGGAGGGCGTCGCCAAGGAGGAGGCCGAGCAGGTCAAGGAGAAGCTGGCCGAGGCCGGCGCGACGGTCGAGATCAAGTAGCTCGACAGCGCGCCACGACATCGGGCCGGGTCCGCGGCGTGCGGGCCCGGCCCGTTTGCATGCCCCACGGTACGGGGCGCATCGGTACCGTCCGGCGGGTGTTCGCCGGGCGGTGATGGCCCGATACTGGACGCGAGATGCGACGACCCGGCAGGCGTCGCCCCGCCACGAGCGATGGGGGAGGGGTGGTCGCCGACGACAGTCAGTACCGCGTGGCCTGGGGCCTCGAGCCGGCGCAGTGGCGCCCGGTGGGGCGCCTCGGCGCCGTGCGTGAGCGCGCCGTCTTCGCCTGGCGGCTCGACGCCGCCGCGCCGCGCGACGACGTGGCGCTGCGCGCCCGCCGCGCCTACGACCGCCTCGGCGAGCTCGGCGTCGCCGTCGCCGCGGACGCGACCCCCGAGCGGATCGAGGTGACGCTGCCGCTGGCCCGCGTCGAGGTCGCCCTCCGCGCGCTGGCCGAGTGGGCGATCCTGCCGGACGCGGTCGCCGTCGGCGACGCTCCCGCCGACCAGCTGCGCACGCTGCGCCGCGACATTGCCGGCTGGCGTGGCCGCGTGGCCCTCGAGATCGGCGGCTACCACGAGTCCGATCCGGTCGCCGAGCTGCGCGCCCGGGCGGGGCTGCGCGAGTAGATTGCTGAGCCGCATCCCGCCCGGTGGCGGGCCGGGGTCCTTGGCCGTGTCGGCGGCGGCGCGACTGCACCCCGATCGGCTACCACCCTTCGAGGTCGGCGGCGACCTCGAGCGCGTGCTGAACGACAACGCCCGCCTATCAGGCCACGGCCTGCAGCGGCGTGCGCGAGCTGCTCGGCGCGCGCGACCGCACCCGACTCTATTGACCCCAGACCAGCGGCTAGGTGTACTTCCCAAAGACGTTGTTGACAGACGAGAGCCTCCAAGCACGGTACGGGGTGTCAACGCTCCACACCGTGAGGAGGCTCTCGTGGCCCATCCTAGGGCACGTCTCAACGTCTTTGGTCGGCAGCTGCTGGTGAGTCGGGTGGACCACCAGGGTTGGCCGGTGGCGCTCGCCGCCGAGTCGCTGGGCATCAGTCGCGCCACCGCCTACAAGTGGCTGCGCCGCCACCGCGCCGAGGGACCGGCCGGTCTCGAGGATCGCAGCTCGCGGCCGCTGCGCTCGCCGCGGCGACTGCCGGCCGAGCAGGTGGCCCGCATCGTGCGCCTGCGTGCCCGGCGCCGCTACGGTCCGCATCGCCTGGCGCCGTTGGCCGGGCACCCGCGCTCGACGATCTACGCCGTGCTGCGGCGGGCCGGGCTGAGCCGGCTGCGTGACGCCGACCGGGTGACCGCGGCGCCGGTGCGCTATGTGGCCTGCCATCCCGGCGCGTTGCTGCACCAGGATCACAAGAGGCTGGGCCGCATCCCGCCCGGCGGTGGGCACCGCGTGCTGGGTCGTGAGCGACGGCGGCGCGACCGGACCCCGATTGGCTACGACCACTTCGAGGTCGTCGTCGATGACGCCAGCCGGGTGGCGGTGGTGGTGCCGGTGCCCGACGAAAGCGGCGTCAGCGCGGCGCTCGCGCTCGAGGTCGCCGCCGAGCGTTTCGCGCGGCTGGGCGTGTCGATCGAGCGCGTGCTGACCGACAACGCCTTCGCCTACCGCGGCGCGGCCTACACCGCCGTCCGTGAGCGCTTCGGCGCGCGCCACAGCCGCACCCGTCCCTACCGCCCGCAGACCAACGGCAAGGCCGAGCGCTTCATCAAGACCCTGCTCGACGAGTGGGCCTATGCGCGACGGTACCGATCCAACGACGAGCGCCTGGCGGCGCTGCCGCGCTGGGTCGACTTCTACAATCACGGACGACCCCACACCGCGCTCCGAGGCCGCGCCCCGTTGCCGCTTCTGGTCAACAACGTCCGTGGGAATCACAGCTAGGCCGAGCTCAAGACCCTGCTTGGCGAGTGGCTTATGCGGACGACCCCACACCGCGCTCCAAAGGTCGCGCTGCGCTGCCGGTCCTGCCAACCACGTCCGTCGAGATCTCAGTATCAGACCTGTGGGTACCCCTCACGGCGCGATAACTACGCTCGAAATCCGGGCCCCGTGTTCTTGCTGCACCTCAGACGGCACATCGCCGAACGCGATCAGATACCAGGTATGGGCAAGCGGCGCGCCATCGGCCGGTCGACACGGGAGATCACCACGGACGGCAAGCCAGAACTCAGGCGGTAGTCCTGTGATGGCGCGAGCCTCACGGAACACGGTGTCACCGGTCGCAACCACGGCTTCGCCGACCGCGTCGGACACGACGCCCCAGCAGGAAAGGGCATAGAAACGATCCTGATGTGCGACGCCCTCCCCGCAGTCGCCAGGCGGCGGGCACGTGGGCACCACCAGCACGCCCGACGGGCCTGGTGACCAGCATCCGCCACCTCCTTGGCAAATGGCCCCACTAGCTGGCGCTGAAGAGCGGATTCCGGATGGGGCAGGCGGGCGCGGTGAAATGCAGCCTAGCAAGAGGACCACGACCACACAGCCTAGTGTCGCAAGGCGGACTGGAGGCTTACTGGCCACGTTTGACAGCCTGCGTCGCAAGATGAAAGCGCGTCTACCCGGCCGATCGTGAACGGGCAAGCAGCTCATCGCAGACCGCCGCTGGGACCACAACGCTGACGTGGTCGATCGCCCAACCGTCATATGCCGGGCGGATAGTGAACTCGCCCGCCTTGATGCCAGCGATAACGTACTCGTACGTTCCATCGCCATCTGGCGCCGCTGCGGCGACCAAGCTAAGAGCGGCGGCTGCCTCGGAGACCACGACTTCGGTCGCCTGTTCGGCTGGAAGCCCGGCGAGGCCCTGCCGGGAGAAGTGCTCCGCCAGACTCGCGAAAGCCTCACTATGCGAGGCGTGCCCTACCGCTGGCTCGAAGTGTAGATTTGCGGTGCAGCCTGTGCCGTCAGCCGAGGGACCAGCGACGCCAATCAGGAATCCCGCCATGATCATGGCCCCTAAGCCAAAGCCCCATATCGATGGCCTGCCCCGAACTCGCATCGACGTGCTCAGTGCTTGGTCTCGAGTACGCGGAGCGATTCACGATCCCACGCGTGGAGCGTTCGACCGCTGCTCCGGTACTCTTGTGCCACGTTTTCGCACATCGTGGCCCGGTCCGTCGGCGAGGAGCAAGCTGCTATTGCAGCCGCGTCCGGACTAAGACCGGGTTGGTGGGCGTCAACCCACTGCGGATGCCAGAGTTGCAGGGCGTGCCCGAACTCATGCATCAGGATGCTTTCGAAGTCTTGCTTCTTATTGCATGTGTATATGGGGAGGAAGTTGTTTGCCTGACAACTCTCCCAGAGGCTCCGGCGAGAATCGTCCTGCGTGAACCAGTGATCGTAGAATGCGGTCTCAACCTTGGACCAGATCACTGGCTCGTCAGCCGCGTCATGCATTCTGCAGGCACTCCAGCCGTTGAGCGAATACGTACTCGACAGACCCCACCAGTGCGGCAAAAGGTTGGCCTGTTGAACGAGGATGTCCTCCCCAACCGCGCCATCGGGAATGCGATAGAACGCGTAGGGGATCACGTATCCCGCCTGGCTCAGGTAACCGTCCATCCGATTGATCGCGGCCGTGATGCGGTCATTGAACGAGTTCTTCACTCCGTCGCCCCAGCCGTCGCCGGGGTAACTGTGCGCTCGAAGCTCAATATCCCCGTCCGGGAGGTAGTTTGTGTTTTCCCAGTTGCAACTCCCCCACGCATACGACCCACCCGTCGCCAGCGCTGGCTGGCTGAAGGACGAGGCATACACTGCCGCAAGCAGGGCAAACCCAATTCGCCGACGCTTCGACGTAAAACGCCCTGTGTTTCCGAGGGATGCAAGAAGGGACACGAGCGCAGGGATGCTAGCACTCCGGATTTCCCCGGTCAACGCTGAATTGACCAAGGCTGGCGGCTGTGCGGCGGCTGGTTAGGGCCCGGGTGCCGCTTCAGCGATACCCATGACCACCCAGACCCCGCCGCCCATCGCCGTTCGCGCCGACCTGCGCGACGTGGCGATCATCGCCCACGTCGATCACGGCAAGACCACCCTCGTCGATGGCCTGCTGCGCCAGACCGGCACGTTCCGGCAGAACGAGGCGCTGGTCGACCGCGTGCTGGACTCCGGCGACCTCGAGCGCGAGAAGGGGATCACCATCCTCGCCAAGCAGACGGCCATCGACCATCGCGGCGTGCGCCTCAACATCGTCGACACGCCCGGCCACGCCGACTTCGGCGGCGAGGTGGAGCGCGGCCTGCTGATGGTCGACGCGGTACTGCTGCTGGTCGACGCCTCGGAGGGCCCGCTGCCGCAGACGCGCTACGTGCTCGGCAAGGCGATGGAACGGCGCCTCCCGGTGATCGTGGCGCTCAACAAGATCGACCGCGCCGATGCCCGGCCGGCGGAGGTGCTCGATGAGGTGTACGAGCTGTTCATCGACCTGGGCGCCGACGAGCACCAGATCGAGTTCCCGGTCGTCTACACCAATGCCAAGGCGGGCACCGCGACCCGCGACCTGGCGACCCCGGGCACCGACCTGCGACCGCTCCTCGACCTGCTGGTGGAGGTCACGCCGCCGCCGGTCCACTCCCCGGGCCACCCGCTCCAGCTGCTCGTCACCAGCCTGGCCGCCAACGACTACGTGGGCCGCATGGCGGTGGGACGCATCCGCAACGGCAGCATCCGCATCGGCCAGCGCGTGGTGGTGGTCCGCGAGGAGGCGGAGGCGGCCGACGGCTCTATCGAGCCCGGTCGCACGGTGGCCCTGTCCGGATCGGTGACCACGCTCCAGACCGCGCACGGCATCGACCGGGTCGACGTGGCGGAGGCAGGGCCGGGCGAGATCGTGTCCGTCGCCGGGCTGCCCGAGATCACCATCGGCGACACCATCACCGACCCGGCCGACCCGCGCCCGCTGCCGCGACTCGACGTCGATGCGCCCACGCTGCGCATGACGTTCGGCGTCAACACCTCGCCGCTCGCTGGGCGCGACGGGCAGTACGTCACCAGCCGCCAGCTGAAGGCGCGCCTCGACCGCGAGGTGCTCGGCAACGTCTCGATCGAGGTCTCGGCGACCGATGCGGCCGACACGTTCGAGGTCCGCGGACGCGGCGAGCTCCAGCTGGCGGTGCTCATCGAGCAGATGCGGCGCGAGGGCTACGAGCTGACCATCTCGCGCCCCGAGGTGATCCTCCACGAGGCCGACGGCGAGGTCCGCGAGCCGTACGAGCGCGTCACCATCGACATTCCGCCCGAGCACATCGGGGCCGTTCAGACCGCGCTCGCCGGACGGCGCGGACGCCTGGAGCAGATGTCGACCGATGCCGACGGGCGCGTCCGCATGGAGTTCATCATCCCGGTCCGCGGGCTGATCGGCTACCGCGGCCAGCTGATGACCGATACCCGCGGCACCGCGCTCATGCACCAGATCGGCGAGGGCTACGGCCCGTGGGCCGGCGAGGTCACCCACCGGACCAGCGGCGTGCTGGTCGCCGATCGGGCCGGGCTGTCGAACGCGTACGCGCTCATCGGCCTGGAGGAGCGCGGCGTGCTGTTCATCGGTGCCGGCGTCGAGGTCTACGAGGGGATGATCGTGGGCGAGAACGCGCGGCCGGGGGACATGAACGTCAACGCCACCAAGGCCAAGCAGCTCACCAACATGCGGACCCACAGCCACGACGACTCGCTGCGCCTGACGCCGCCGCGCCGGATGACCCTCGAGTCGGC
>DASSPJ010000089.1:0-35014 GCA_035699665.1 Candidatus Limnocylindria bacterium
TACGACGCCGCCACGCGCGTCGCGACGCTCCGCCCCGCGACCACGCTCGCCGGGTACGCCGGGTACACGGTGACGGTCAGCAACAGCATCCGCGACGTCTCGGGGAACGCGTATCCCGGCACCAGCTGGAGCTTCAGCACCCGCCGCGCCGCGCCGCGCGTCGGTGGCGTCGACCGCTATGACACGGCCGCCCGCCTCTCCGCCACGCGACATGCGGCGGGCGTCCCGGTCGCCTACGTCGCCACCGGCGAGGCGTTCCCCGACGCGCTGACCGGCGGGCCTGCGGCCGCGGTCGGCGGCGGCCCGCTCCTGCTGACCCGCGCCGGCTCCCTGCCCGGCTCGACGGCGACCGAGCTGGCGCGGCTGCGGCCCGGGCGGATCGTGGTCCTCGGCGGTCCGGCGGTGGTCAGCGAGGCGGTGGTCTCCGCCCTTCGGACCCACACCACCGGCACGGTGACCCGCATCGCCGGCAGCGATCGGTACGACACCGCGGCGCGCATCAGTGCCGCCAGCTTCACGCCGGGCGTCCAGGTGGCCTACCTGGCGACCGGCGCCACCTTCCCCGACGCGCTCGCCGGCGGCGCAGCGGCGGCCCGCGCGCGCGGGCCGATCCTGCTCACCCGCCCGGGCGTCCTGCCGCAGGCCACGATCGACGAGCTGACCCGCCTGGCGCCGGCGCGCATCGTGGTCCTCGGCGGTCCGACGGTCATCGGCGACGGGCTGATGGCCCAGCTCGATGCCTACACCAGCGGTACGGTGACCCGGCTCCACGGGGACGACCGCTACGCGACCAGCGTGGCCGTCAGCGCCGCCACGTACCCGGGCAGCGTCGGGACCCTCTACGTCGCGACCGGCACCGCCTTCCCCGACGGCCTGTCGGCCGGGCCGCTGGCGGGCGTGGTCGGCGGCCCGCTGCTCCTGGTGCGCCCCGGTGAGCTGCCGGCGGCGGTGGCCGCCGAGATCCGCCGCCTCAACCCGGCGAACGTCGTGGTCGTCGGCAGCACCGGGGCCGTCGGCGAGGCGGTGCGCTCCGCGATCGAGGGACTCTGAGCATCCGGCCCGCCTCAGGGTAGAATCGGCGGGATCCTCAAGCAGGAAGACCGCATGCCCGACCGGCCGTCCGTGCGGATCCACCCCACCGCGGAGGTCTCGGCCGAGGCGGTCATCGGTCCCGGCACCAGCATCTGGAACCAGGCCCAGGTGCGCGAGCGCGCCCGGATCGGGGGCGGCTCCATCATCGGCAAGAACGTCTACGTGGACACCGACGTGGTGATCGGTGACCATTGCAAGATCGGCAACAACGTGAGCCTGTTCCACGGCGTCACCGTCGAGGACGGCGTCTTCATCGGTCCGCACGTGTGCTTCACCAACGACCGGCTGCCGCGCGCGATCAACCTCGACGGGACCCTGAAGACCGATGACGACTGGGAGGTGAGCCCGATCCTGGTGCGGCATGGCGCGGCGCTCGGCGCCAACAGCACGATCCTGCCCGGCATCACCATCGGCCGCTGGGCGCTCGTCGGCTCGGGCAGCGTGGTGACGCGCGACGTCGCCGACTGCGAGCTGGTGGCCGGCAACCCGGCCCGGCGGCTGGGCAGCGCCTGCCCGTGCGGCGCCGCCCTGCGCGACGTGGACGACGTCCCCTTCGTCGGCAGCTGTCCGCGCTGCGGCAACCCATTCCCGCCGGAGCACCGCGCGTGAGGGTGCTCACCGTGGTCGGGGCGCGACCGCAGTTCGTGAAGGCGGGCCCGGTCAGCCGCGAGCTGCGCCGCCGCCACACCGAGCTGCTGGTCCACACCGGCCAGCATTACGACGACGCCATGAGCGCCTCGTTCTTCCGCGACCTCGAGATCCCCGCGCCGGACGTCAACCTGGAGGTCGGCTCGGCGGCCCACGGCGAGCAGACCGGTGAGATGCTGCGGCGCCTCGAGCCGGTGGTGCTGGAGCAAGCGCCCGACTGGGTGCTGGTCTACGGCGACACCAACTCGACCCTCGCCGCCGCCGTGGTGGCGTCCAAGGTCGCCTACCCGGACGGCCGGCGGCCGCGCCTGGCGCACGTCGAGGCCGGACTGCGCTCGTTCAACCGGGCCATGCCCGAGGAGCGCAACCGCGTGGTCGCCGACCACCTCGCCGACCTGCTCCTGGCACCCACCGCCGCCGCCCTCGAGCACCTCACCCGTGAGGGGCTCGCCGGCCGCAGCGAGCTGGTCGGCGACGTGATGGTCGACGCCTGGACCTGGGCCGCGGAGCGCGCCGGCGCGCACCTGCCCGCGGAGGCGGCGGCGCATCCCGGCTACCTGCTGCTGACCCTCCACCGGGCCGAGAACGTCGACGACGCCACGCGCCTGGCGGCGCTCATCGAGGCGGTCGACGCTGGCGCCGCGCACCTCGACGCGCCGGTCCTCTTCCCGGTCCACCCGCGCACGCGCGCCATGCTCGACCGCCATGGGATCTCGCTCCCCTCGCGGGTGGTGGGGATCGACCCGGTCGGCTTCCTCGAGATGGTCGCCCTGGAGCGCGGCGCGCGCATCATCGCCACCGACTCCGGTGGGGTGCAGAAGGAGGCGTACCTGGCCGGCGTGCCATGCGTCACGCTGCGCACAGAGACCGAGTGGGTGGAGACCGTCGAGGCGGGCTGGAACCGCGTGGTGGGGGCGGACCCGGCGGGCCTGCGCGACGCGCTCGCCGACACCGAATTCCTGACCCGCGACCGCCCACGTCCCGACCTCTACGGCGACGGGCGGACCGCGGCACGCATCGTGGCCGCCCTCGAGCGCCACCTCGCGCCCGACCCGGCCGAGCTGGCCGGGGACCTCACCACCGAACCCCACCCAGGCGCTCCGACCGAGCGCGGCATGACGGAGGCATACGCAACGTGATCCCGATCGCACGCCCGCAGATGGGCGTGGAGGAGAAGGAGCTGGTCTGGAGCGCCCTGGAGTCGGGCGCCCTGGCCCAGGGGAGGCGCGTCCAGGAGCTGGAGGAGCGCTTCGCGGCGTTCATCGGCGTCCCGCACGCGGTGGCCACCAGCTCCGGCACCACCGCCCTGCACCTCGGCCTGCTGGGCTACGGGGTGGGGGCCGGCGACGAGGTCATCACCGTCCCGTTCACCTTCATCGCCAGTGCCAACAGCATCCTCTACACCGGCGCCCGGCCGATCTTCGTCGACATCGACGAGCGGACCTTCAACATGGATCCCGCGCAGGTCGAGGCGGCGATCACGCCGCGCACGCGGGCCATCATGCCGGTCAGCCTGTACGGCCAGTCGGCCGACCTGCCGGCGCTGACGAAAATCGCCGAGCGGCACGGCCTCGCCCTGCTGGAGGACTCGTGCCAGAGCCACGGCGCGATGATCGGGGAGCGCAAGTCGGGCAGCTGGGGCGCCGGCACGTGGAGCTTCTACCCGACCAAGAACATGACCACCGGCGAGGGCGGCATGCTGACCACCGCCGACGCCGAGCTGGCCGATCGGGTGCGGCTCCTCCGCGAGCACGGGATGAAGGTGCGCTACCACCATGACCTGCTCGGCTACAACTTCCGGATGACCGACATCCACGCCAGCATCGGCCTGGCCCAGCTGGCCAAGCTGCCCGGCTACAACGAGCGGCGGCGGGCCATCGCGGCGCGCTACGACGCCGAGCTGCGCGGGGTGATCACGCCGTA
This sequence comes from Candidatus Limnocylindria bacterium, assembly GCA_035699665.1. Lineage (GTDB taxonomy): Bacteria > Chloroflexota > Limnocylindria > QHBO01 > QHBO01 > JAICQM01. The sequence goes on from DASSPJ010000089.1 coordinate 3,664, forward strand.
CGTGGTCCCCGGCAACACCCACGTCTACCACCAGTACACCATCCGGGTCGCGGAGCGCGACGCGTTCATCGAGCGGCTCCGCGAGCGCGGCGTGGGAACCGGCATCTACTACCCGATCCCGGTCCACCGCCAGAAGCCGTTCCTCGCCCTGGGCTACGGCGACCAGACGTACCCGGTCACCGAGCGCCTCACCGCGCAGGTGCTCAGCATCCCGGTCCACCCGTCGCTGACCGATGACGAGGTCGCCACCGTCATCGACGCGGTCAACGCCACCGCCGACGAGGTCGGCCACCTGGCGGCCGAGGTGCCGGCATGACCGATGCGCCGCGCGCCCTGCGCGCCGGCGTGGTGGGCCTGGGGATGATGGGGCGCAACCACGTCCGGGTATGGGACGAGGTGATCGACGGCGTCGAGCTGGCCGCGGTCGCCGACCCCGATGCCGAGGCCGTCCGCCGCGCGACCACCGGCCGCGCGGCCCGCGGCTACGCCGACCCGGCGACGATGTTCGCCGAGGAACGGCTCGACATGGTGAGCATCGTGGCGCCCACCTCGCTGCACCTGCCGGTGGCCCTGGCCGCGCTCGACGCCGGGGTGCACGTCCTGGTCGAGAAGCCGATCGCCTCGGACCGCGGCGAGGCGGAGGCGATGATCGCGGCCGCCGAGCGAGCCGGGAAGCTGCTGAGCGTCGGCCACATCGAGCGTTTCAACCCCGCGATCCGCGAGCTGAAGCGGCGCCTCGACGCCGGCGAGCTGGGGCGCATCTTCCAGATCAAGGCGACGCGGCTGGGCCCCTTCCCGGCGCGCATTCGCGACGTCGGGGTGGTGATCGACCTGGCGCCGCACGACCTCGACGTGATGCGCTACCTGGTCGCCAGCGAGCCGATCCGCTTGTACGCCGAGACCGAGCAGCGGATCCACACCGATCATGAGGACCTCTTCAACGGGATCATGAAGTTCGCCAACGGGGTCATCGGGATCCTGGACATCAACTGGCTCACGCCGGCGAAGCGCCGCACCCTGACGGTCACCGGCGAGCGCGGCCTGTACGTCGCCGACTACATCAACCAGGACCTCATCCACTACGCCAACCCCGACGCCGAGCACACCTGGGAGAATCGCGGCTCGGACGGCGTGTCGGCGCCCATCACCTCGGTCGCCGAGGGCGAGATGACGCGCCGCTACGTGCGGCGCCAGGAGCCGCTGGCGGTGGAGCTGGAGGAGTTCGCGCAGGCGGTGCGTAGCGGTGGCCCCGCCCCGGTCACGCCGCGGGACGGCATGATCGCGCTGCTGCTGGCCCGCAAGATGGTCGAGGCCGGGCAGACCGGACAGGTGATCGCCGGCCCGGCGCTCCAGGAGGCGCTGGCATGAGGATCGCGGTGGTGGGGCTCGGCCACATCGGGCTGCCCCTGGCGGTCCAGTACGCCGGTCGCGGCCACACCGTGATCGGGGCCGACATCAACCCGCGCATCGCCGATGCCATCAACCGCGGCGAGAGCCCGCACGACGATGAGCCGGCCCTCCTGGAGCGCGTCCCGCAGCTCGTCGCAGCGGGCAACCTGCGCGCCACCACCACGACCGCCGACGCGGTGCGCGAGGCCGAGGCGGTGGTGGTCATCGTGCCGGTGGTGGTGGACGCGCAGCGCGAGATCGACTTCGGGCCGATCGACAGCGCCACGCGCGACGTCGCCGCGGGCCTCCAGCCGGGCACGTTGGTGGTCTACGAGACGACGCTCCCCGTCGGGACCACGCGGGACCGCTTCGGACCGATGCTCGCCGAGGGGAGCGGCCTGGCTGCGGAGCGGTTCCACCTCGCCTTCAGCCCCGAGCGCGTCCTGGTGGGCCGCGTCTTCGTCGACCTCCAGCGCTACCCGAAGATCGTCGGCGGCACCAGCGAGGAGGCGACGCGCCGCGCCGCCGATTTCTATCGGTCCGTCCTCGACGAGGGGACGGAGGTGTGGGCGGTCGCCACCGCGGAGGCGGCCGAGCTGACCAAGCTCGCCGAGACGACGTACCGCGACGTCAACATCGCCTATGCCAACGAGCTGGCGCGCTACGCCGCGGAGCGGGGGATCGACATCGGCGAGGTGATCGGCGCGGCGAACTCGCAGCCGTACTCGCACATCCACCAGCCGGGCGTGGGGGTCGGTGGACACTGCATCCCGGTCTACCCGCACTTCCTGTTCAACGGCGATCCCTCGCTGCGCATCCCGCCGCTGGCGCGCGAGATCAACGAGGGGATGGGTGCCTTCACCGTCGACGAGATCGAGGAGCGGGTCGGGTCGCTCGACGACCAGCCGGTGCTCATCCTGGGCATCGCCTACCGCGCCGACGTGCGCGAGGACGCGTTCAGCAGCGCCTTCCGGCTCCGCGACGAGCTGGTCGCCGCCGGCGCGCGGGTGTACGCCCACGACCCCTACTTCAGCGACGACCACCTCCGCGAGCGGGGCTTCGAGCCGTACGACCTCGCTGACCCGTCCCCGGTGAAGGTGGCGGTCGTCCAGGCGCCGCATGCCGCCTACCGCGAGCTGGATCCCGCGGCGCTCCCCGGTCTCGAACTATTCGTCGACGGTCGCAACGCGATGGAGCGTGAGGCGTGGGAGGCGGCCGGCGTGGCGTACCTCGGGATCGGTCGCTGACCGAGCCGATGTCGGAGGGAGGGGCGCCGCCGCGGGTCGGCCTGGCCGCCGGGCGCGGGGTGTGGGTGGTGGTGCCGACCTACGACGAGCGCGACAACCTCGAGCCGATCGCGGCCGCCGTCCTGGAGGCGCTGCCGCAGGCGCATCTGCTCATCGTCGACGACGCGTCGCCCGACGGGACCGGGGCGCTCGCCGACGCGCTCGCCGCCCGGGAGGAGCGGGTCGCGGTCCTGCACCGTCCCGGCAAGGAGGGCCTGGGAGCCGCGTACCGCGACGCGTTCCGCTGGGTCCTCGACCAGCCCGACGTCCACGCGGTGGTCCAGATGGACGCTGACTTCAGTCACGACCCGCGCGATCTCCCGCGCCTGCTCGAGCCGCTCATGCGCGACGCGGACCTGGTGCTCGGCACGCGCTACATGCGCGGCGGCGGCACGGTCGGCTGGTCGCGCCGGCGCGAGCTGATCAGCCGCGGCGGAACGACGTTCGCGCGCCTCGTGCTGCTGCTGCCGTACCGCGACCTGACCGGCGGCTTCAAGGCGTGGCGGCGCGACGTCCTCGAGGGGATCCGGCTGCGCGACGCTCATGCCTCCGGCTACGGGTTCCAGATTGAGACGACGTGGTGGGCCCATCGGCGCGGTGCGCGCATCGTCCAGGTGCCGATCACGTTCCGCGAGCGCATCGCCGGCACGAGCAAGATGCGCGGCGCGATCGTGGCCGAGGCGATGCTGATGGTGCTCCGCCTGCGCTGGGAGGCACTGCGCTCCACGCCGCGTCCCGGCACCTGATCCCTGGATCGATCCCTCGGGCGTGTGCGCGTGACGCACGAACCAGCCCCGCGAGCCGCGCTCCGTCTCTCGGCCGTGCGCGTGACGCACAATCCGGCGTCCGGGGACGCAGTTCTTCTCGCGTTCGTGCGCATGACGCACGGACCAGCGTCCCGCGCCGCGCTCCTTCTCCCGTTCGTGCGCCGTACGCACAGGCCGCGCATCCTGCGCCCCCGCCGGCTGGCGAGGCGAGGAGTCATCGGCTAGCATGGCGCCTCCGCCCGGACGCCAACCCGTAGCTCCCCCTGCGAGGCAGCCAGACACCGAAGCATGTCGATCCGCAAACCGATCCTCGACCGCCGCCACCGCCCCCGCTGGCAGGACGAGCTGCGCACGCAGCAGCTGATCGTCGGTGGGTTCGCGGTGGCGATCGCCGTCGCGATCGGGATCTTCGGCGCCACCATGTGGTCGAACTACTACGACAACCATCTGCGCCAGGTCGCGCTGGTCAACGGCACCAGCATCGACGCGGACGACGTGAGCAAGCGCCTCAACGTGATCGGCGCCGAGCTGAGCGCCCGGGGGATCGACTTCAACGCACAGCTCGGTGGCGCCCTCGACTCGATCCTCCAGCAGCAGCTCCAGGTGGTCCAGGAGCAGCTCCAGCAGATCTCGACCACCGCCACCGACTCGGTGGTCAGCGCCGCCTTCTTCGACAACCTGGCGCCGCAGTACGGCCTCGCCGTGACCGATGCGGAGGTCGACGCCGAGGTCGCGCGGCGCCAGTCCCTGCCCCTGCGCCTCCAGCTCTCGGCGATCGTGGTCGACGCGCTCCCCGAGGACGCGCCGGCCGCCGAGGAGCCGACCGACGAGCAGATGGCCGCCGCCAGGGCGGAGGCGGAAGGGATCCTCGCCGACCTCCAGGGCGGTGCCGACTTCGCCACCACCGCGACCGAGAAGAGCGACGACGGCGCCACCAAAGCGACCAGCGGCCTGGTCGGCTGGGTCACCGCCGACAACGCGACCTACGGGCGCTGGTTCGAGCAGGCCAAGGACGCCCAGGCCGACACGCTCATCGGTCCGTTCGAGGATCGGGAGAGCTACGTGATCCTGCGCGTCGACGATCGCACCGAGGCGGGCGAGTTCACCATCCTGACCCAGCTCCTTGCCTCGAGCGATGTCTCCGACGCCGAGTATCGCGAGTACATCCGCCAGGAGCTGCTGCGCGACAAGGCGCGCACCTACTTCGAGACCGAGGTGGTACAGAGCTACCTGCCGCAGCGGGAGGTGGCGCAGATCTTCATCAGCGGCGACCAGGGCGTGCCGGTCCCCAAGCAGCGCCTGCGGCATCTCCTCGTCCAGCCGATCCCCGGGGCCGAGGACCAGTCGACCGCCACCGAGGAGCAGTGGGAGGCCGCGCTGGCCGAGGCGGAGGAGCTGTACGAGGAGGCGTCGAAGGACGACGCCGACTGGTGCGAGCTCGCCCAGCAGAGCCACGATCCCGGCTCGCGGACGCGGTGCGGCGACCTCGGCTGGTACGACCCGTCGACCTCGCAGTTCGTGGCCGAGTTCAAGGCGGCGGTGACCGGCCTGGCGGTGGGCGAGACCACCGAGCCGGCGCGCACGCCGTTCGGCTACCACGTCATCCAGGTGACCCAGAGCCGCATCAGCGCCGAGGACCAGGCGTCGCAGCTGGTCGCCGACCTGCGCGAGGACCCCGACAGCTTCGCCGAGGTGGCCACCGCGCAGAGCGAGGACGCGACCACCGCCCGCAACGGCGGCGTGCTCGGCTGGGTCGCGCGCTACGAGACCGCACCCGAGCGCGAGGCGGCGATCTTCGCCCTCGAGGAGCCCGGTGACATCAGCGACCCGGTCTCGAGCGGCAACGGCTTCTACATCTTCAAGCTGCTCAACAGCTCCGAGGCGCGCTTCGTCCCCGAGTCGCGGCGCGACACGATCCGCAATATCGGCTTCGACCGATGGGTGGCCGAGCAGAAGGAGGGCGCCTCGATCTGGGTCGACGGCGCCACGGACGCCGCCAGCGGCGGTACCTCCGGCACGACGACCGGCGCTCCGCAGTAGGCCGATGAGCGCGTCCCGGGTCGACCTCGCGGCGCTCATCGCGGCCAGCGGCGTCGATCCCGGCGACGGACTCCAGGTGGTGGCGGTCGACGCGCTGGCCGGCGCGGCCTTCGACCCCAGCCTGCCGCTGCTGCTGCTCCCGGCTCGGCCGGCCGCGATCGGCGGCCCGAGCCTTCCGGGGCGCCACGCGCGCCACGGCCCGCACGCCGTGCTGGCTGCGCTCTATCCCGCCTCGCACGGCGTGCGGCCCCTCCCGGATGGGGCGGCCACGACCGTCGGGGCGCTCGACGATGGGACCCTCGCCGACGGCGCGTGGCTCGTCCCGCGCCTCGCGGCCACCGACAACCTGGCCAGCCCGCACGGCATGGCCGCCATCAGCGCCCGTCTGCGCGCCCCGGACGGCTGCCCGTGGGACGCCAGGCAGACCCACCTCACGCTCCGCCCGTACCTCCTCGAGGAGGCGTACGAGACGCTCGACGCCATCGAGCGCGGCGATCCGGCCGCGCTGGCGGAGGAGCTCGGCGACCTCCTGCTCCAGGTGATCCTCCACGCGCAGTTCGCCGCCGAGGAGGGCGCCTTCGACCTGACCGATGTGTATCGGTCCATCACCAGCAAGATCGTGCGCCGCCATCCGCACGTCTTCGGGGGGCTGGAGGTCGATGGGGTGGAGCAGGTGCTCGCCAACTGGGAGACGATCAAGGCCGGCGAGCGCGCCGAGCGCGGCCAGGAGGCGCCGTCCGGGGCGTTCAGCGGGGTCGCGCGCACCCTGCCCGCCCTGCCGGCGAGCCGCGAGATCCAGGAGCGCGCCTCCGCCCTCGGCTGGGACTGGGACGCGATCGAGGGTGTCTGGGAGAAGGTCGGCGAGGAGCTGGCCGAGCTGCGCGCGGCCTCCACCCCCGAGGAGCGGCTGCACGAGGTCGGCGACCTGCTCTTCGCGCTGGTCAACCTGGCGCGCTGGATGCAGCTCGACCCCGAGGAGGCGCTGCGCGCCGCCAACCGGCGCTGGATCGAGCGCTACGAACGTGTCGAGGCGCTGGCGGCTTCGCGCGGCGTGGACCTCGCCGCCCTCGACCTCGCCGGCAAGGACGAGCTGTGGGACGAGGTCAAGCACGCCGATCGTTGACGGCCCCGGATCGCGCGGATGTGCGTCCCGCCCACGGTATCGGCCGCGTGGGCTCGGGAACGTGCCAGATCTGACCCCTGGGTTCAGCTAGGCACCTCGGGCCGCGCCAGCAGCCGCCATCCACGCTCGGCCGCGTCCCTCCAGGCTCCGGATCGGCTCATCTGGCTGCTTAATGTGCGCGGGACGCACAAATGCCACCACCGCTGAACCGCTCCGCCGGGCGTGGCCTTGGTCATTGCTGGCGAAGGACGATCAGGCAGAGGGTGGGATGATGAGACCGATGCGGATCCATGCACTGCTCGGTCTCGCCGTCCTCTTGGTCGCGTGCGTGGGGGATGGCCGCCTGGCGCAGCAGCGTCAGCAGGCAGCTGACGCGCTCGACCGATGGGCCGTCGCCGCCGGGATGGCCGGTGATGGCGAGATCACGGTCCAGCCGCCGCCGTGGGATCCCTACGACCCGCCGGTCGGTCTCGCCGTTGAGTCGGTGGAGGTCGGTGCCGACGACCGCCATCTCGTGGCGACCTTCACCGGGTCGCCCAATCCGGCGAGTGAGCCGTGTGGCATCGACTACACCGGCGAGGCCGTCGAGTCGGACCTGGCGGTGGTCGTCATCATCGTCGAGCATCGGCGGCCGCTGCCGGAGACCTGCACGTCCCTCGGCGCGACCCGGACGGCGACCATCTCGCTCACGGCGCCGCTGGGCGAACGCGCCGTGCTCGACGTCCAGCAGGGGCTCCCGGTCGAAGTCGTCCGGCCGAGCTGAGGGCGCCTCGGCAGCACATGTCCCGCGGGCGCACCCCTGCGCTACCATGCGGCAGCGTCGGGGCGTAGCGCAGCCTGGTAGCGCACCTGCTTTGGGAGCAGGAGGCCGCCGGTTCGAATCCGGCCGCCCCGACCACCGACCGATCCACCACCCGTTCGGAGCTCGATGACCGAGACCGTCGCCGCCGATCACCCCGCGCCCGTCGCCACGGGGGAGCCGCGCGGTCGCGTCGCCATCCTCGTGCATGCCCTCGTCCCCGGCGACACGCGCATCCGCCGCCAGTGCGACGCGCTCATCGAGGCCGGCTACGAGGTCGACGTCTTCGCCCTCCGCGGGCGCGGCGAGGCCCCCGAGGAGCGCGACGGGGCGCTGCGCATCGTGCGGCTCCCGGTGAGCCGCTGGTTCACCGGCTTCGCGGGGCACATCGCCGAGTACCTGGCCTTCACCGCGGTCGCGACGCCGCGGCTGGCCGCGGCGCATCGGTCCAGGCGCTACGACCTGGTCCAGGTGGCCACCGTGCCGGACTTCCTGGCCTTCGCCGCCCTCCCCGTGAAGTGGATGGGGGTCCCGTTGCTGCTCGACCTGCACGAGGACATGCCGGAGTTCTTCCGGGACCGATTCGCCTCGCCCATCCTGCGCCCCCTCCTGCCGGTGGTGACCGCCGTCACGCGCGCGTCGGCGGCGGTGAGCGACGAGCTGGTGACCGTCCACGAGCCGCTGCGGCAGCTGTCGATCGAGCGGGGCGTCGCGCCGGACAAGATCGACGTGGTCATGAACAGCGCCGATGAGACGATCTTCGACCCCTCGCGGTACCCGCCGCGCGCGTGGATGGCCGACGGGGTGCTGCGGGTCATGCACCACAGCAATCTCCAGCGCATCTACGGGATGGACCGCGCGATGGCGGCGATCGCCGCGGTGCGCGACGAGATCCCGCTGCACCTCGACGTCTACGGCGACGGACCGTGGCGGCCGCAGATCGAGGCCGCCATGCGTGCGCAGGGCGTCGAGGACCTGGTGACGCTCCACGGCCGCGTGCCGCTCGACGACCTGCCGCGGATCATCAGCCAGCACGACATCGGGATCGTGCCGTCGATCCACGAGCCGTACCTGGAGTACTCGCTCTCGACCAAGCTGCTCGAGTACGTCGCGATGGGGCTGCCGGTGATCGCCAGCGACCTCGCCACCAACCGCGCGCACTTCACCGATGACGCCATCCTGTTCGTCCGCGGCGGCGACCCCACCTCCCTGGCCGATGCGCTGCGCGCCACCGTCGCCGATCCGTCGGCCGCGCAGGCCCGCGCCGCCGAGGCCCAGCGGCAGGGCGCCGCGTACGGGTGGGGCGCCCAGAAGGCGCGCTACCTCGAGCTCGTCGACCGGCTCACCGGCGCACCGGCCTGATGCTCGTCTCGGCGACCGCCTTCGTCGTCGCGCTCGTCGTCGCGCTCGCGGTGACGCCGCTGGTGCGCCGCGCCGCGGTCCACGCCGAGCTGCTCGACGAGCCGGGCGGCAGAAAGATCCACGAGCGCGCCATCCCGCGCCTGGGTGGCGCGGCGATGCTGTTCGCCTTCGGCGCCGCCGTGGGGATCGGGCTCCTGGCAGCGCTGATCGGCGACGTCGGCCTGGGGCGGACGCACACGCTGGTGCCGGCGCTGGTGGGGATCGGCCTCGTCGGCGCGGTCGGCCTCGTCGACGACCTCCGCGACCTGAGCCCGCTGGCCAAGCTGGCCGGGCAGCTCGTGGCGGCCGTGGCGGTGGTGGCGCTCGGCCTCCGCTTCGACGACCTCGCCACGCCCTGGGGAAGCGTGGAGCTCGGTCCGCTGGGACCGGTGCTGACGGTCGGCTGGCTGGTGGCGGTCGCCAACGCGGTCAACCTCATCGATGGGCTCGACGGCCTCGCCGCGGGCGTCTCGCTGGCCACCCTGCTGGCGTTCGCGGTCATCGCGGCGATGCTCAGCGCGCCGGTGGTGCTGCTCCTGGTGGCCGCCGGCGCCGGTGCAGTGACCGCCTTCCTCGCCTACAACCGCCCGCCGGCCTCGATCATCATGGGCGACGCGGGGTCGATGTTCCTCGGCATGCTGCTGGGGACGACCGCCATCGCGCTGGTCGTGGCGCGTCCCGCGCACATCGCCCTGCCGACCGCCGTCCTGGCGCTGGGCGTGCCGCTGGCCGACATGGCGTGGGCCATCCTGCGGCGCCTCGCCGCGGGCCGCTCGATCTTCGCGGCCGATTCGAGCCACATCCACCACCAGCTGATGGCCCGCGGGCTCGGCCACGGGGCGGTGACCCTGATCCTGGTCGCCGCCTCAGGCGTTCTGGGGCTGGTCGCCATCCTCCTCGCCCGCTGAGGCGACCATCGGCGCGCCGGGGATGAGCGTGCCCAGCCCGAGCAGGAACCAGAAGACGTACGCCACGCCGTTGCCCTCGAGGGTCATCGTGCTCACCGCGTTGACCACCAGGGCGGCGGTCGCGGCAACGATCCCGATGAGCAGCACCCGGCGCCGCCCGATGGCCCGCCGCGCGGCCAGCAGCGCCGGGATCGCCGCCGCCGCCACGGCCCAGGCGAGCGCCACCAGGCCGATCGCGCCGCCCTCCACGGCGACGTGCAGCCAGAAGTTGTCGACCGTGCGCTGCAGCGGGTTGCTGAACAGGCGGTCCGTGTCGTAGCGCTCGTAGACCGGGGTCGGGAAGATGTCGGCCGCGGCCCCGCCATAGCGGCCGGGACCGACCCCGACCACCGGGTGGTCGCGCAGGATCGGGATCGCGTTCAGGACGAACTGGGTGCGCAGGTCACGCCCCTCGCCGACGGCCCCCACGCGGTTGAAGGTCGAGTCGATCAGGTCGGGCCGCTGGTTGCCACTCCCCGGGTCCGGCGGGGGGACCAGCAGGTCGCGTGGCATCGTCAGCGCGACCGCGAAGGCGAGGGCGGTGAGGGTCGCGCCGGTGACGAGGATCCGGCGATCGATCAGCGCCGCCGCGAGGCCGGCGCCGACGACGAACGCGAGCCATGCACCGCGCGAGAAGGAGATCCACAGCGCCACCAGCAGGAGGAGCGCCAGCAGCAGCGCGGCGGCACGCCAGCCACGGCGGCGGGCGGCGACCGCGCCCGCGATCGCGAACGGCGCGGCGGTGATGAGGAACGCGCCGAACGTGTTCGGGTCGCCCAGGAACGAGCTGAGCCGGTACACCTCGCCGAAGCGCCCCTGGAGCGCGTAGAGGCCGAACAGGTTCGGGTCGAGCAGCGCCTGCCCCAGCGCCACGACCGCCGCCACCGTCACCAGCGCGATGAACGCGGCGATCGATGCCGAGGCCTGCCGCAGGTCGTAGCCGACGATCCGCACCGCCACGAAGAGGATCGCCGCGTCGAGGGTGAACACCAGCCCGGCAGCGGCGACCAGCGGCGGCACGGCGTTGAGCAGCGTCCCGATGAGGGCGACCGCGACGAAGGCCGCCAGCGCGTAGACGGTCGGGTGGCGCAGCGCCGGGACGAGCGTCCCGTTCCGCATCCCGCGCGCCGCGATGACCAGGGCGGCGGCGCCGAGCAGCGCCTCCGACGAAACGTGGGCGGCGGACCCCAGGCTGGAGGGGAGCAGCCCCGCGATGATGTAGCGGTCGAGGATCGGCGAGAGCACCGCCACGAGCAGCACCACCCGCGGCCACCGCCACGCGGCGGCCGCCAGCAGCGCCACCAGGAGCGAGCCGAGGACCAGGAACCCCGGCGCGCTGACCTGCCCGACGGCGATCGTGGCGACGAGCAGCAGGGCGCCGGCGACGACCGCCGCCAGGGCGAGTGGGGACGCCGCGGGGATGGGGAGCCGGGAGCGGGGTTGGGAGGTCACTCAGCTGGTCGGGAGGAGGATGCGGATGATCTGACGCGCCCGCGCGTCCCACGAGTTCCGCTCGGCAGCGCGCCGGGCGGCGGCGCCCCAGGCGGCTCGCTGCGCCGGCGTCGCGACGGCGACGGCGCGGATGCCCTCGGCGAGCCCCGCGACGGTGTCGGGAACGATCACGCCGGCCTCCGCCGCGCGGACGATGGCTGCGGTCTCGTGCGTGTCGGTGACGATGAGCGGGCGACCGTAGCCGAGGTACTCGAGCACCTTGATCGGCACGGCCAGGTCATTGTAGGGAGTCTTGCGCCGCGGGGTGATGGTGGCCATGACGCGCGGCAGGAACCGATCGATCTCCTCGCCCTCGGCACGCTCGCGGTGGAGCCAGGCGGGGGCCGGGCCGGGCAGCTCCTCCCCGGGGCGCGATACGGAGATGAGCTCCACCTCGATCCCCTCCGCCCGCACCGCCTCGATGGCCGCCACCAGGAGGTCCGCGCCGTGCGCCGGCCGGTTCATCGGCCCGACGAAGAGGAGCGCGCGCGCGTCGGGGTCGGGCGGCACCTCGGGTGCCAGGCGCGCGCCCGGCGGCAGCAGCAGGACCTCGCGATCGTCCCGGTGGATCGCGCGCGCCAGTCCGCGGGAGGGGAAGGCCACGTGCGTCGAGACGCCCATCAGGGTGCGCAGGGAGGGGAGGAAGAGGCGGCGCGAGACCCGCTGCTTCAGCGTTGCGGCGTTGGCGTACTCGGGAAACAGCTGCTGCGCGTCGCGGACGTAGGTCAGCACCGGCACGCCGGCCGCGCGGGCGAGTCCGAGAAAGGCGAGGTCGGCCGGGCCGGGCAGCGTGGTCGCGCTCTCGACGTAGATCCCGTCGAACGAGCGGAGCCGGCGTACCAGCCCGGCCAGCCGCCGCGCCCGCGCGCCGCGCGTGCCGGACGCCACCTCGAGGTCCGCGATCCGCCCCAGCGCGTCGCGGAGCTGGGTGATGCGAGTCGTCGCGCCCCACAGCCCGCGGTCCAGCGGGTACATCGCCAGCAGCAGGAGACGTGGCCGACGCCGGGTCATGCCTCCGTGAGCCGCACAGAGCGCAGGCGCGAGACCTCCTCTTCGGGCGGCTCGGACTGCGCGGGTGGAACGCCGTCGACGCTGCCGAGGTACCAGCCCTGGAGCTCCGCGGTGCCGAACAGCTCGCCCATCGCGTCGCGGATCGCCTCGCGCTTCGGGATGAGCAGGTAGTTCGCCGCCGGGTCGAGCGGCTCGTCGACGAACTGCGGGTAGCCGAGCACGGTGCGCTCGATCTCCGGCCCGGTGATGAGCGGCAGCAGGCTCGCCAGGTCGCCGGCCCGCTCACGCGGGAAGTCGGTGCTCACCGTGCGCCCCACGGCCTCGAGCAGCCCCGGCAGCTCGAAGACCAGGTTCGCGTCGGCCATCTCGCGGCGCAGGGCCAGCAGCACCTCCTGCTGGCGGTCCGCCCGCTCGAAGTCGTTCTGGTAGGCCACCTCCCCGCTCGGCAGCTCGATCCAGCCCTTGCGGATGCGCGCGAATGCCAGTGCCTCCGCCCCGTCGTACCGATGACACCCCGCGGGCAGCTCGATCCCGTAGCGCGGCGCCCACGTGGGCCCGGAATACTCCGGGTCCACGAGCTTGCCCGGCAGGCACAGGTCGACACCGCCGAGCGCATCGATGAGCTCGGCGAAGCCGGTCAGGTCGACGGTGGCGTAGTGGTGGATCTGGATGCCCAGGTACAGCCCGACCGATCGCTCCAGCGTGCGCAGGCCACAGGTGCGCGCCGAGACGAGGTCGGGGCACCACAGGTCCGCGTCCTGGGCCGCCACGGTCGAGAGCGAGTTGATCTTGTCGGGGTACAGCCCGTCCGCGTAGATGCTCGTGTCGGGGAGCGGAACGAAGCCGGTGTCCCGAGGGATCGAGACCATGACCGCGCTCTCGCCGACCGGATCGACGCTGACCACCAGGATGGTGTCGGTGAGCGCCTCCTCGCGTCCCGGCCCCGAGTCGACGCCGAGGAGCAGGAAGTTGACCCGATCGGTGCCGTCCCAGTGGTAATCGGGCTCGTTGATCGGCTCCTGCGGATCGTCGGGAGCCACGGCGCCGTCGCTCGGGCGGGGGACCTCGCCGCCGGCAAAGACCTGCTCGAGGGTCTGGTCGAGGGCTCCGAGCACGACGCCGACGTAGACGTGCATGCCCACGGTCGCGGCGAGGAGGAGAGAGACGACGGCCACGTCGCGCCCGCGCAGCCGGCGCGCCGCGGGCACCTCGCCTGCCGGCGTGATCGGGACGGCGGTGGGGACGAGGCCGGCCTGGGCGATCGACGCGGCGCGCCAGGCGAAGAGCGCCAGGTCGAGGGCGAACAGGGCGATGATGAAGCTCGACGAGAAGACGTTCAGCGTCAGCTGGTCCGCGAGCACGGTGAAGGCCAGCACCACGAGCAGCGCGAGCACCAGCACCGGCGCGGCAAAGACGGCGGCAAGGCGCCATCGGCCGGCGTAGGCCTGTCCGAGGCCCGGCAAGAGGAAGGACAGGATCGCCGCGAGCCAGGGGCGCCGGGGCTGACGGGAATCCGGCATGTGACAGCCTCGATCGACGCGGGCGGACGGGAGCGGCATTGTAGCAGCGGCTCGGTTCGTGCCCGGCGTGGCGCTCCGTGGTGACAGGACGCACTGGCTGTTCAGTACGGTTGGGTTAGTACGTTTGCACCACCCCCCGGCCAGTACCCATACTGGCCCGGCCAGTGTCCAACATGCAGATCTTCCTGTACGTGACGGCCGCGGCCGCGGCGCTCGTGGGTGTCGTGGCCGGCATCGTCGCGCTTCGCGACCGGCGGCGCACGGCAGCCGATCGCGTGGCAGCGCTGACCGCGCTGCCGTCCGAGGTGACCGACAAGTACGAGGGGCCGATGCTCGCGGCCCACGAGGCCGGCAGCGGGGCCGCGTACGCCGGCGTGCTGCGCATCCTGTGGTGGCTGACGACCGCCGTCGTGCTGGTGGGGGTCGGCATCTCGGACGCCTATGCGGCGGTGCAGCCGGCGATCTTCGGGCTCGGCGGCGCGGCAGTGGTCGTGGTCGTCGCCCTCCACGAGCTGCTGCCCCCCGGACGCCGCACCACGCCGATCCTGCTGCTGGAGCTCCTCGCCTCGCTCGGCCTCGTGACCGGGCTGGTGCTCCTCACGGGCGGCGGCACGTCGCCGTTCTTCTTCGGCTACGCCGTGGTGGCGGTCGCCGCCGCGCTGGCCCACGGTGGGCGGGTGGCCCTCTTCGTGGCCGCCCTGGCGACGCTCGCCTATGTCGGGGTCCTGCTGCTCGACGCGCGCATCGGGTCGTGGTCCGGGCTCGACATGCTGCGCTTCGGCCTGAACATCGGCTCAGTGTGGCTGCTCGCCTATCTGGCCGCCGTCTTCGCCACCCAGGAGCGGCGCGTGCGGGGCCGCGTTCTCGAGCTGTCGCGCACCGACCCGCTGACGACCCTCTTCAACCGCTCGCAGCTGGCCGGCACCCTGGAGCAGGAGGTGAGCCGCACGCGGCGCAGCGACCGCGGCTTCTGCCTGCTGATGATCGACCTGGACGGGCTGAAGGCGATCAATGACACGCTGGGCCATCACCGCGGCGACGAGGTGCTGCGGCAGGTCGGTACGGTCATCCGCGGCTCGATCCGCACCGTCGACACCGCCTACCGCCTTGGCGGCGACGAGTTCCTGGTGCTGCTCCCCGAGACCGATATCGCCGGCGCCTTCGTCGTCGCCGAGAAGATCCGCGCGGGTACCGAGGAGGTCGGCCTGGCGGTGGCCGGCACCGAGGGCGCGACGAGCGTCAGCATCGGCCTCGTCTCGCACCCCGAGGATGGGCTCTCGGCCGAGGAGCTGATGATCGCGGCCGACCGCGCCATGTACCAGGCCAAGAGCCTGGGCAAGAATCAGATCAGCGGCAACCCGCGCCCGCGCCGCCTGGTCACCCGGTCGTTGCCGCCGACGGTCGAGCCGATCCCGGTAGGCCCGGTCGACGAGCCAGATGGGTCGGCGGCGCCCGCCGCAACCGCGACGCCGGCCCCTGCGCCGCCGGTCACGCCGCCGCCCGCACCCCAGGCCGAGAACGGCGGGGGCGCGCCGCGCGCGCCCGAACCGGTGGCCGTGGCACCGGCCCGGCCGGCGGGGGTGGTCACCGGCGGCGACGAGGAGCCCGACCCGTCGGTGGTGCGCCGTCAGATCGCCGCCGCGCGCCTCACCTTCGACCCCGACGAGCAGATCCGCCGCGCGATGGACGCCTTCCTGTCCACGCCACGCGACCCCCGGCGCGGCCCGGACGCATAGGAAGCCCTAGCGGGCCGTCACCGAGGCGTGGGTCGGGATGATCTCGAGCCACACCTGGCCCGGGGGCAGCACGACCGGCTCGCCGTTCGCGAAGGTCCAGGTGGTGCCGTCCGCATCGCTCGGCCGCGACCAGCGGGCGGCGTAGGCCCGCCCGTCGACGAAGACCGTCCCGTTGCCGCTGCCCACCAGGTGGTGGAGGCGCCGGTCATTGCCCCCCGGATCCGGGTCGCCGGTCACGATCTCCTCGGTGACCCGCTGGACGACCACGGTGCGTGCGGCGATCCGCCGCCCGGTCGCCTCGTCGACGATCGCGACGCCGGCGTCGCTGCGCAGCCACGTGCCGCTGGCCTCGTCCCAGGTCCAGCCGAACCGCCAGTAGGAGGTGGTGCGGATGCCGATGCTCGCGATGCGGCCGTCGTCGGGTGGCAGGTTCGGCTCCTCGGCGAAGCGGAACGGCGCCCGCAGCGGTCCCGTGCGTCCGGCGAGCGCCGCCAGCGCGTCGTTGGCGGTCAGGCCGCCCCGCATCCCTTCCAGGTCGACGTACAGGTTGTGCGGCGCGCCACGGGCCCCGTAGCGCTGGTACCACGGCCAGGCGCCGGTGATGCCGTTGGGGTAGGGCATGCCCGCGCGCTCGAAGCGCTGGAGGGCGCCGGGGCTGGCGCCGAAGCCGACGGTCAGCACCCCGAGGTCTCGCCACAGGTCGATGGAGTAGTAGCGCGCGCTGCGGACCGGCCCGGTCATCCCCTCGGTCCGGTCGCAGAGGAAGATGCCGGTGAAGCGGGTCGTGTCGCCCTCGACCGTGGTTTCCACCACCATGTCGGCGTGGGTCAGGTTGCGGGCCGGGCGCGCATCGGGATGGTTCTCGATCTGGACCGCCATGGCGGTGGCGTCGATGCGCAGCCCATCGGCGACCGGCAGCCCGTCCAGTGGACAGACGGCCACCGGCTCGGGGGTGGCGCTGGGGGTTGGGGTCGGCGTCGGCCTCGGCGTGCGCCGCGGGGACGGTGATGCGGTGGGTGTCGCGGTGCTCGCCGCTGTCGGGCTCGCGACCGCGGTGGGGCGGGGCCCTGACGTGGCGACCGCCAATGCGACGCCGGTGGCCACGGCGACCACGGCGATGAGGCCGATGATGACCGACCGTGAGCGGAGCAGTGCGCTCGGGGGTGGTGCCATGCAACAGATCCTACGTGGTGGGCGTCCGGTGCCCATGGTCCTATTCGGCTATACTCGCCGCCGCCCGCCCGGGCGGTCGGCAATCGCCGGCTGCCCACCGCGCACCTGACGCTCCATGACACCAACCGTCCATCCCGAGCGCGCCGACGGGCGATCGAGCCTTGCGGCGCTCCTCTCCTTCCTCGTCCCCGGGCTCGGCCAGGCCTACAACGGCCAGGGCCTCCTGGCGGCAGCCCTGCTCGGCCCGATCCTGGTGCTCGTCCTGCTCGTCGTCCTGGCGGCGGCCACGCGGGGCTCGCAGCTGCTCAGCTCCCTCCTCGACATCCGGGTGCTGGTGGCGCTGATCATCCTCGACGTCGCGCTGCTGGGCTGGCGCCTGGTCGCCATCCTCCAGGCCCACGGCTGGCGGGAGCCGCTCGGCACGCAGCGCTGGACGACGTACACGACCGCGGCCCTGGTCATGCTCACGCTGGCGATGCATGTCGTGCCGGCCTGGTACGCGACCAAGGCGATCGACACGCTCAACTCGGTTTCGCTGGGCGGCACGTCCAGCCGGGGCGGCGGGCTGCCCGGCTTCTCGGCACTTCCAGAGCCGAGCGATCACCCCGAGGTCGCGCGCGGCGAACGGATCAACGTCCTCCTGGTGGGGGTCGACTCGGCGCCGGACCGCACCACCGCCCTCACCGACACGATGCTCGTGGTGAGCCTCGATCCCGACACCGGACAGAGCGCGATGATCTCGATCCCGCGCGACCTGTACGGCGCCCCGCTGCCGGACGGCACGCCGTTCAACCAGAAGCTCAACGCCCTCATGGCGACCGCTGACAGCGACCCGGCCAGGTATCCCCTGGGCGGGGTGGGGACCCTCAAGGCGACCGTCGGCGAGCTGCTGGGTGCCCCGATCCACTATTTCGCCGCGGTCAACCTGCTCGGCTTCAAGCAGGCCATCGACGCGGTCGGCGGCGTCGACATCACCGTCGAGCGCGCGGTGAACGATCCCACCTACATCGACGAGTTCGGTCAGCAGACCGGCTTCTTCATCGAGCCTGGCACGTATCACATGGATGGCCACACCGCGCTGGCCTTCGTCCGGTCCCGCAAGGGGATCGGCGACAGCGACTTCACCCGGGCCGATCGGCAGCAGCAGGTGCTGGCCGCGCTTCGCGAGGAGCTCACCGCCGGCAACCTGGTGGTCGCCCTGCCGGGGCTCCTCGACGCGGTCAAGAACACGATCACCACCGACGTCCCGGCGAGCCGGCTCTCGGCGATCGCGCAGGTCGTCCAGGACGCGGACATGTCGGCGCTCGAACGGGTCGTGCTCCAGCCACCGGAGTACATGACCGTGGATCCTGCCTCGGCGGCCGGCTACATCCTGATCCCCGACCTGGAGGCGATCCGATCCCTCGGCGCGCGGCTGCTCGGCGGGGCCCCGGCCGCCGAGGCGACCGCCAGCCCCACGCCGTGACCGCGGCGGGGCGCTGCTAGACTCGCGTCCCATGCCCGGCTTCTCGACGCGCGCCATCCGAGCCGCCAGCCGCGTCCCCGCGGCGCCGCAGGCGCCGGTGAACGTGCCGATCTACGCCTCGAGCACCTTCCAGGTGGCCGATGCCACCGAGCTGGCCGAGCTGCTCGAGTTCCAGCGGCCGGGCCACAGCTACTCGCGCTACTCGAATCCCACCCACGAGGCGCTCGAGACGGCGCTCGCCGACCTGGAGGGCGCCGAGGCGTGCCTTGCGACCGGCTCGGGGATGGCGGCGGCGCACGCCGTCGTCCTCGCGGCCCTCCGCACCGGCGACGAGCTGTTGATGCCGCGTGCCGTGTACGGCGGGATGGTCGGGCTGGCGAACCACATCCTCGATCGGTCGGGGATCGGGCATCGCGCGGTCGACACCACCGATGCGGCGGCGGTCGCCGACGCCATCGGTCCGTCCACCAGGCTGGTCTGGCTCGAGACGATCAGCAATCCGACGACCGCCATGGCCGACATCGCGGCCGTGGCCGAGCTGGCCCATGCCCGCGGCGTGCTGGTCGCGGTCGACAATACCTTCGCCTCGCCGTACCTGGCCACGCCGATCGCGCAGGGGGCGGACATCGTCATCCATTCCACGACGAAGTACATCGGCGGTCACAGCGACTTCATCGGCGGCGCGATCCTCGGGACGCGCGATTTCGTCAACCGGGCGCGCCACATCCTCGTCGACGCCGGCGGCAACGCGCACCCCTTCGAGGCGTTCCTGGCGCTGCGCGGCCTCAAGACGCTCGCCATCCGCATGCAACGCCATTCGTCGAACGCCCTGGCCGTCGCGCGGGCGCTCGACGGCGCCCGCGGCGTCGTGGCGGTGCACTATCCCGGGCTCGCGTCCCACCCGCAGCACGACCTTGCGCGACGCTCCCTGCGCGACGGCATGGCGGGCGGCATGATGGCCGTGGACGTCACCGGCGGACGGGCTGGCGGCGAGCGCTTCCTCGACGCCCTGCGCGTTGCCGTCCACGCCACC
Organism: Candidatus Limnocylindria bacterium; assembly: GCA_035699665.1. Taxonomy (GTDB): domain Bacteria; phylum Chloroflexota; class Limnocylindria; order QHBO01; family QHBO01; genus JAICQM01. The sequence continues at coordinate 22,845 of DASSPJ010000089.1, forward strand.
AGCCTCGGCAGCGTCGAGACGCTGTGCAGCCACCCGGCATCCAGCTCGAGCCGCCAGCTGAGCGACGAGGATCTCGCCTATGGCGGGCTCACGCCGGGCATGGTGCGGATCTCGATCGGCATCGAGGACGAGGCCGACCTGGTCGAGGACCTGCTCGGAGCCGCCCGCGCTGCCGCAGGCTGACGCCTGCCCATGGACCGATCCAGCCCGATGAGCGGAGCCGATGCGCCCCTGGAGGCCATCGCCCGCCTCGCCGACCGATCGCTGCGCCGCGCAGGAGACGTGCGCCTGGCGGCGCTCCTGCTGGTCGCGGCCGCGGCCTGGAACGCGGTCGCCGCGGTGGTACCCGGGGGTGCCGCGTGGCTCGCTGCGCCCCCGTACGCCATCCTGCTCGGCGCCATCCTGCTCTGCGGTCTGGCCGGCGTTGCCGTGCGGCTGCCGGCAGCCTGGCGCGAGTGGCGTCGTCCAGGCAGCGTGCCGGAGGGTCGCGGCGCGATCGACGCCGCGCTCGAGACGCCATTCGCTCCGTCGGAGGTGGCCGCGCGCCTGCGGGCGCTCGGCTACCGGGTGACGGCGGCGGGGTCGGATACACGCTGGGCGGTGCACGGTGCGCGGCGCGGCTGGAGCCGCTTTGCCGGCCTCGCCTCGCACCTGGCGCTCGTGCTGGTGGTGCTCGGCGCGGCGGTCGGCACGGCCTTCGCCAGCGAGACGACCTTCTCGCTGCTCCCCGGGGAGCAGGCGCTGCTCGACGCGCCGCGCGGCGGCTTCACCGACGCGGTGCGCCTGGACGCGCTCGACGCCGCGTTCGGCAGTGATGGGCGGCCGCGCCGGCTCGACACCAGCGTGACGTTCCTGCGCGACGGGGCGCCGGTCGAGCGGCGCCTGCTCCAGGTGAACGCGCCGGGGAGCTTCGGCGGCTACCTGGTCCATGCCTGGACGTACGGACCGGCGGTCTCGCTGCGCGCCGCCACGCTCGGCGGCCGCGTGGTGCACGACGGCCCGGTGGCGCTCGACGCCACGCGCGACGGTCGCCCGGCCGCGCTCGTCGAGCTGCCGACCGCCGGCAGCACGGTGGCGGTCGTGCTGGTCGATGCCGCCGCCAACCGGGTGGCGGTCTCGGTCGGCGGCCCCGGCGCTGCCGCGGACGTCGCCCTGCTGGCCCCGGGCGAGGCCGCGCGCGTCGGCGACCTGCGCATCTCGCTCGGCGGGTTCTCGTCGTGGGTCACGTTCCTGTCGCGGCGGGACCCGGGCATGGGGCTCCTCTTCGCTGGGGCCGCCCTGCTGGTCGTGTCCCTGGCGATCACCTTCTGGCTGCCGCGGCGCCGGGTGAGCATCCGGCCGCGCGGCGGCGGGGTGCGGATCGTGCTGCGCGGCGAGCGGTTCGACACCTCGGACGCCGAGCTCGCGCGCCTGCGCGATGCGCTGTCGGCGTGACCTCCCTGGTCGATGTCTGGCGGGCGGTGGAGCCGGGCGCGCGGCTGCTGACCGATCCCGACACGGCGGCATCGACGGTCGTGCGCGGCGTCGCGCGCACCCGCGCCGTCGCGCCGCATCTGCCGCCGGTGGGGGACGCCCAGCTGCTCGTCGTCGACGCGGCGAACGTGGACATCGACCCGGTGGATGCCTTCCTGGGGGCGCTGGACGAGGCAGGCGTCGCGCCGGCGGCCATCCTCCTCGCCGGCGTGGGCGAGCGTCCGCCGGTCGCCCCGGAGCGGGACGGCACGCCGGTGCTGGCCTCGGCACTGCCGGCCGGGACGCTCGCCACGGCGGCGACCGCCGATCTCGACGACGAGGCCGCGTATCTCGAGCGACGTGCCGCCGAGGTGCGGCTGGCGGCCGCCGAGGCCGCACTGGCCGACCCTGCGCCGGCCGCACCGGCCGGCCTCGTGGCGGCGCGGCTGCGGCGCGGCGTGGCCGTGGCCGCCGACGGAGAGCTGGTCGCGCTGCACGCCCGGCCGGCCGGGCAGGCGCTCGCGGCGCGGTTCACGGCCACCATGCGCGCCCGGCTGCTCGACGCCGGTGCGCGGCGTGGCGGCACGCGCCGCACCCGCGACGGGCTGTGGCTGCACGAGGCGCCGATCCGCCCGGGCGCATCGGTCTGGCTCTTCGACGACCTTGCCTTCGCCGCGGTGGACCTGGCTGTCGCAGCCGCCCTGACCGTCACCCTGCGCGCGCTGCTGCGCCGTCCGGCGGGGCCGGCCACCCGCCGCGACCCGGCCGATCGTCAGCCGCCGGCGACCGGCGACGTGCTGACCGACACCCTGCTGGCCGTGGCGCGCGCCAACGGGCGCGTCGCGACCGCGGCCCGCGCGCTGGGGGTGCATCGCAACACGGTGCTGTACCGGCTGCAGCGGGCACGTCTCGAGCTGGGGGTGGACCCCCGGCGGCCGGAGGACGCGCTGCGCCTCCTGCGGGCTGACGACGAGCGTCGACGCGCGTGAGGCTAGGGCGCCAGCGCGATCCGGCGTCGGCGCTCCTCGACCCAGCGGGACGCGGCGTCGAGGCTGGTGACCCATACCCGGTCGTCGGCGGCGAGCCGGTCGAGGGTCGCCACGTAGGTCTCCCCCCAGGCGTGGAACTCTCGGTTGAGCGGCAGCGAGGTGCGCACGTGCCAGTCGAGCGCCCCGAACCCGCCGGTCGCGACCACCTCGTCGATCAGGCCGGCGACCTCGGCGGTCGCGATCTCGACCGACCGACCGCCGCGGAAGAGCGTCCCGTCCATGCAGACCGTCGGCAGCTGGAGGGTCGAGATCGGCCGCCCCATCGCCGCGTCCCACGGATGGAACGGCAGCGCCACCGCCCGGCGGAAGCCGGGGTGGTCGTTGAAGGCCATCGAGGCGTCCCACGCGAAGCCCGCCTCTTCGTGCAGCCGCAGGGTCGCCGCCTCGTTCTTGCCGAGGTGCCAGAAATGGTGGCGCAGGCCGCGGATCGGCAGCCCGGTGTACAGCGAGAGCCGGTCGCGCTCACCGACGAGGCGCTCGAGGGACCGATGCGCGTCGTAGCCGGCATGCAGGCCGATCTCGAAGCCGCGATCGGCGAGCAGCTCGAAGACCGGCGCGAAGCGTGGCCAGGCGATGTCGTAGTAGACGTCGTCCGGGGTGCCGCGGCTGGCGAAGGCCGGCGTCGTGGCGAACAGGAACGTCGAGCGGAACCCGCGCTCCGCCTCCGCCTCGACGAGGGGCTCGAAGAGCCAGAAGTCGTCCCGCTCGCCGGCCTTGAGGCGCTGCCAGGCCGTCCAGGCGACCTTCACGCTGTACAGCGGCAGATGCCGCAGGGCGGGGCGGCGGGCCGCTCCGAAGCCGCGCAGCGCGCCCCACTTGACCGGCCGGTCGACGTCGTGGCTGAGCGCGATCGCGCCCTGCCGCCCATCCGGCCAGCGCGGCTCGCCGACGAGACCCAGCTCACGCTCGACGAGCACGCGCAGCACCTCCAGGTACCGATTGACCACGGCCCGCTGCCCCACGCCGTGGCGCGCCGTGAACGAGGCCTCGTACTGGAGGCGATCGTGCCGATCGCGCCCCTGCGGGCCGGCGTTCTCGACGTCGTCGAGGTGCGCGGCGACCGCCGACACGATGTCGAAGGGCAGCTCGGCGGGCAGCGCGTCAGGCGCCACGTCGCCGGTCAGGAGCTCGCGCCACAGGCGGTCGTCGGGTCGGTGGGGGACGCTGATGCCCGGTGCGTCGCCGACGTCGCGGCGGCCGTGGAACAGCAGGGGGCCGGGGTCGGTCGCCTCGACCAGCCTGAGCCGCAGCCCGAGCCACTCGGCGATCCACGTCAGCGCCGCCTCGTTGCGCGGTGAGGGCCGCTCGAGCGCGGCGCGCAGCTCAGGCATGCCCGCCGAGCCCGATCCGGCCGCGGATGCGCTTCACCACCTGACTGTAGCGACGCACGGTGCGCGAGGTGGCGCGCGTCGACAGGTCGCGAGGCGCATGGAGCAGGCGATGGCGCAGGTCACCCGAGCCGTGGAGCGTGACCAGCGTCCCGTTGCGCAGCAGCTCCCAGGTGGTGTGCACGTCGGCGCCGGCCACGCCGGGAACGCCGAAGCGCGCGGCGTCGGCGGCGGCCGACGCGTTGGCCTGCGGGCTCGAGCGCGCGTTGAAGACCTCGACCAGGTCGACCGCCTCGACGCGCGTCGGATCGCTGTCGCGTCCCCGGTACGGGTGCGGCAGGACCGCCAGCCCGCCCTGGGCGCGGATCTCGGCGATCACCTCGTCGAAGCGGCGCGAGACGACCTCATCGGTCAGGAAGAGGCCGATCACGTCGCCCCGGTCGGTCGCGTATTCGGCCCCGATGACCACCTCGAGGCGGTGGTCGCGGCTCATGGCCGCCACCTCCTGTGCGCCGCGCAGGGTGTTGTGGTCGGTGATCGCCAGGAAGTCGAGCCTCGCCCGCCGAGCGTAGGCCAGGTAGGCGGCCGGCGAGAGGAGGCAGTCGAACGAGTGCCAGGTATGCACGTGCACCAGGCCGCGCAGGGGCCGCCACTCACCGCCGAGCCGGGGGCTCATCGGGCGGCCCCGCGCACCATGCGCCCGACCGTCGTGCCCAGCTCCACCAGGTGGGGCAGCGGGTCGCCGAGGCGGACGTTGGTTCGTGCCCCGCCGAACCAGTCGCGCAGCACTCCGCCCGCGGAGCGCGGCCGCGCGACGAGGTGTCGCAGGTCGTTCCCGAGTGGCCAGCAGAAGCGCAGGGGACCCTGCGGGGAGGGCAGGTCCGGCAGCTGCTCCCCGGCCGCCATGCGCGCCAGGTCGAGCGGGAAGTCCGCCCCCGCGGCGAGCGCCAGGTCGAGCGACCCCCACAGCTTGGGGTTGACCTCCATCAGGTAGTCGCGCCCGTCGGCCGCGTGGCGCTTCAGCTCGACCATGGCCACGCCGTGCCATGCCAGCGCGTCGAGCATCGCCCTGCCGGTGCCGATGAGTCGGGCGTCCGCCACGAGCTCGCAGCACGTGCTCTCGCCGCCGCTCACCGGGAACTCGCGCACGCGGCGGTGGGCCATCACGCGGCGGCACGCCCCGTCCTGGTACGTGGCGAAGACGCCGAACCCGGGCCCCACGATCCGCTGCTGGAGCAGCGGCATCGTCCCCGGCGGCAAGGCGTGGCGCTCGCGGTACGCGGCCACGGCCGCGGCCAGGTCGCCGGCGCGGTCGACGTATGCCACGCCGGTTCGGCCCTCGAGCGGCGCCTTGATGACGAGCGGGAAGCCGACCTCCTCGCCGGCCCGCGCCAGGTCGGCATCGTCGCGCGGCTCGGCGGTGCGCGGAATCGGGATGCCGAGCTCGGCGGCGAGGGCCAGCATGAGCCGCTTGTCGAGGGCGCGGTCCATGGTCGCGGCGTCGGGCAGCACGATCGCGACCCCCGGCCATCGGTCGCGGTGGCGGGCCAGCAGGCCGCAGGCGGCGGCCCCGACCGGCATGATCATGTCGGGGGCGTGGCGGCGCACGGCCCCGTCGAGATGCTCGAGGAAGGCGGGATCGCCCGATGGCGGCCCGACCAGCCGGCGCGCGGTGGATCGCGAGACGCTCGCCATCGCCATTCGTCGCGGGGCGGTGACGATCACGCGGTGGCCGGCGCCGGCGAGGAGCCTCACGGCCCCCAGGGTGTGCTTGTAGTGGCCGTCGGTGACGAGGATCCGCATGTCGGCGGGCACCCTACCACGGGACCCGGCCCCACCACCTCGCGCGCCGGCCCTGTTGTGCAACATGCACAACAGCTGCGGCCTCGCGCCGGCGCACTGCCGCTGGCCCGCCGGACGCATCGGTCCCACCATGGTCGGGTCCAGCATCCGTCGCGGTCCGCGTATGGCCGCGCCCACAGGAGTCACCATGGCCACCAAGGAATTGACCGCCGCCCTCAAGCTCGCCGAGGAGCGCAACCTGCGCTTCGTGAGCCTCCAGTTCACCGACATCGTCGGGCACGTCAAGAGCGTGCAGGTGCCGATGCACCAGCTTGAGCCGGCGGTGAACGGCGGCAAGTGGTTCGACGGCTCGAGCATCGAGGGCTTCGCGCGCATCGCCGAGTCGGACATGTTCCTGGTCCCCGACCTGTCGACCTTCGCGCCGATCCCGTGGGAGCCGGGCCTCGACGCGGACGGGAAGCCGCTGCCCACCGGCAGCGCCCGCGTGATCTGCGACGTCTTCACGCCCAACGGCGACCCCTTCCCCGGCGACCCGCGCTGGGTGCTGCGGCGGCAGATGGATCGCGCCAGGAAGCTGGGCTACATCCTCAACACCGGGCCCGAGCTCGAGTTCTTCCTGCTCCGCCGCTCGGAGACCGACGTCGAGACCCTGCCGCACGACGCCGCGGGCTACTTCGACCTCTCCGAGGACCTCGGCACCGAGGTCCGCAAGGAGATGATGAACGGGCTCGAGGACTTCGGGATCAAGGTCGAGACGGCGCACCACGAGGTCGCCACCGGCCAGCACGAGATCGACTTCGAGTACGCCGATGCCCTGCGCACCGCGGACAACGCGGTGACCTTCAAGACCACCCTCAAGGCGGTCGCCGCCAGCCACGGGCTGTACGCCACCTTCATGCCGAAGCCCTTCTTCGGCATCAACGGCTCGGGGATGCACACCCACCAGAGCCTGTGGGACATCAAGCGCGGCAAGAACGCCTTCAGCGACCCGAAGGACAGCTACGGCCTGTCGGAGACGGCCCGCCAGTACATCGCCGGCACGCTGGCCCATGCCCGCGGCATGATCGGCATCCTGGCGCCGCTGGTGAACAGCTATAAGCGGCTGGTCCCCGGCTACGAGGCTCCGGTCTACATCGGCTGGGCACGCATCAACCGCAGCGCGCTGGTGCGCATCCCGCAGATCAGCAAGGGGAGCCTCGACAGCACGCGCATCGAGCTCCGTTGCCCCGATCCGTCGACGAACCCGTACCTCGCCTTCGCGGTGATGCTCGCCGCCGGGCTCGACGGCATCGAGAAGAAGATGACGCCCCCCGACCCGGTCGAGGAGAACCTCTACCACTTCGACGCGGCCAAGCTCGAGAGCCGCAAGATCAAGCAGCTGCCGGGGACGCTGCGCGAGGCGCTCGAGGAGCTCGGCTCCGACCAGGTCATCTCCGAGGCGCTCGGCGAGCACGTCTTCGAGCGCTTCCTGGAGGCCAAGACCGAGGAGTGGGACGAGTACCGCATGCAGGTCAGCAGCTGGGAGCTGGATCGCTACCTGGAGGCGTTCTAACGAGGCGTCGTGCGTCGGACGCACGAACGGGAGAAGTTGGGGCTCCGGAACGCCGCGTATCGGGCCTTCCTCCCACCGATGGTGCGCCGGACGCACCGTTCAGCGGAGGAACCAGTTCTTCTCCGCTGGTTCGTGCGTCCGACGCACTGCCACCCGCGCTCGGGCGTGGACCTCGGCCACATGGCTCGGCCGGGTGGGACCATCGGACGGGTGTGTCCGGTTGACGCCCGCGTATACTGGCCGCGGTTCATGGGGCACCGAGCGCGCGACCACGCGCGTTCGCATGGGCTGAGAAGGGGAGTGTCTTGGAGCAACTCACACCACGTACCGCGGCAGCGGCCCCGGCATCGTTTGGTCGGCTGCTGTACTGGTTCACGAAGCGGCTGCTCGACATCGGCGGGGGGCTTCTGCTGCTCATCCTCTTCTCGCCGATCCTCCTGACCATCGCCCTCGCCATCTGGCTCGACGACGGCCTGCCGATCGTGTACCGCTGCCAGCGGCTCGGCCGCTACGGCCAGCCGATCACCGTCTTCAAGTTCCGCACCATGCGCGACGGGAGCCACCACCACCTCGAGGAGCTGCTCACCGTCGACGAGGAGCGACGCCTCGAGTACGGCATCAACCGCAAGCTTCGCAACGACCCGCGCCGCACGCGGATCGGCCGCTTCCTGCGCCGCGCCTCGCTCGACGAGCTGCCGCAGCTGTGGAACGTGGTGCGCGGCGAGATGAGCCTCATCGGTCCGCGACCCTACTTCGCCGACGAGCTGCGCGGCCGCCCCGAGGCGATCGAGGTGCTCAGCGTGCGCCCCGGCATCACCGGCCTGTGGCAGGTCAACGGCCGCAGCGAACGGACCTTCGAGGAGCGCCTGGCGCTCGAGGTCGACTACGTGCGGCGGCGCGGCTTCGGGCTCGACGCCGAGATCGCCGTCCGCACGGTGACGGCCGTCGTCAGCGGGCGCGGCGCCTACTAGGGCTTCCGCTGCGCCGCGGTCACCTCGTCGAGCAGCTCGACCAGCCGCGCGGTGAGGGCGGCGCGCTCGTAGCGCCGCTCCGGATCCGCGGGCCGGTCCGGGCGTGGCAGCTCCATGATCCGCGCCAGGCCGTCCGCCACGCCCCGGGGGGTTGGATCGGCCACCACGCCCCAGTCGAGCTCGCCGAGGATGCGTCGCACCTCGCCCGGCGGCACCACCGCCAGGACCGGCAGGTCGAGCCCGAGATACTCGTACAGCTTCCCGGTGGCCACCGCGTCGCGGCCCTCGCCCGCCGCGATCAGGACGAGGCCGGCATCCGCACCCCGCTGGCGTGCGATCGCCTCGGCGCGCCGCACGAACCCGGTGTGGCGGACGACCGGATCGAGCGCCGGCAGCCGCCGCGCGGCGAGTGACAGGTTCGCCTCGCTCATCCAGCCGACGAACTCGATCCGCAGCCGCTCGCGCAGCTCCGGCCGTCGGGTGAGCAGCAGCTCCACGCCGTCGAGCAGGATGCCCAGCTCGCGGTCGCCGTACACCGACCCGGCGTAGATCAGCCGGAAGGTGCCGTCGTCGCGCGGCGCGGCCGGCTCGCCGCCGAGGTCGGCGAGGTCGTAGCCGTTCGGCAGATGCACCAGCCGCCCCTCGCGATCGGGGTAGCGGGTCGCGAAGGCATCCCGGATGGCGGCGGTGGCGAGCACCACCCGGTCGGCCTGCTCGACGATCCAGCGCTCCATCCGGCGTTGCGCGGCGCGGTGCGGCGCCGGCAGGCGGCGCGCGAACGCGTTGCCGATCCACGGGTCGCGGAAGTCGGCGATCCACGGCCGCCCGATGCGCCGCGCGATGCGGCCGGCCGCCAGGTGGCCGCTCACCGGGGGCGACGAGCTGTAGATGGCGTCGACCGGCTCCGCCTGGTGGGCGGCCACGCCCGCCGCCACGGCGCCCGGCAGCCACGCCACCTGCTCGTCGGGGAAGAAGAGGAGCGGGATCGTGGCGCCCCACGCCGCGTTGGCCGCGTCGCGCACGCGGCCGAGCAGGCCGCCCGTGCCGGCCTCCGGCGATGCGGTGGTCGCCGGTGCCGTCGGCCGCGAGCCGCCGCGGCCGACGAGGCGGCCGACGGCCCGCCGCAGGTGGGCGGGCTCCACGGTGCGCACGCGGTGCACCTCGGTGCCGGGCGGGATGCGCGCCTCGGTGGCCGGGTCGACGAGGCGATACCCCGAGTTCGCCGGCGCCACCACGACCGGCTGCCAGCCGTGCGTCGGCAGGTGCTCGACATGCTTGAGCGTGCGCTCGACGCCGACCCCGCCGACCGGCGGGAAGAAGTAGGCGACCACCAGCAGGCGACGCATCGGGCCTACGCCGCGGACTGGCGTCGCAGGCGGCCCGCCAGGGCGCGGAGGCCATCGGTCAGGCGGGCGAGCTCGGCCCGGGTGGGGATGACGTAGGCCAGGGGGCGTCGGCGGGAGAGGCGCGCCGCCACCAGCACGAGCAGCGTGGCGTGGGTCGCGTACGAGATGAGGCTCGCCAGCGCGGCGCCCACGATGCCGAGCACCGGGATCAGCAGCAGGTTGGCCGCGATGTTGATCGCCAGGTTGGCCGACGAGGCCCCGGCGACCGAGAGCGGCAGCCCCAGGCCGCCGATGTAACCGGCCAGCACCTTCGACACCGAGAGCGCCACGATGCCCGGCATGATCACCAGGAACGGGGCGATGCTGCCCTGGTAGTCGGGCAGGATGACGATCACCGCCACGAACGCGGCGGGGATCAGGAGCAGCACCGAGAGGGCGGTGATGAGGACCGTGAAGCGGCAGACCTGCGGGGCCAGCGCGTCGGCGGCATCGCGGTCCATGCTGGCCACGCGGGGGTAGAAGACGGTGCTCACCGAGTCGGGCACGAAGAAGGTGAGCTCGGCCAGGCTGACCGCGAACGTGTACAGGCCGATCGCGGTGGCGTCGCCCAGCAGCGCGCTGAGGATGATCACGTCGGAGCGGTAGCTGAAGTAGCCGGTGACGCTGGCGGGGTAGATGCGCACCCCGTAGCCAAGCACCTGTGACAGACCGATGCCGGGGGCCGGCGCCCCCCGCTCCTCGCGCACCGCGCGCAGCAGCTCGACGCTGGTCGCGATGGCGGCCAGCACGGCGACCGATGCGTAAGCGATCACCGCGCCGAGGACGCCGAGATGGAACGCCCCGACCAGGATCAGCACCAGGACGAGCATGAGGATCGACTGCGCGACCAGGATCAGGTTGTAGTTGCGCAGTCGCTGGCGACCGATGAGCGTCGAGCCCGCGAAGGCGGCGAGGAACTGGAAGGGCAGCGAGGCCAGCGAGACGATCAGCAGGTCCTGCGGCGCCGGCTCCAGGACGGTGGCCGTCAGCCAGGGGAGCAGGAGCAGGGTCCCGCCCACGAGCACCACCGACAGGGCGGCGGTGAGCAGGATGCCGAGCCGCTGGAGCGCGGCGATGGAGCGCCCGCGGCCGGCGAAGAAGCTCATAGCGGACGGCAGCCCCAGCTGGCCGAGCGCCATCAGCATGGCGGGGATGATGGTCAGCAGGGCGTACTGGCCGCGCCCCTCGGGCATCAGCACGCGCGCCAGCAGGAACGAGGTGCCGAACCCGATGACGAAGCGCGCCACCCGCGTCGCGAAGACGCCGGCGATGCGCCGCCCGAACGGGGTGGCCAGGCTCACCGGCCGGCGGCCAGCTGGCGGTAGAGGCGTTCCATGCGCGCCATGTTCGTCTGGTAGTCGGCGGTCTGCACGACGTGGGCGCGCAGCCGGCCACCCATCGCGGCCCGCGCGTCGGGGTCCATGGCGAGGGCGCGCTCGATGGCGGCGGCCGTGGCCGCGGGGTCGCCGACCGGCACGACCAGCGAGGCGGCGCCTGCGTCGACCCCCCGCAGCACGGGGGTGACGGCCGGCAGGTCGCTGGCCACGATCGGACGTGCGCAGGCCATCGCCTCGAGGAGGGTGACCGGGAAGCTGTCGGTCTCCGGCACCGAGACCACCACGTCGGCGAGCCGGAACAGCGCGGCGAGCTGGTCGTGGGGCACGTCGTCGAGGATCCGCAGGCGTTCCGCGATGCCGCCCGCGGCGGCCCGCGCACGCACCTCGGCCAGCGTGGCCGGGTCCGCGCCGCGGGCGCTCATCACCAGGACGAGGTCGCGGCCGCCGGCGACGAGGCGCGCCACCGCGTCGACCACCACGGGCTGGCGATAGAGCGGTCGGATGGAGCGCGGTGAGACGACCAGCGCGGCGTTCCCGAGGGCCAGCCGCTCGGCCAGGCTCGCGTCGGGTGGGCCTGGCGCGAAGGCGCGGGTGTCGACCCCGTGGTGCACGAGCTGGATGCGATCAGCGCGCGCCCCGGCGCGGATCGCCGCGTCCCGCATCCCCTCCGACGAGACGGTGACGAGGGTTGCGGAGCCGAGCGCGAAGCGGTTCCACAGCCGCGTCCGGACCGCGCGCCGCGGGGCGCGCAGGATGTCGGAGCCCCACGGCGACACGACGAGCGGGCGAAAGCCGGAGAGCGCCGCCTGCCAGCCGAAGCGGCGCACGAAATGGGCGTGCAGCACCTGGGCGCGGCAGCGTTCCAGGGCCGCGCGCAGGGCGCGCCGGCGCGCCAGGAGTCGGACGCCCGGGAGCGGCGGCCCGGCAGCGGATACCGCCCGCACGCCCACACTCGCTGGAAGCCCGTCATCGACCCGCGTGTCGAACGGATCGAGCAGGGTGACCTCGTGCCCGCGCTCCGCGCACCACGCGACCCAGCGGCGGGTATGGAGGCTGTTCGGATCGGCCAGGAAGGCGAGGCGCAGCGGCTGCGGATCGGTCATGCGGTCGCGGCAGCGCCGGTCAGCGCCAGGTGCCGGGGGCGGCGTCGTCGGGATCGTGCGGGGCGGCGCCGCGGGCCATCGCCGCGTCGATGATGCGCCACGCGTCGTCGACCCCCAGCCAGCCGCGCACGTCGGTCGGCCGCTCCTCGAGGGTCTTGTAGGTGCGGAAGAAGTTCTCGATCTCGAGCAG
>DASSPJ010000090.1:0-31201 GCA_035699665.1 Candidatus Limnocylindria bacterium
GCCGTGCCCGCGGCGGGCAGGGCCAGCGAGACGGCCACGACGAGGGTCAGCAGGCGGGGTGCGAGTAGCTTCACGAGATGGGGTCGCTCCGGTGCATGCGGGTGCGCAACTGCACCGGACGGTACCGATCCATGCCGCTCCCCCCAATGGTACGAAGGGGCCACGGCACGGGCTGGGCGGTGGTCAGCCGCCCAGGATGGCCCGTACCTGGCTGATCACCGCGTCGGAGACGACCCCGGTGCCGCCGAGGATCACCACGCGCTCGGGGTCGAGGCGACGCAGCTCGTTGGCGGCGCCGGCCGGCACGTCGCTCGCGGTCACCAGCAGGAGGGGGCCCGGGACGCTGCCGGCCACCGGGCCGCCGCCCAGGGCGTCGGGGAAGTTCGCGCCGGTCGCCAGGAAGACGGTGTCGGCGCTGCCGAACGAGCCGGCCGAGATGGCCGCCGCGGTGTCGTAGCGCGTTGCGCCGGCGAGGCGCTGGACGACGCCGCTGGTCGCATAGGCGGCCAGCTGGCTCGCCACGGACGACGAGACGACGCCGGTCGACCCGAGGATCACGATCCTCCCCGGGCGCAGCCGCGTCAGCTCGGACGCCGTGGCGCCCGGGATCTCGGTGGGCGTGACCAGCAGCACCGGGCCGCCGGCGGCGCCGGAGGCCGCGACGCCGGCCAGCGCATCGGGGAAGTTCTTGCCCGTCGCCACGTAGGCCACGGAGACCGGAGCGCTGAAGGCGTTGGCGCTGATGAGGGCAGCCGTCTCGTAGCGCGTCGCGCCGGCGATGCGCCACACGTTGCCGCTGGTGGCGTACGCGCGCAGCCCGTCCAGGACGCCGTCGGAGACGACCGACGCCCCGCCCACGACGATGATCGAGCCGGGCCTCAGGCGGCTCAGCTCGGTGGCCGTCGCGTCGGGGATCTCGCTGCCGGTCACCAGCAGGACGGGGCCGCCCCGTCGCGCTGCCGCGGCACCTGCGGCGAGGGCATCGGGGAAGTTGGCGCCGGTGGCCACGTAGGCGACCGGCACGCCGGGGGCGTACGAAGCGGCGGAGATCGCGGCGGCGGTGGCGTAGCGGTTCGCGCCGGCATAGCGGTCGACATCGGTCGGCTCGGTGACCACGTGCGTGCCCGACGGGGTGAGCGTCGGGTCGCCGGCGAACGCGTAGTGGTAGCCGTTGTTCTGGAGCCAGATGCTGTGCCCGGCGACCTCGGCGTGCGCGAAGGTGCGCAGCGCGGAGGCAGCGTAGGCGCGGGTCCCGCGGAAGATGTCGCCGTACGAGGTGCCCGGCTGGGTGAGGATGGCGGTCACCAGGCGTGCCTGCTCGCTGGTGGTGGCGAAGTACGCGCCGGCGCCAAGCCGCAGCGGCGGAGCGGAGTAGTTCTTGACCCGCGCCAGGTAGGTCGCTTCGGTCTGCGTCGCTTCGCCTGGCTCGCCCGCGCCGGCGGTGTAGCAGGCATGGGCATAGATCATCGCAAAGCCCGGCGCGGGGGTGACTCCGTCGTTGTTCGCGCTCCCACCGCAGTAGGTCCACTGGTCGCCGTCGTTGGAAGTGAGGGTGCCGAGGAGCGCGCGCTCGCCGCAGTAGATCATCGTCGACGACCAGCTGTCCCCGTCGCCGTTGGTGGTCGTGCGGTTGAGGCCCCACCCGTTGACCTGCTTGGTGAGTTCGGTGGAGCTGTACGGGTTCGGGTAGCCATTCCCGTGGCCCATCCAGACGATGATGTTGGCGCCGTTGACCGCGTTCTTGACGTTGGCCCAGGTGGCGTTCGGCGAATAGGCCTTGACGACCGTGGCACCGGCCGCGGTGGCGGCGGCGGCGACGGCGTCGGCGGAGTCGCGGTAGGAATCGGTCTGGGCGCCGGTCGGCCCGACGATGATCGCCACCTTCTTGCCGGCGGCATGGGTTGGCTGGGCCCCGGCCACGCTGAAGGCGGTGGCCAGGACGAGGGCGGAGAGCAGGGCGGCTCCGGTCCGGTCGCGCAATGAAGGGCTCCTGGTGAGGCTGGGTCGGTGTCGACGATCGAGGCATGCGATCGCCACGTCCGACCCTACGGCCGGAGCCCGGACAAGCCTATGGCCCCATGGTCCCGCGCGGCGACGGTCCCTTCGGTCGCCTACTCCTGGATGAACGAGAGGACCACCAGCAGGCGATCCAGGCGGCGGAAGTCGAGCGACGGCTCGACGAAGGCGGTCTGGGTGAGCCCCTCGCCGGGTGCCGTCTCGACCGCCTGCACGCGACCGATGAGCAGGCCGGCCGGATAGCGGCTGCGCACCTCCTCACCGCGCGCCAGCCCCGCGCTGACGATCGTGTCGCCGGCCGCGACCTCGTCGGTCGCGCCGATGTCGACCATCAGCAGCTCACCGCCAAGCCGCCCCTGGACGAGGCCCAGCGCCCGCGTCCGCTGGTCGAGCGCGATGACGCGTGACCGCGTGTCGACCAGGTAGCGCACGTGCGCCGTGTCGGCGGTGACGCTGACCACGGTGCCCGCCAGGGCCCCGGCGCCCTCGGCGCTGCCGACGACCGCCATCCCCTCCTCGAGCCCGTCGTCGCTGCCCGCGTCGATGCCCACCTCCCAGGTGAAGTTCGACGGGTCGACGCTGATGATGCGCACCGGCAGCAGCTCCATCTCGAGCGACTCGCGGAGGCCGAGCAGCTCACGCAGCTCGGCGTTCTCGCGCGCCGCCTCGGTCAGCTCGGTGATGCGCTGCGCCATGCCGGCCGCCTGCGCGCGCAACGCCTCGTTCTCGCTGCGCAGCCGCTCGATCTCGCCGAGCGTCCCGAACAGGCCGGCGATCGACTCGCCGATGCCGGTCACGCCCTGGCGCACGGGATCGAGCGCGCGGGCCCCGACCTGCTGGACGGCCCGCGCCTGCGGGGTGCGCGAGGCGAGCAGCAGGACCAGCGAGATGACCGTGAAGGCGGCGAAGAGGAGCCCGCTCCGTGACCGGCGCGGCCCGCCTCCGACGAACATCGGTCTGGCTACGCGGGCCGGGGCGTCAGCGTGGGGCGCGCGTGAACTGCTCGGTGACGAGGACCCGCTCGAGCGTGTCGAGGTCCTCGAGCACCTTGCCGGTGCCGCGCACCACGCAGGTCAGCGGGTCGTCGGCGACGTGGACCGGCATCTGCGTCGCCTCGGCCACGCGGCGGTCGAGCCCGGCCAGCAGCGCCCCACCGCCGGCGAGCACGATCCCCTGGTCCATGATGTCGGCGACCAGCTCGGGCGGCGTCTCCTCGATCGTCTCCTTGATCGCCTCGACGATCTGCGCCACCGACGGCTCGAGCGCCTCGCGGATCTGGTCCCCGCTCACCTCGACGCTGCGCGGCAGGCCGGTGAGCAGGTCGCGGCCGCGGAACGTGACGGTCCGCTCCTGGGCGCCGGGATACGCCGAGCCGACCGCGATCTTGATCTCCTCGGCGGTCCGCTCGCCCATCAGCAGGTTGTACTCGCGTCGCGCGAAGCTGACGATGTCGGTATCCATCTCGTCGCCGCCGATGCGGATGCTGCGTGCCACCACGATCCCACCGAGGCTCACCACCGCCACCTCGGTGGTCCCGCCGCCGATGTCGACGATGAGGCTGCCCGACGGCTCGCTGACCGGCAGCCCGGCGCCGATCGCCGCGGCCATCGGCTCCTCGATGAGGCGCGCCCAGCGCGCGCCGGCGTTGATCGTCGCGTCCCGCACCGCCCGCTTCTCGACCTCGGTGACGCCCGACGGGATGCCGACCAGGACGCGCGGGCGACGGACCTGGGCGAAGCGGTCGTGCACCTTGGCGATGAAGTAGCGGATCATCTGCTCGGTGACGTCGAAATCGCTGATCACCCCGTCGCGCAGCGGCCGGATGGCGACGATGTTGGCCGGCGTGCGCCCGACCATGCGCTTCGCCTCGGCACCGATCGCGAGCACCCGCTTGGTCCGCGTGTCCATCGCCACCACCGACGGCTCGCTGATGACGATGCCGCGATGGCGGACGGTGACGAGCGTGTTGGCGGTGCCGAGGTCGATCCCGACGTCATGGCTGAGGAGGCCGAGCAGGCCGTCGAAGAGTCCCAAGGTCCCTCTCGTGGATCGTCGCGAGCCCGTGGCACGAATGGGCCGCGCGGTGGTCTGCGGGGTCGGTGCGTCCTGGCACGCGGACGCCTCGCGCAACCGTAGCACAGCCCTCGCATGGAACTTGCGGCCGCACCCCGGAGCGTATGGTTAGACCGATGTCCGCGCCCGCCGACGATCTCCTCGCGCCAGCCGCCGACGAAGCCGCGCGGCTGGCGCGCGGCATCCATCACGATCCGCACGCCGTCCTGGGCCGCCATGGCGACGTGGTCCGCGCCTTCCATCCCGACGCGGCGGGGGTCGACGTGCTGGTCGACGGGGCGGCGATCCCGATGTCGTCGCTCGGCGACGGGCTGTGGGCCGCCGCCGTGCCGGGCGGGGCACCGTACCGGCTGCGCTACGGGTTCGCCGACGGCAACACGTGGGAACGCGAGGACCCGTATCGGTTCCTGCCGACGCTCGGCGAGCTCGACCTGCACCTCATCGCGGAGGGGACCCACGAGCGGCTGTACGACGTGCTGGGGGCTCATCCGCGCGTCGTCGACGGCGTGGCGGGGGTCGCGTTCGCCGTCTGGGCGCCGGGGGCGCGCAGCGTGCGAATCGTCGGCGACTTCGACCGATGGGACGGCCGCCTGGCTCCCATGCGCTCGCTCGGCGCCTCGGGCGTGTGGGAGCTGTTCGTGCCGGACATCGGACCCGGCGAGCTCTACAAGTACGAGCTGCTCGGCGCCGACGGCAGCCTGCGCCTGAAGGCCGACCCGCTCGGCTTCGCCATGCAGCTGCGCCCGGAGACGGCATCGCGGGTGTGGGACATCACCGCGTTCGCGTGGTCCGACGACGACTGGATGCGCGAGCGCGCGACGCGCGAGCCGACGCGCAGCCCGATGGCCACCTACGAGGTGCACCTCGGGTCGTGGATGCGCGACCCGGATGGCGGTTGGCTCACCTACCGCGAGCTGGCGCCCCGCCTGGTGGCGCACTGCCACCGCTTCGGCTTCACCCACGTCGAGCTGCTGCCGGTGGCCGAGCACCCGCTCGACGCGTCGTGGGGCTACCAGGTGACCGGCTACTACGCCCCCACGGCGCGCTTCGGCGCCCCGGACGACTTCGCCGCGTTCGTCGACGAGCTGCATCGCGGCGGGATCGGGGTGATCGTCGACTGGGTGCCGGCCCACTTCCCGCGCGACGATTTCGGACTGCGCCGCTTCGACGGCACGTCGCTCTACGAGCACGAGGACCCGCGCCTCGGCGAGCACCCCGACTGGGGGACGCTGATCTTCAACTACGGGCGCCCCGAGGTGCGCAACTTCCTGGTCGCCAATGCCCTCTTCTGGCTCGACGTCTACCACGTCGACGGGCTGCGGGTCGACGCGGTGGCCTCGATGCTGTACCTCGACTACTCGCGCAAGGCCGGCGAGTGGGTGCCGAACCGCTACGGCGGGCGCGAGAACCTCGACGCCATCGCCTTCCTGCGCGAGGTGAACGAGCGCTGCTACGGGCGGCACCCGGGAACCTTCACCGTAGCCGAGGAGTCGACCGCCTTCGGCGGCATCACGCGGCCCACCTACGCGGGCGGCATCGGCTTCGGCATGAAGTGGGACATGGGCTGGATGCACGACCATCTCGACTACTTCAGCCGCGATCCGGTGCACCGCCGGTGGCACCACGACCGGCTCACCTTCCGCAGCCTGTACCAGTACAGCGAGCACTTCGTCCTGCCCCTCTCGCACGACGAGGTGGTGCATGGCAAGGGCTCGCTGCTGCGCAAGATGCCCGGCGACGAGTGGCAGCGCTTCGCCAACCTGCGCTCGCTGCTGGCCGACCTGTACACGCAGCCGGGCGGCAAGCTGCTCTTCATGGGCACCGAGCTCGCCCCATGGGAGGAGTGGTCGGACGAGCGGGCGCTGCCGTGGCACCTGGCCGACGAGCCCCTGCGCGCCGGACTGGCGCGCTACCTCGCCGACCTGGGCTCCCTGTACCGCTCCGAGCCGGCCCTGTGGGCCGCCGACCCCGATCCCGACGGGTTCGCCTGGATCGACGCGACCGATGCCGACGCCTCGGTGTACGCGTACCTGCGCGTCGACCCGTCGAGCGGGCGATGCGTGGCGGTGGTCATGAACCTGACGCCGCTGCCGCGTCCGGGGTACCGGGTCGGGTTGCCGCGCGGCGGGCGCTGGGACGAGGTGCTCAACTCGGACGCCGAGGCGTACGGCGGCTCGAACGTCGGCAACCTGGGAGCCGTCGACGCGGTCGACGAGCCGTGGCACGGGCAGCCGGCCTCCGTGTCGCTGACGCTCCCCCCGCTCGGCGTCCTGGTCCTGCGCCCGGCCGACCTCGCCTAGCGGCGCAGCGCCTCGGCCAGGCGCGCCACGAACGGGTCCCGCGGCAGCTCCTCGAGCGGGCGCGGCAGCGCGGTCGACCAGTTGATGCGCATCGGGGGCACCGTGCCGGGCACGTTCGGACGCTCGGCGACCAGCAGCGCGTCCTCCAGCGTGGCGCCGACGAGCGCGGACGGCGCGCTCGCCAGGGCCCGATGCGCGCGCAGGACGGCCGTTGCGACGTCGTCGCCCGGGACCCCACCGCTCGCCTCGACGACCCGGGCCCGCAGCCGCTCGGGCGCGTCGGGATCGACCGGCAGGCCGGAGCGCGCCAGGTCGACCAGGTCCGATCCGTCCCACAGCCCGGCCAGCGTCGGCAGGTCGTGGGTGGTGATGGCGCCCAGCGCCTTGCGCGGCCAGGCCGCCGGGGAACGCCGCTCGAAGTACATCAGGCGCGTGGAGAGGACGTTCGCGCGGGCGAGCCGCGGCCGGACCCCGCGCGGCACGGTCCCGAGGTCCTCCCCGACGATCAGCGCGCGAGCTCGGTGGCTCTCGATGGCCAGCACGGCGAGCAGCTCGTCGGTCGGGAAGCGGACGTACGCCCCGGCGGCGGCACCGGTACTGGCCGGCACCCACCACTGGCGGAAGAGGCCGAGCACGTGGTCGAGGCGCAGGCCGCCGGCATGTCGCAGTCCGGCGCGGACGGTCTCGATGAAGGGCCGATAGCCGGCTGCCCGGAGCCGGTGCGGCACGAACGGCGGCAGCCCCCAGTCCTGGCCGATCGGGTTGAAGCGGTCGGCTGGGACGCCCAGCGTGGCCCCGTCGGCGAGCAGCGCCTGCCACTCCCAGGCATCGAAGCCGGCCGGGTCGCCGGCCACCGGCAGGTCGTTGACGATCGGGATGGCGGCCCCGGCCGCGGCGCGCTGGCGGTCGAGCTGCCACTGCACCCACTCGTGGAACGCGATCCGCTCGGCGGAGGCCGTCGCGAAGCGACCGACGGCCGGCGCGTCGGGGTCGCGGTACGCCTCGGCCCAGGTGCGCCAATCCGGTCCCAGCGCCTCGGACAGCGCCGCGAACGTGGCCCAGCGCCGGAGCGACGGGCCGAGCGCGGCGCGGAACGGCTCGGGAACCGAACGCGAGCCGGTGGCCCGCCACACCAGGTCCGCCGCTCGCAGCTTCAGCTCGGCCACGGCGGCGCGGTCGATGCGCGGGCTCCCGTTGAGCGCCCGCCCGGCCGCGGCGAGGCGGACCAGCTCCATGCCCGCGGCGTCGGCGTCGGGGACCTCCTCGAGGCGCAGGTAGAGCGGCGAGAGGAAGCGACGCGTCGACGGGAAGTAGGGGCTCGCCTCGGGGGTTGCCACCCCGGGGTTCGGCGCCCACGCGGGCGAGGCGGCCACGAACCCGGCGCCCTGCTCCCGCGCCATGGCTCCCAGCTGCCGCAGGTCGGCGAGGTCGCCATGGCCCCAGCTCCCCGCTGAGCGGGCCGCGTACAGCTGGGCGATCCAGCCCCAGGCGCGCAGGCCGCGCGGCAGGTGGCAGCGCGGCGGGGCGACCAGCAGCAGCGCGTCGTCGAGGTGGTGGTAGCCGATCGGGAGGTCCGCCGGCAGCGCGTCGACCGTGCCGACCAGCGTGCCGTCCTCGAGCCGCAGCTCGCCCGACAGGCGCGGCGCCGAGCCGGCGGGCACGAGATGCACCGGCGCCGCGACCGGCGGCGGGGTGCCGGGCTCGACGCCCATGGCGCGCAGGACGGCGCGGCGCGAGCGCGGGCTGACCGTCCGGCGCCGCTCGAACGCGTCGCGGTACGAGGCGGGGACGCCCCACGCCCCGGCGTCGCCGGAGCGGTCCATCACGCGCCGGGTCGGCGCGGCCGGGGCAGGCGGCGCAGGAGCACGACCGCCCGCTCGGCGACCTCGACCGCGGCTCCCCCGTCGTGCTCGCCGTGCGCGCCGCCGAAGGTCGGCTGGACGGTGTCGAAGACCACCTCCCAGCGCCGGGCGTGGCCGTGATTGGGGAGCACGAACGAGACGGGCTCGTCGGCGCCGTTGAGGATGAACAGGAACGTGTCGTCGACGATCGGCTGGTTGCGCGCATCGGTCTCGTCGATGGCGTCGCCGGCGAGCTGGAGGCCCAGCGTGCGGACCCCCTCGGTGGCCCACGCGTCGTCGCTCATCTCCGAGCCGTCAGGGGCGAACCAGGTGAGGTCCTTGACCTTCGAGCCGCGGATCTGGCGCCCCTGGAAGAAGGTGCTGCGCCGCAGCACCGGGTGCTGGCGGAAGAGGCTGATCAGGCTGCGGGTGAAGGTGAACAGCTGCCGCTGCGACCGGTCGAGGTCCCAGTCGAACCAGCTGATCTCGTTGTCCTGCGCATAGGCGTTGTTGTTGCCGCGCTGGGTGCGGCCGATCTCGTCGCCGCCGAGCAGCATCGGTACCCCCTGGGAGAGGACCAGGGTGGCCAGGATGCTGCGCACCTGGCGCTGGCGCAGGGCGTTGATCGCCTCGTCGTCGGTCTCGCCCTCGACGCCGAAGTTGACGCTGTTGTTGTCGTTGTCACCGTCCCGGTTCTCCTCGCCGTTGGCCTCGTTGTGCTTGGCCTCGTAGGTCACCAGGTCGTGAAGCGTGAAGCCGTCGTGGGCGGTCACGAAGTTGATGCTGGCGTGCGGGCTGCGCCCCGAGCTGGCATACAGGTCCGACGAGCCGGTGAGCCGGTAGGCGAGCTCGCCGGCCTGGCCCCCGAAGCCCTTCCAGAAGCGGCGCACGGTGTCGCGGTACTTGCCGTTCCACTCGGCCCAGCCGACCGGGAAGTTGCCGACCTGGTAGCCGCCCGGCCCGAGGTCCCACGGCTCGGCGATGAGCTTGACCTGGGAGATGGTCGGGTCCTGGTGGATGATGTCGAAGAAGCTGCCCAGCTTGTCCACGTCGTGCAGCTCACGGGCGAGCGCCGCCGCCAGGTCGAAGCGGAAGCCGTCGACGTGCATCTCGTCGATCCAGTAGCGCAGCGAATCCATGATCAGCTGGAGGACCCGCGGCTGCGTGGCGTCGAGGGTGTTGCCGGTCCCGGTGTAGTCGACGTACCGCGAGGCGTCCTCGGGATCCAGGCGGTAGTAGGCCGCGTTGTCGATGCCGCGGAAGCTGAGCGTGGGGCCGAGCTCGTTGCCCTCGCCGGTGTGGTTGTAGACCACGTCCAGGATCACCTCGATCCCGGCGTCGTGGAGGCGCTTGACCATCGTCTTGAACTCGCTCACCGGCTCGCCGGTGGCGCTGTACCGATTGTCGGGCGCGAAGAAGCCGATGGTGTTGTAGCCCCAGTAGTTCGACAGCCCCAGGTCGGCGAGGTAGCGCTCGTCGACGTGCTGGTGGACCGGCAGCAGCTCGACGGCGGTGATGCCGAGCCTGCCGAGGTGGTCGAGCGCCGCCTCCGAGGCGAGGCCGGCATACGTGCCCCGCAGCTCCGCCGGCACGTCGGGATGGCGCTGGGTGAAGCCCTTGACGTGGACCTCGTAGATCACCGAGTCGGTGAACGGCGTCTTCAGCTGGCGGTCCGGCCCCCAGACGAAGGCCGGGTTGAGCACCACGCTGCGGGGCATGTGCGCCGCCGAGTCGCGCTCGTCGCGCTCGCCGGCCTCGCCGCCGACGCGGTAGCCGAAGAGGGCGTCGTCCCAGGTGACCGCGCCGTCGATGCGGCGCGCGTACGGGTCCAGCAGCAGCTTGGCGGGGTTGAAGCGATGCCCCTCCTGCGGCGCGTAGGGCCCGTCGACGCGGTAGCCGTAGCGCTGCCCGGGACGCGCGTCGGGCAGGTAGCAGTGCCACACCTGCTCGGTCTTGGCAGTGACCGCGATCCGCGTCTCGGCGCCCCCGTCGCCGTCGCGGTCGAAGAGGCACAGCTCGACGCCGGTGGCATGCTCGCTGAAGAGCGCGAAGTTCACCCCGCCGCCATCCCACGTCGCCCCGAGCGGGTAGGGGCGCCCGCGCCAGACCCTCATCCGGGGATCGGGGCGTCGACGGCGGCTCGCATGTGGCGAGCAGGATAGGCCCTAGCCACGTGCCGCCACGCCGGCGTGGCGCTCGATCGCGCCGAGCGGCAGCCACAGCCAGGCGGGCCGGTTGTTCGCCTCGTAGCGCACCTCGTAGCACGCCTTCTCGAGCTCGAAGGCCTCGACCAGTGCGGCGTCGGCGGCGGAGAGGCCCCCGTACCCGTCCAGGAACGCCGCGCGCGCCTCCTCCAGCCAGGCGTCCGGCCCGAAGCCCGGCGCGCGGTCGCCGCGCTCCGCGGTGCGGGCGGCGTAGTCGAGCGAGCGCAGCATGCCGGCCACGTCGCGCAGCGGTGAGCTCGGTGCGCGGCGCTCGGCCAACGGGCGGGCCGGCTCGCCCTCGAAGTCGATGACCGCGAACCCACGCTCGGTGGCCAGCAGCTGGCCGAGGTGGTAGTCGCCGTGGATGCGCGTCACGCGCGCCTCGCCCACGGCGCGTCCGAACGCGTCGGCGAAGCGGGCACGGAGCGCGGGAGCCGCGCGCACCAGCCGGTCGTGGGAATCGCCGGTCAGCGTGCCGATGGCGGCGGCCAGCTGCGCCTCGCTCCCCGCCCGCCAGCCGGCCGCCTCGGCCGTCGTGGCGGGTCGTGCCGGAAAGGCGGAGTCGTGCGGCAGGCTGGCCAGGGCGTCGTGGAGGCGGCGCGTCAGGCCGCCGATCTCCCCTGCGGCCCGGGTCGCCGCCGCCGGATCGGTCGCCAGCAGGCGCAGCAGCTCACCCCACCCGTCGTCCCGCGACGGGACGAAGGCCTGGAGCATCGCTGCGGCGCACGGCTCGCCACGGGCCGGCAGGTAGGTCGCGCTGCCCGCCAGCGCCGGCGTCTCGGCGAAGCCGACCCGGCCCAGGAAGGCGCCGATCTCGATGTCCGGGTTGCTCCCCGGCTCGAGGAGGCGATACAGCTTGAGGACCAGGCGCTCCCCGAGGACGACGCTGGTGTTGGATTGCTCGACGCCGAGCCGCCGCTCGGCGAGGGCCGCCGCCGCCTCGCGCGGCGAGGGCAGCAGCTCGGCCAGCGCGGGGGTCGGGTCGCAGCGCAGCCGGCCGTGCGCCCCGTGGAGCTCGCCGCCCGCCGCGATGGCGATGAGCAGCGCCCGCCAGGCACCCTCACCGTCCGCCGGCTCACGGCCGTCGACGCGCGGCAGCAGGTAGCGGTCGCGGGGACCGCCATCGGTGTAGGCGACCTCCACGACCGCCAGGCCCGCGGCATCGGTCAGGGGCAGGTGGTCGACGGCGGTGACGCCGGCGACCGCGCGCGACTTGCTCCGGAACCAGCGCTGGGCGGCGACCCAGTCAGCCGTCGCCATCGGTCAGCTCGAACCAGAGGAAGTCGTGGGGGCCGAGGGTCAGCAGGTACGGCAGCTCGCCGATGCGCGGGAAGTGGACCCGCCCGATCAGCTCCACCGGCACGCGGCCGGCGTACGCCGACAGGTCCAGCTCGACGTACTGGGCGAAGCGCGACAGGTTGGCGACGCACAGGATCGACGTGCCCTCGTGCTCGCGCAGGTACGCCAGCACCTTGCGGTTCTCCGGATGGAGGAAGGCGAGGGAGCCGCGCCCGAAGACCGGGTACTGCTTGCGGACACGGATGAGGCGCTTCATCCAGTTGAGGAGCGAGCCGGGGACGCGCTCCTGGGCCTCGACGTTGACCGCCTGGTAGCCGTACACCGGGTCGCTGACCAGCGGCGAGTAGAGGGCGTGCACGTCGGCGCGGCTGAACCCCGCGTTGCGGTCGCCGGTCCACTGCATCGGCGTGCGCACCCCGTTGCGGTCGCCGAGGTAGACGTTGTCGCCCATCCCCAGCTCGTCGCCGTAGTAGACGATCGGGGTGCCGGGCATGCTGAACAGGAGCGAGTTGAGCAGCTCGATGCGCCGGCGGCTGTTGTCGACCAGCGGCGCCAGGCGGCGCCGGATCCCGAGGTTGATGCGCGCCCGGCGGTCGGCGGCGTACTCCGACCACATGTAGTCGCGCTCCTCGTCGGTGACCATCTCCAGGGTCAGCTCGTCGTGGTTGCGCAGGAAGATCGCCCACTGCGCGGCGTCGGGAATCTCGGGGGTCTGCTCCATGATGTCGACGATCGGGTGACGATCCTCGCGGCGCAGCGCGATCCAGATGCGCGGCATGAGCGGGAAGTGGAACGCCATGTGGCACTCGTCGCCGTCGCCGAAGTAGGGGCGCACGTCGGGCGGCCACTGGTTCGCCTCGGCGAGCAGCATCCGCCCGGGGTGCTTCTCGTCCATCGCGGCCCGCAGGCGCTTGAGGACCGCGTGCGTCTCCGGCAGGTTCTCGCAGCTGGTCCCCTCGCGTTCGACCAGGTAGGGCACCGCGTCCAGGCGCAGCCCATCGACGCCCAGGTCGAGCCAGAAGCGCATCACCCGGGTCACCGCCCTGACCACCGCCGGGTTGTCGTAGTTGAGGTCCGGCTGGTGGCTGAAGAACCGATGCCAGTAATGCTGCTGCGACCCCGGGTCCCAGGCCCAGTTGCTGACCTCGGTATCGGTGAAGATGATCCGCGCGTCGGCGTACTTCGTGTCGTCGTCGCTCCACACGTACCAGTCGCGCTTGGGGCTGCTGCGGCTGGCGCGCGACTCGGCGAACCACGGATGCTGGTCGCTGGTGTGGTTGACGACCAGCTCGGTGATGACCCGCAGGCCACGCCGATGCGCCTCCCGAACGAAGGCGCGGAACTCGCGCAGCGTCCCGTAGTCGGGGTGCACGTTGAGGTAGTCGGCGATGTCGTACCCGTCGTCACGGAGCGGCGACGGGTAGAAGGGCAGCAGCCAGATGGCCGTGACGCCCAGGTCGGCGATGTAGTCGAGCTTGGTGGTGAGCCCCGCGAAGTCGCCCATCCCGTCGTCCGTGGAGTCGTGGAACGCCTTCACGTGGAGCTGGTAGATGACCGCGTCCTTGTACCAGAGCGGGTCGTCGCGGTGGACCGGGACGGTCCCGTCGGTCATCGGCACCGCCGCCGGGGTGACATCGGGAAGATGGGTCGTGGACATCGGTCTGGTGTGGACCCTCCGGTGGGGGCTAGAGAGGCGTGATGCGGAAGATGCGGAACGGCTCCCCCGCCGGGTTGAGGTCGACCGCCAGGTCGGCGCCGCGCTCGGTGCGTTCCTCGCCGCTCAGCAGGTTGGTGACGCGGTAGGGGTCGTCCCAGCCGATCCCGATCGCGGGCAGGTCGGGGTGCAGGATGGCGGTCTGGGCGCTGGTGGGGTCGCAGTTGACGGCCACGAAGATCGCATCGCTCCAGCGCGACGGCTGGCCGGTCAGTGGGTCGGCCGGGGTCGCCGGGTCGGGCAGCGCCTTGCGGTAGAAGAGGGTGCGGTCGCCGGTGACCGACTCGAAGCGCAGGTTGTCGTACAGCTGCAGCGCGGGATGGGCGTGGCGCAGCCGGTTGAGCTCGCCGATGAGCAGCTTGATGTTGCCCGGCGCGTCCCAGTCGCGGGCCCGGATCTCGTACTTCTCGCTGTCGAGGTACTCCTCGCGGTCGCCGAGACGCGCGGCCTCGCACAGCTCCCAGCCGGAATAGATGCCGTAGCTCGGGCTCAGCGTGGCCGCCAGAACGCTGCGGATGACGAACGCCGGGCGCCCGTGGTCGAGGTGGTGCGGGTTGATGTCGGGCGTGTTGGCGAACAGGTTGCCGCGGTAGTACTCGGCCATCTCGGACTGCGTCAGCTCGGTCAGGTAGTCGCGCAGCTCGGCGGCCGTCTCGCGCCAGGTGAAGTAGGTGTAGCTCTGGGTGAAGCCGATCTTGCCCAGCGCCCGCATCATCTTCGGCCTGGTGAACGCCTCCGACAGGAAGACGACGTCGGGGTGCTCGCGCTGCACCTCGCGGATGAGCCAGGCCCAGAACGGCAGCGGCTTGGTGTGCGGATTGTCGACGCGGAAGATGCGCACGCCGCGCTCGACCCACAGCCGGAACACGTCGCGCCACTCCTCCCACAGCGCGCGCCGTGCGTCGGGGTCGTCGCCGTAGAAGTCGATCGGGTAGATGTCCTGGTACTTCTTCGGCGGGTTCTCGGCGTACTTGATCGTCCCGTCGGGGGCGTGGCGGAACCACTCGGGGTGGCTGGTCACGTAGGGGTGGTCGGGGCTGGCCTGGATGGCGATGTCGAGTGCCAGCTCCATGCCTCGCTCCTCGACCGCGCGCCGGAAGCGCTCGAACGCCTCCAGGCCGCCGAGCTCGGGGGCCACCTCTCGGTGCCCGCCCTCGGCCGCCCCGATGGCGTAGGGGCTGCCCGGGTCGCCCGGCTCCGCGACCAGCGTGTTGTTGCGCCCCTTGCGATGCGTGACCCCGATCGGGTGGATCGGCGGCAGGTACACCACGTCGAAGCCCATGGCGGCGATGTCGTCGAGCCGCCAGATCGCGTACGCCAGGGTGGTCGCGGTGGGCGCCGCCGGGTCGCGCCCCTGGGAGCGCGGGAAGAGCTCGTACCAGGCGCCATGGCGGGCGCGCTCGCGGTCGACCACCACCTCGAGCTCGAGCGGGTAGCGGGTCGCCGCGCCGCGATCCGCGTGGCGGCGCATCTGGGCCAGGAGGGGCTCGGCGGTCAGGGCGGTGACGGTGGCGGCCTCGGTGCTTCCCCGGTCCAGCGCCGCCAGCGCCGCCTCGATGCCACGGGTCGCCGCCGCGTCGCCGGCGGCGCGGGCGCGGTCGAGCGCCGCCGTCAGCAGCACCCGCCCCTCGGCGAGCTCGGTCGGAACGGCGATCCCGGCATCGACCTTCTTGCCGATCCCCTCCACCCAGCTGCCCCAGGCGTCGCGCCACGCCTCGATGGTGTACCGATGCCGCACGTTCCGCTCGAGCGTCACGCGGCCGGCCCAGCGGTCGTTGTCGACCAGGCGCATCGGCGCCTCGTGCCACGTCTCCGCCGGATCGTCCTCCGCGCGCACCAGGAGCGCCGCGTCGAGCAGCTCGTGCCCGTCGGCGAGGATGTCGGCGGTGACCAGCAGCACGTCGCCGACGACGCGCTTCACCGGGTAGCGGCCCCCGTCGAGCTCCGGCGCGACGCGCTCGATCACGACCGTCCGCCGCGTCCCGACCTCGTCGGGAGCCGGGTCGACGCGGTCCGCTCCGCCCAGGCGCTGGCTGAGGGCCCCGGCCGCGCGGAGGCCCGCCCTGGTGGTCGTCATCACCGACACCCTACCCGATGCGCGGGCGCGCTTCCGAACGCGGGAGCACGTTCCGGGGTAGTGTCGGGTGACCCATGACCGCTCGCCCGCGCCCGCGCGCCGCCCACTGCGTCGCCCTCCTGCTGGCCCTGGTGGCCTGCACCGGCCCCGCGCCGGTGACCTCGCCGGCTGCCTCCGTCCGCCTCGCGCCGAGCCCGGCGGCGAGCGTCACTCCGTCCCCGGTCGCCAGCCGGCCCGGCTCCACCATCCCGCCGCTCGACTCCGGGCCGGACGCCCTGGCCCTCGAGCCGTTCGCGGCGGGGCTCGTCGAGCCGATCGGGATCACGCACGCCGGCGACGGCTCGGGCGACCTGTACGTCAACGAGCGCGGCGGCCGGGTGCGGGTCGTCCATGCCGACGGGACCGTGCGACCCGAGCCCTTCGTCGACCTGTCGGGCCTCGTCATGGCGGGTGGCGAGCGGGGGCTGCTGGGCGTGGCCTTCCATCCGGAGTACGCCGACAACCGGCGCCTCTTCGTCTACTACACCGCCGCCGGGGACGGCGCCAACACGCTCGCCGAGCTGACCGCCGCCGCCGACGGGGCCATCGCGGACCCCGCGTCGCTGCGCATCCTGTTCGCCATCCCCGACGAGCGCGGCAACCACAACGGCGGGCAGCTGGCCTTCGGACCGGACGGCTACCTGTACGTCGGGCTCGGCGACGGCGGCGGCGCCGGCGACCCGGAGCAGAACGGGCAGGACCGCACCACCCTGCTCGGCAAGATCCTGCGGCTCGACGTGGATGCCGCGCCGGACGGCGCACCCTACGCCGTCCCGCCGACGAACCCGTACGCCGCCGAGGGCATCGAGCCCGGCGCGGGCGCGCCGGAGGTGTGGGCCATCGGGCTGCGCAACCCATGGCGCTTCAGCTTCGACCCCCGATGGGGCGACCTCTACATCGCCGACGTGGGGCAGGGCACGTGGGAGGAGATCGACCGGCAGCCGGGCGACTCGAACGGCGGGGAGAACTACGGCTGGAACGTCATGGAGGGCCGGTCCTGCTTCATCGACGCCACCTGCGACCAGCGGCCGTTCGTCAAGCCCATCGCGCAGTACCGCACCGGGGAGGCGGGCACCTGCGCGGTCGTCGGCGGGCACGTGTATCGCGGCACCGCCCAGCCGGACCTCGAGGGGGTCTACGTGTTCGGCGACTACTGCGCCGGCCTGCTCTACACCCTCCAGGTCGACGAGGGGACCACCACCCCCAAGGTGGTGGCGGAGACGGACCTCGCCATCTCCGCCTTCGGCACCGATGAGGCCGGTGAGCTGTACGTCGCCGACCTCGCCGGCGGCACGGTGGCGCGCATCATCGTCGCGCCGTGAGGCTCAGCATGCGCCCAGCGCGCGCAGGCTCACCCAGCGGCCGTGGCCGATGACCAGGTGGTCGAGCAGCGCGATGTCGAGCAGCGCGCCGGCGGCGGCGATCTCGCCGGTGATGCGCAGGTCCTCGCCGGAGGGGGCGGGGTCACCGCTGGGGTGGTTGTGCACGACCACGATGCCTGCCGCCGAGCGGCGCACCGCGTCGCGGAACAGCTCGCCGACCCGGACCGACGAGCCGGCCAGGTTGCCGACGTACACGGTCCGCATCGCCACGACCGCGTTCTTGGTGGTCAGCAGCAGGACGCGCAGCTCCTCGCGCTCGAGGAGGCCCATCTCGCCCACCAGCCGGTCCGCCACGTCGGTGGGGTGGCGTACCACCCACGGCAGCTCGGGCCAGGCAGTGGTGGCGCGCCTCCCCAGCTCGATGGCCGCCACCACGGCCGCGGCGCGGCGCGCGCCCACGGCGGGCAGCGTGGCCAGCTCGGCCGCGTCCATCCGCCCCAGCTCGACGAGGTCCGGCACATGCTCGGCCACCGAGTGCGCCGCATCGCGCCCCACGAGGCCCCGGAGCAGGGATTCGAGCTCGGTGGCTGCCATGCCGCGGATCGTGGCACGGTGCGCATCACCGCCGGCTTAGCGGAGCGTTATCGCACCGCCATCGGTCAGCTGCCGATGATGAGCAGGACGGTGCTGACCGCGTTGAAGGCCCCGTGCAGGCCGACCACCAGCGGCAGGCTGCGCGTGCGCTGGTAGGCCACCCCCAGGACGAGCGACAGCACCAGGATCGGCGCCACCACCAGGTAGCCGCCATCGGGGACGTGGATGGCGGTGAAGAGCAGCGCCGAGCCCCACAGCCCGCGCCGCGGGCCGTACTCGCGCTCCCAGGCGTTGAGCGCCACGCCGCGGAAGAAGAGCTCCTCCCCGAATGGGACGACCAGCGAGGCGGCCACGATGGCCACCGCCGGGTGGACGTTGGCGAGCAGGTCGGCGACGAGCTGCTGTCCCTCGACCGGCTGGCCGAGCTGCCGGGCGACCCACTCGACGCCCAGCGACAGCACCGCCACGCCGACCCAGGCCAGCACGCCGAGCCCGGCGCCGGCCAGCAGGCGGCCCACGGTCCGTGGTCCATCGGTCAGGCGGAAACCGGCCAGGGCGTTGGGCAGGAGGACGAACAGGAGGACCGCCGCGGTGAAGGCGATCGGGGTCAGGAGCAGGAGGAGCGTGCCGGACAGCGCGGGCAGCACGGCGCCCTCCGCGACGGCGCCGAGGTCCTCGAGCAGGAACGCGGCGCTCAGCAGGTTGCCGGCGACGAGCACGATGAACAGCAGCACGAACACCGACGGGCCGCGATAGCGCTCCGGCGGCAGCGTGCGCTTGACGCGAATGGCGCGCAGCGCCAGGCCGATGAGGCCGATGAGCGCCAGCACCGCGCCCACGCCGGCCATCCACAGGTACGCGGTGGCGCTCGACGCCGGGAGGTCGCGCGTCGCGACGAGGGCGATCCCGGTGGCGGCGGCGAGGAGAGCCAGCCCGCCGACGATGATCGCGGCGACCCACGGCCAGCGGACCGGCTCGGGGCCGGCAGGCGGGGCAGCCGGGGGTGGGGTCAGCGCCGGGTCAGAGGGCCCCACCGAGCGGTCGGGCGCGTCAGCTGTTGGCGCCGCCGAGCGCGCCCTGCTCGGCCGTCACGTCGCGGCGCGAGCCGGGATCGTCGCGCGACGCGGTGGCGGCGGGTGCCGTCACCGGGCGCGGCAGGCGTCCGAAGTCGCGCCCGCAGTAGGCGCACAGCGGCCACGTCGGGTCGGCGAGGCGGTTGCAGCCGGGGCAGACGCGGTGGAGGCGGGTGCGGCAGTTCGGACAGACCAGCCAATCGGTCTCGACCCGGTCGCGGCAGACCGGGCACAGCTCGTTGCGCTCGACCTCGGCGAGGAGCGACTCCTCGGCCAGGCTGCGCTCGTAGACCTCGGCCATCGTCTCGCGCGGGCGCACGATGAGGTACAGGATCACCGCGAACACGAACAGCAGCGGCGTGAAGAAGATGATCAGCGCCGCAGCGAAGTACGGCAGGATCGGGTTCTCGGTGCGCGCCTGCATGTCGCGGAACGCCCAGTACGCCGTACCCAGCCACAGCAGCACCACGTAGATGACGATGAGCTGCCCGGCCAGCTGGACGATGGGGTTGTTGATGAAGTCGTCCCAGATCTTCCCCGGATCCGGAAGGCCCTCAGGCATGGACGTTATGCCTCGTTGGGGGGATCGGCAGCGGTCATCCTAGCACGGGGCGCGCCAGCCGCCGCTTCCGCGCCCAGGTTCCGCAGCGTCGCCACCAGCAGCCGATGCTCCACCTCCAGCACGCGCGCCGCCAGCTCCTCCGCGGTATCTCCCGGGCGCACCACGACGCGCTCCTGCGCCAGCACCGGACCGGCATCGAGATCCTCGGTGACCTCGTGGATGGTCACCCCGGTTTCGGCCTCACCCGCCGCCAGCACCGATGCGTGAACGGCCAGCCCCAGCATCCCCGCTCCGCCGTGGGCCGGCAGGAGGCTCGGGTGGATGTTGATCGTGCGCCCCGCGTAGGCGGCGAAGTACGGCGGACGCAGCCGCTGGTCGTAGCCGGCCAGCACCGTGAGCGTCACGCCGGCGCGCGCGAGCGCCGCGCCGATCCCCCCGTCGCGCGCATCGGCGTCCCCCTCGAAGTCGGAGCGGCGCAGGACGAGCGTTGGCACGCCGTGCGCGGCCGCGATCCCAAGCGCGCGCACCCCGGGGCGGTTGCTGATCACCAGCGCCACCGGCAGCCCGGCGTCGAGGATTGCCGCCAGGTTGGACCCGCGGCCGGAGACGAGCACGCCGATGGTCACGCGGCGCTCCGCTATCGCTGCACGGCCGCCCTCATGGGCGCCGACCTCCACCTGTTGTCATATGCATCCGTGGTTCGCATTGGCGACCAACGGGCCGGTGAGACGACGCTCTCGGCGACCCACCTGAGCGTGGCGTGAGCCGCTCGCGGCGCAGACGAGCCGCCAATGCGCATCCATCCGGTCATATGTCACCCCGCGGCGCGACGAGCTGACGAAGGCGAACCACCGCGACATATGGCACCCAGCAGTGGTCCCGCGGTCCGGCTCGGGTCGGTCGCGTGGGTCTCACGCCACGTGCGCGTCACGCGAAGCGGACGCGCGGCTCCCCGGGCTCGACGGCCACCACCCGGCCGACCACCCGCGCCTCGGGGAGGGCGGCACGGGCCGCATCGGTCTGGGCAGCAGGGATGACGCAGGTGAGGCCGATGCCCAGGTTGAAGGTGCGCGCCATCTCCTCGTCGCCGATGTCGCCGGCGGACTGGATCAGGGTGAAGATCGCGGGCACCGCCCACGAGCCGGTCTCGACCTCGACCCCCAGCCCCGCCGGCAGGGTGCGCGGGATGTTCTCGGTCCAGCCGCCACCGGTCAGGTGGGCGAGGCTGCGCACCTCGACCGCGCGGCGCAGGATGCGGATCTCGTCGAGGTAGGACCGATGGGGCTCGAGCAGCGTCTCGCCGATGGTGCGGTCACCGGCCGGCATCGCCCGCCCCCACGTGTCGGGCGGCAGGACGCGGCGGGCCAGCGAATAGCCGTTGGTGTGCAGTCCGGACGACGGCAGGCCGATGACCGCGTCGCCCGCCGCCACCGCGGACCCGTCGATCAGCTCGGCGCGGGCCACGACCCCCACGATGAAGCCGGCGAGGTCGAAGTCGCCGCTCTCGTAGATCCCCGGCAGCTCGGCGGTCTCGCCGCCGACCAGCGCCACCCCCGCCGCGGCGCAGGCGTCGGCGATGCCGCCCACGATCTCGGTGACGCGGTCCGCGTTGAGCTGGCCGACGCCGAGGTAGTCGAGGAAGAAGAGCGGGTCGGCGCCCGACACCGCGATGTCGTTGACGCAGTGGTTGACCAGGTCGATGCCGATGGTGTCGTAGCGCTCCAGCGCCTGCGCCACGCGCAGCTTGGTGCCCACGCCGTCGGTCGAGGCGACGAGCACCGGGTCGGGGTGCGTCGCCGGGTCGAAGCGGAACAGCGATCCGAAGCCGCCGACCCCGCCCAGGACGCTCGCGGTACCCGTCGCCGCCGCGGCGGCGGCGATGCGCGGCAGGGCGCGGTTCCACTCGTCGATGTCCACGCCGGCCTCGCGGTACGTGCGGCTCATCCGCGCTCCAGCACGAACTTGTCGACGTCCATCGGCACGTCGAGCGGGTAGCGGCCGTTGAAGCAGGCGGTGCAGCGGGTGTCGGGACGGCCCCCGACCGCCTCGAGCAGGCCTTCCTCGGAGAGGTAGCCGAGCGAGTCGGCGCCGATCGCGCGCCGGATCCCGTCGAGGTCGTGGGAAGCGGCGATCAGCTCGTTGCGGTTGCCGGTGTCGACCCCCATGTAGCACGGGTGGCGCATCTGGGGCGAGTGGATCCGGACGTGGACCTCCGCGGCGCCGGCACGGCGCAGCATGGCGACGATCGGGCCGGTGGTCGTGCCTCGCACGATCGAGTCGTCGACCACCACCACGCGCTTGCCGCGCAGCACCTCGGGCAGCGGGTTGAACTTCATGCGCACCGCAGTCTCGCGACCCCCCTGGGCCGGCTGGATGAAGGTGCGTCCCACGTAGCGCGACTTGATCAGCCCCTCACGGAACGGCAGCCCCGCCTCCTCCGCGTAGCCGATGGCGGCGGGAATCGCCGAGTCGGGCACCGGGATGACGAGGTCGGCCTCGGCCGGATGCTCGCGCGCCAGGCGGCGCCCCATCTCGAGCCGCGCCTCGTACAGCAGGCGTCCGTCGATGACGCTGTCCGGGCGGGCGAGGTACACGAACTCGAAGACGCACAGCTTCTCGTCGCGTCCGCGGACGCTCGACCGATGCGAGTGCACGCCGTCCGCGTCGATGGTCAGGATCTCGCCCGCCTCCACGTCCCGCACGAAGCGCGCCCCGATGGCGTCGAGCGCCGCCGACTCCGAGGCGACCGCCCAGCCGAGCGGGCGGCCCGCGGGGTCCTCGAGGCGACCGAGGGCGAGGGGCCGGAAGCCGATCGGGTCGCGGGCGGCGACGAGGGCGTCACCGGTGAGCATGGTGAACGTGTACGCGCCCATGGCGCGGTGGAAGGCGTGCTCGACGCGCGCCGTCCAGCTGCGGCCCGGGGCGTGGGCGATGAGGCGGGCGAGGACCTCGGTGTCGCTGGCGGTGGTGAACTCCACGCCCTGCTCGCCCAGCTCGTCGCGCAGCCAGGTGGCGTTCACCAGGTTGCCGTTGTGGCCCAGCATCAGCTCGCCGATCTCGCTCTGCGCGTAGACCGGCTGCACGTTGGGCAGCGAGTTCGAGCCGGTGGTCGAATAGCGGGTGTGCCCGATGGCGATGCTCCCGTCGCCCAGCGAGCCGAGCGCCTCCTCGTCGAAGACCTGGCTCACCAGCCCGAGGCGCTTGTGCAGGCGCAGCCGCTGGCCGTCGCTGACGGCGATCCCGGCCGACTCCTGGCCGCGGTGCTGGAGGGCATGGAGGGCGAGATGGGTAAGCCGCACGACCGGCTGGCCGGGGGCGTGGACGCCGAAGACCCCGCACTCCTCACGCGGCCCGTGAGGCTCGTACACGGGCAGCTCGGCGAGCGGCTCGGGGTGCACGGCGCCCGCAGCGTCGGCGGGTGTGGCGCGCCGCGGGATCACGATCGGATCAGGCGTCGCGCGTGGGGTGCAGCACGTCGTCGATGATAGCGCCTAGGATGGCCGGCATGCGATGGATCGAGCTGCTGGCGGCGACGCTCGCGGCCGCCCTGGGCTGGGTGGGGGTCGGGATCTACCTCCTTGCCCCGCGCCTGGGCGGCGCAACATTCTCACTCGAGCCGGGTGGCGTGGGCGAGAGCTCGACCGCCACCAGCAGCCTCCTGGCGACCGGGGTGCCCCCTGGCACCGCGCTGCTGCTGCTGGTCGCCGCCTTCGCCTTCGCCCTCGTCCTCCTCGGGGCATGGCTGCACGCCCGCGGCGAGCGGTCCGCCGCGTGGCTGGTCTCGATGGGTGCCGTCGTGGCCGCCGCCATCGCCGTGCTCGTCGAAAGCGCCACGCCGTACCTGCTGCCGGGCGCCGCGGTCGCCACGGTGGCCGCCGCGCTGGCCTGGGCGCCGACCACCGCGAGCCGCCGCGCCTGACGCCGCAGCCATCGGTACCGGGGGAGTACTGCACCGCACCGCCCATCGGCGTCCGCTCGGTTCGGAGGCGGTGCCACGAGACAACCGGGTGACCATCGACCCATAGCCCGCGGCCGGTCCCGACGACGATCCTTGACGGAGTCCGATCTCATCCATTCATGAGGATTCCATGCTCCGTCTGGCCCGGTTCCTCGGGTTCCTCGCGCCCCTGGCCGTGGCGGGAACGGTGGTCGCCGTCTCGGGGGTGCTGAACCTGGCGGGTGAGGCGGAGCGCACGCGCTTCCTGGGCCTCATGACCGTGGCGGCGGTCGCGGGCATGACGAGCATGGCGCTCATCGCGTGGAGCTGGATGGGATGGCGCCTCAATCGCCTGGCCGCCGCGCTCGAGGCGACCCTCGAGTCGGATGAGCCGGTCTCGCTGCGCGAGTACGGCGCCGCGCCCGAGCGCCGCCTGGCGCGCGCCTTCAACGCGGCCAGCGGCGCCTTCCTCCAGGTCGAGGCGCGCGCCACGCACGACCGCCTGACCGGCGTCTCCAACCGCGAGACGCTGCTCGCCACGCTGGTCAGCGAGGTGGAGCGCGCCCATCGCCACCACAAGCCGCTGAGCGTGGCCTTCATCGACATCGACCGCTTCAAGCCGATCAACGACACGTACGGCCATAACTCCGGCGACGCGGTGCTGCGCCAGGTCGCGGCCCTCGTGGCGGACAACGTGCGGGTCTCCGATCTCTTCGGCCGCTACGGCGGCGAGGAGTTCATGCTGATCCTGCCCGAGACCCGCATCGACGACGCGGTCAACCTGGCCGAGCACCTCCGCTCTCTGGTCATGGCCCACGAGCTGGTGATCGCCCATGGCCAGCGGCTGCGCGTGACGATCAGCATCGGGATCGCCGGCGGCGTCGGGAGCGAGCTCCTGGTCGACGCCCTGGTCGACCAGGCCGATGCGGCGATGTACGCCGCCAAGTCGCTCGGCCGCAACCGCACCTACCTCTACCGCGACCTGGACGAGGAGGCTCCGGTGCGGCGCTCGCCGATCGCAGCCGAACGGCGCGCGGCGGCCACCGCCATCGGCCAGTGGGCCAGCGACACGGCGACCCAGGCGCTGGCCTCGGTGCTCGCCCCGCAGCCGCATCACCGCGGCCGGCCGTCGGACATGATCGCCTCGCTGGCGACCGGGATCGGGCTCGAGATGGGCCTGCCCGGCGACGAGATCGAGCGCATCCGCATCGCGGCTCTGCTCCACGACCTCGGCAAGCTGGCCGTGTCGCCGGAGATCCTCGACAAGCCCGAGAAGCTCACCGACGGGGAGTGGCAGGCGATCGGCGAGCATCCGCGCATCGGCCAGGTGATCCTCGAGCAGGCCTCGTCGCTGCGGGAGGCGATCCCGGTGGTGCTCCACCACCACGAGCGGTTCAACGGCGGCGGGTACCCCCACGGCCTGCGCGGGGCCGAGATCCCGATCGGCGCGCGCATCGTGGCGGTGGCCGACGCCTATCACGCCATGGTCCACGACCGCCCGTACAAGCGCGCGCTCAGCCATCCCGCCGCCCTCGCCGAGCTGCGTCGCAACGCCGGCACCCAGTTCGACCCGGATGTCGTCGCGGTCTTCTGCGCCGTGTATGCGGACGGGGTGCCGCCGGACGGGCTGGAGGAGGTCTATCGGCTCCACGAACGCGCGCGCGGCGGGCTCGCGCGGATCGACGCGGAGACGGCCGCCGAGATCCTGCTGGACCACGACCACGGCGCGCTCGCGGCCAAGCCCCGCGCGCGGCGGCGTCGACGCGCGGCGGCAGCCAACGATGCCGCCGCCGACGTTCGCGAGGCCGCCGGATGAAGCGGCGTCGCGGACCCTGGTGCCTGGCGATCCTGGCGGCGCTCCTCGGGGCGCCGTCCGTCGCGCTCGCGGCGGCGCCCAACATCCTCGCCGCGCCGGCCGTCGCGCCTCCGGCCGGCTCGACCGCCACCACCTTCGTGTTCAGCGTCTCCTACTACAGCTCCGGCGGGAACCCGGCCGAATCGGTCAGTGCCTCGGTGGCCGGGCGCACCCTGTCGATGAGCCTCGCCGCCGGCACTCCGGTGAGCGGCACCTGGACCGCCGCCTCGATCCTGCCGGCCGGAGCGTGGAGGGTCACCTTCCGCGCCTTCCCGAGCAGGGGTCCGCAACCCACGCTCGAAGGGCCAACGGTGAGCGTCTTCCCCATCGCATCGACCACCCCCGCGCCGACGCCGAGCGCGCCGCCCGGCTCGCAGGACGCGTCAGCGAACCAGGACGTGGATCCCGCGTCGGTCACCAGCCCAGCCCCGACCGGCGAGCCGCTGCCGGTGGCCAGCGCGGCACCGTCGTCGCCTGCCCCGGTGGAGCCGGTGCCCGGCTCCACTGCCGGCGAGGGATCGGCTGCGCCGCCGCCGGCCGCGCCGGCCGGGATCGGGAGCTCCGGCGCCGGGGGTCCGCCGACCCGCGTCGCGTCGAGCGCCGCTCCGGGAGCCCCTCACCCGGGCAGCTCGGAGGCTGCCGCGCCCGGAGCGTCGAGCTCGACGTCGGCGAGTCGGGGGCCCGGCATCGACGGCCTCGGCGAGGCACCGCTCGCCGGCGCCTCCGAGCTGGTGTGGCTGCTGATGGGCGGCGGCCTCATCGCCGTCGCGGTGATCGCCCTGCTCGGGACGGCATGGCTCCTCCTGGCCCGGCGGCGCCGCGAGGAGCGCCCCGTTGCCAGGGAGACCGCCGCGGCCCTGCGGCTGTCCCCCGACGACGCCACGCGCGCGCTGCTCGATCGGCGCAGCCGCCGTCGGGCACGCATCCGCGAGACCGACGATCCGGTGCTCGCCTCGATGGGGCTCGACGAGCCGGGCGATGGGGCGGGCGACAGGCCGCCGCGCGCCGCGCAGGTGCATCGCGGCCCGGGCGAGCGCGACGTGGCTCGCGCGCGGCGCCGCGCGAAGCGGCGCGACGAGGCCTAGAAGGGCCGCTCCCAGGCTCCGCGGAGCGTTTCCACCCCGACCCCCAGCCCGTCGATCTCGAGGCGTCCCCCGCCGGCCGTCCCCAGGCGGCGTGCGGGGACCCCGGCCGCGCGTGCCAGCGTCTCGAGACGCGGGTCGCCCGCCGACGAGGCCACCACCAGGCGGCCGGCTCGCTCGCCGAACCACGCGGCGGTGTCGTGGCCGACGCGCACCGTGGCGCCGCTGCCGGAGGCGATCGCCATGCGCGCCAGCGCCACCGCCAGGCCGCCGACCGACGCATCGTGCGCACCGCGGACCGCGCCCGCGGCTGCCAACTCGACGGTCAGCGCGACGACCCGCGCTGCGGCCGCCACGTCGAGCGCGGGGCGACCCCCGGTGATGCCCCGGCGCCAGGCGAGCTCGCTGCCCGCCAGGGCCGCCGCATCGGATGCCGGATCGCCGAGCAGCCACAACTCGTCGCCGTCGGTCCAGCCCATCGGCACCGCGCGGGATCGGTCCTCGAGGAGGCCCACCATGCCGACCACCGGGGTCGGCAGGATCGGCCCGTCCGCCGTCTCGTTGTAGAGGCTGACGTTGCCCGACACGACGGGGATGCCGAGCGCATCGCACGCGATGCCCACCCCGTCGACCACCTCGGCGAGGCGCCAGTAGCCCTCCGGCGGCTCCGGTGAGCCGAGGTTCAGGCAGTTGGTGATGCCGATCGGGCGCGCCCCCACGCAGGCGACGTTGGTGGCGCCCTCGATCACCGCCGACGCCGCGGCCAGGCGCGGGTCCAGCGCTCCGACGCGCGACGGCGCCGGACCGTCGAGGCTGATCGCGATCGCTCGCCGCGTGCCCTTCACGCGGAGCAGCGCCGCGTCCCCCGCGCCGGGCCCGATGAGCGTGTTGGTCCCGTTCATGTGGTCGTAGCGGCGCCAGATCGCCTTGCGACTGCGCGCGTTGGGGCTTCCCAGCAGCTCCAGCAGCGTCTCGACCGATGGCGGCTCCGCCGCGAGCGGCCGCAGGTCGGCCGCGTGGCGCGACGGGAGGTCCGCGGGGGGCGCCTGGGGCAGGACGTAGCGCGGCGCCTCGTCCGCGAGCGCCGCCCCGGGCACCTCGCAGACGACCTCGCCGCCCGCCGAGCAGCGCACGACCGGCTCGTCGATCACGTGGCCGATGCGCACCGCGTGGAGGTCGTAGCGCTCGAAGGCCGCCTGCACCGCCGATTCCTCGCCCGCCCGCACGACGATCAGCATCCGCTCCTGGCTCTCGGACAGGAGCACCTCGTACGGCGCCATGCCTCCCTCGCGCCGGGGCACGCGGTCGAGATCCACCTCGGCGCCCACGCCGCCGCGGGCGCTCACCTCGGCAAGGGCGCAGGTCAGCCCCGCGGCGCCGAGGTCCTGCATGGCCACCACCGCCGGGTGGCCGGCCAGCTCCAGGCACGCCTCCATGAGCAGCTTTTCGAGGAAGGGATTGCCGACCTGGACCGCCGGCCGCCGCTCCTCCCGCTCCGCCTCCGCCCCGAGCGTCGCCGAGGCGAAGCTGGCGCCCTGGATCCCGTCGCGGCCGGTCGTGGCTCCCACCAGCAGCAGCGCGTTGCCCGCTCCACCGGCGCGAGCCAGGGTGATCTGGTCGTGCCGCGCCAGCCCCAGGCACAGGGCGTTGACCAGCGGATTGCCGCTGTAGGTGGCGTCGAAGACCACCTCGCCCGCCACGTCCGGGATCCCGATGCAGTTGCCGTAGCCGGCGATCCCGGCCACCACGCCGCCGAACAGGTAGCGGTTGCGGGTGGCGGTGGCCGCATCGGTCGCCGCGTCCGGCTCGAGCGGTCCGAAGCGCAGGCTGTTGCCGAGGGCGATGGGCCGGGCCCCCATGGTGAAGATGTCGCGGATGATGCCGCCCACCCCGGTGGCCGCGCCCTGGTACGGCTCGACGGCGCTCGGGTGGTTGTGGGACTCGACCTTGAAGACCACCGCCAGGCCCTCGCCGATGTCGAGCGCGCCGGCGTTCTCACCCGGGCCGACCAGGACCCGCTCGCCCGTGGTCGGCAGCATGCCCAGCAGGGCCCGCGAATGCTTGTAGGCGCAGTGCTCGGACCACATCGCGCCGAACATGCCGAGCTCGACGTCGTTCGGCTCGCGGCCCAGGCGCTCGACGATGGCGCGGTACTCGCCCTCGGTGAGACCGTGGCGCGCCGCCGGAATGGCGATCGTCATGGACCGATGGCGACCGCGCCGGGCATCAGCGGCGGTCGCCCCCTCCGACCGGGCCGGACATGGGCCGATCGCGACCGAGCTCGACGATGACCGCCCCCGCCGCCGCCGCCCCGGCCCCCACCAGCACCAGGAGCGTCCCGACGCCGGCGGCATTGAATCCCAGCCGGTCGAGCGCGATGCCCACGGCGGCGAAGGCGACGCCCAGCGTGATGAGGCGCGGGTGCGGGACCGCCGGCAGGGAGGCGCTGAAGAAGACGGTGGCCGCCAGCCCCAGCATCAGGAGCAGGAAGAGCACGCTCATCGCCGCGCCCGCCCCCCGCAGGGCGATGATGTCGGTCAGGAAGCCGAGCGCCGCCAGGACCGCGCCGCCGCCGATGAGCCACCCCGACAGCGTCACCGGCCACGTGATCGGCACGTCGATCTGCGGCCCCGGCTGCGGGCCATCGCCCGATGCCGGTCGCGGCGGCACCGGTGCGGCGGGTGGCGGCGCCTGCTGCGCGGCCGGGGGCGGCGGCGGAGCCGCGGGGGGTGGTGCCGGTGCCTCAGCCGGCGGCGGCGCGGCCGGCTCGTCGGGCCGCGGCTCGGGATCCATCGGCGCCGCGTCGGCGGGTGCCGCTTCAGCGCCGCGTGGCGGCTCCGGCCAGGCCGGCGCCTGCGGGATCGACGCCGTGGCGTCCGGGTCGCCGGCCGGTTGGGCCGCGTCGAGCGGCTGGCCGCACGACGGACAGAACGACGCGTCCTCGTCGACCTCGGTGCCGCAGGTGCCGCAGAAGCGCGTCGCCATGTCCGCCATCAGCTCCGCGCGAAGCGGGTGAGCGCGCCGATCACCACGATCAGCGACGCCAGGAAGAAGATGATCCCGCCCGGCGTGAGGCCGCGCAGCAGCTCGGTGATCGGGCCGCCCATGTTGCCCACCACCTCGACCACCACGAACAGCACCGCCAGGCCGATGGACCACAGCAGCGCGATGCCCAGGCCGATGCTCTGCAGCCCACCAGGGCGCGCGCGCACCATGCCGCCGATGGCGAGCAGGACGAGCAGTGCCACGAGCAGCGGCGCCGGGGCGGCGAAGCCGAAGTAGGCCTGGTCGGCGAGGCCGCCGGCCACGTCGGGATACGCGTTCCAGAAGCCGACCCCGTAACCGCCGCTGCCGAACGCGCGAGCGAAGAGCGAGTCGCCGCCGCCGTACGGGAAGGGCAGGAGCCAGCCGGCGATCATGCCGGCCGCACCGATGAGCAGCACGACCGGGCCGAGGACCGCGCGCCCGGCGTCCTCGACCACCACGGTCGGCCGCTCACCCTCCACCGCGGCCGCGGCCGGTGGCACGTAGCCGGGGGTGGCCACCGCACGCAGGTTGGCGCCGCAGTTCTGGCAGAACGCCACCCCGGCGCGGTTGTGCGTGCCGCAGCGGGGGCAGGCCATCGTCCCCTCCGGAGTGCCCGGGCGCTGGACGGTCGGGGCAACGCCGGCGGCCACGAGTCGCTGGCCGCAGTTGCGGCAGAAGGCGAGCCCGGGCCGGTTCTCGGTGCCGCAGCGCGGGCACTGCGTGCTCTCGCCCATCTCGCTGGCAGCGGGAACGCTGTGTGCCGGCGTCGCCGCCGCGGCCGCCGCCATGGCCGCGGTGTCGTCGATGTCGCCGGCGCGCTCCGGCGGCGGCGCGGCGTAGGCCTCGGCCTCGGACGGCGGGTGCGCGTCCCAGGTGTCCGCGTCTCGCGGGGCCTCGGCGGGCGCCTCCCCGGGCGCGGTGGCGTCGTCGGTCGCGGCGTCGTCCCAGCTGCGCTCGCCGAGATCCGCCTGCGGCTCCGCGGCATCCGGCATCGCCGCCGGCGCGGACTCCCAGGCAGGCTCGTCGCCACGCTCGGGCGCACGGGTGGGCCACGTGTCGGCATCGCCCGATCCGGCGGCGGGCGGCTCGGTCGGCCACGCCTCGCGCGGCGCATCGGTCGACGGCCAGTCGCTCGGCGCGGGCGCCTCGGCGGCCTCGTCGGCGGGCGGCTCGGTCCGCTCCGGCTCCGACGCGGCGGTCGGTGCGGTCTCGAACTCCTCGGCCGCCGCAGCCTCGGACGGTGGCTCCGTCGGCTGCTCGGTGGCCTCGTCGCGGCGATCCCGCTCGTCGTTCATCATCGGGCGTTGAGCCTCCTCAGCGGTCGCACTCCGGCGGGTCGCATCATAGCCGACGCTCGGCGACGGCCGGCTGTCGGTCGAGCCACGCCGCCAGCGAGCGGAAGAGCCGCAGCCCGTCCGTGCCGCCCACCTCGGCCTCGGCAGCGCGCTCGGGATGCGGCATCAGGCCGAGCACGTTGCCGCGCTCATTGGTGATCCCCGCGATGCCGCGCAGCGAGCCGTTCGGGTTCGCCTCCGCGCCGAGCCGGCCGGCGGCGTCGCAGTAGCGGAGGGCCACCCGGCCGGCGCCCTCGAGCTCGTCGAGCACCGCCTCGTCGGCGTGGTAACGCCCCTCCCCGTGCGAGATGGGCAGGGAGATCACGTTGCCGGCAGCGAGGTCGCCGAGCCACGGACCACCGCCGGCCTCGACGCGCAGCGATTGCCAGTCGCAGCGGAACTCGAGATGGTCGTTGCGCAGCAGGACGCCGGGGAGCAGCCCGGCCTCGCAGAGGATCTGGAAGCCGTTGCACGAGCCGAGGACCGGCCCGCCCGCGGCCGCGAAGGACTCCACGGCGCCCATCACCGGCGAGAAGCGGGCGATCGCCCCGGTGCGCAGGTGGTCCCCATGGGCGAAGCCACCGGGCAGGACCACCGCGTCCGGCGCACCCAGATCGGTCTCGGTGTGCCACACCAGGCGCACCTCCCAGTCGAGGAGGCCGGCCACGTGCGCGAAGTCGCGCTCGCTCCACGTGCCGGGGAAGACGACGACCGCGATGCGGGGCGCGCTCACGCCGGCATCACCGGGTCCGGGTCGGGCGTCTCGTCGGCGCGCAGCTGCCAGGTCGCGACCTCCATCACCGGGTTGGCCAGCAGGCGACGGCACATGTCGGCCACCGTCGCCTCGGCGGT
>DASSPJ010000091.1:0-21398 GCA_035699665.1 Candidatus Limnocylindria bacterium
GCCGACGATGTGCGCGCCGTGGCCGGCGGCGAAGAGGGATGGCAGCTGCGGGCGCAGCGCCGGGTCACCCCGCTCGATCCGGGTGAGCAGGCGGGCGAGCGGCAGCCGACCTCCCGTCGCGAGCCCCTCGAGCGAGGTCACGCCTGGCGGCGGGCGTGCTCGCGGAAGTAGCGTGCGATCTGGCCGATGCTCGTCCCGGGTCCGAACACCTCGGCGACGCCCGCCTCCTTGAGCCTGGTGATGTCGGCGTCGGGGATGATCCCGCCGGCCGCCACCAGCACGTCGTCCATGCCGCGCTCGCGGAGGAGCGCCACGGTGCGCGGCAGGAGCGCCATGTGCGCGCCGGAGAGGATCGACAGGCCCACCACGTCGACGTCCTCCTGCTCGGCCGCGTCGGCGATCATCTCCGGCGTCTGGCGCAGGCCGGTGTAGATCACCTCGAAGCCCTCGTCGCGGAGGCCGCGGGCGAGCACCTTGGCGCCGCGGTCATGGCCGTCGAGGCCGGGCTTGGCGATCAGGACGCGGATCGGCGTATCGGTCATGCGGCGACGATTCTATCGGTCTAGGAGGTGCCGGCCTTGCCGATCAGGCCCAGGAACTCGCCGCGCGTCCGCGGGTCGCGGCGGAACGTCCCGAGCATCGAGGAGGTGACCATGGTCGCCTCCTGCTTCTTCACCCCGCGCATCATCGTGCACAGGTGGGTCGCCTCGATGACGCAGCCGACCCCCTTCGGCTCGAGGCGCTCCATCAGGAAGTCGGCGACCTGCACGGTCAGCCGCTCCTGGACCTGGAGGCGCTGCGCGTACATGTCGACGATGCGCGGGATCTTGGACAGGCCGATGACCCGCCCCTTCGGCAGGTAGCCCACGTGCGCCTTGCCGATGAACGGCAGCAGGTGGTGCTCGCACAGGCTGAAGAACTCGATGTCGCGGACCACCACCATCTCGTCGTACTCGACCTCGAAGGTGGCGCCGTTGAGGAGCGCGTCCGGGTCGACGCGATAGCCGCCCGCCAGCTCGTCGTACATGCGCCGGACGCGGTGCGGCGTGCCGGCCAGCCCCTCGCGGTCAGGGTCCTCCCCGATCTCCTCGAGGAGCGTGCGAACGGCGGCCTCGAGGTCGCCGGCGGAGTCGCTCATGGGGCCCGATGGTACCAGCGACCTGATTCCCACCTGCCGGATGGGCAGGCGCAGAGTCGAGGAGTACACTCGCATGTGACTGGACGCACCACTTCCCGCGGGGGTCGATCCCGAGCCGTGATCATCCACCAGCCCATCCGTCGGCATCGACCGATCGGCTTCGCCGCCATCGGCGCGCTCGGCGGCGACCCGCTCGCCCGCGCCCTCGCGCGCACGCTCGACGACGGCTACCACTACCTGCGCGGCGTGCCGGCGGGCGGCGACGTGATCGACACCATCGTGGTCGGCGCGGGCGGCA
Source organism: Candidatus Limnocylindria bacterium (assembly GCA_035699665.1). Lineage (GTDB taxonomy): Bacteria > Chloroflexota > Limnocylindria > QHBO01 > QHBO01 > JAICQM01. Next base: position 1,437 of record DASSPJ010000091.1, read on the forward strand.
CCTGGGCCATCACCCATGCCGCCGAGGGCGGTCGCTTTCGCAAGCGCAACGGGCACTGGTACCGATGGAACCGCTCCACCGACTCGTGGGTGCCGTGGCCACAGCGCCCGCTCGACGCGGCCCGCCTGGCCGGGCATCGACTCTCGCTGGTCCTCGAACGTGCCGGGGTGCCGAGCGCCGTCGAGCCATGCCTCCTCACCGGGCACGGCATGACCGTCGAGTGGGAGCCGGACCAGCGCCCCGGCGTCCACGTCCACGCCGATCCGGAGCGTCTCGCCGCACGCATCGCGCGCGACACGGTGCTCACCCAGGCGCAGGTGGACCGGATCGTGGCCCTGCTGGATCCGCGGCAGCCGCTCCCGCGCCTCGCGCCGGAGCCGCACTGACGCGCGGGTCGAACCCGACGCTCAGCCCGGCGAACAGGGCCACCCAGGCGATCCCCAGCAGCCAGCCCCCCAGCACGTCCGACGGGTAGTGGACCCCGAGGTAGATGCGGCTCAGCCCCACGACCACCGCGACGGCCGCCAGCGCGGCCAGGACCACGCCCCGGATCGGGTTCGGCCAGGATGCGCGGGCCACCAGCACCGCGAGCACGCCGTACGCGACCATGGCCGACAGGCTGTGGCCGGAGGGGAACGAGTAACCCGGCTCGACGACGATCGGCACCAGCTCATCGGGGCGCGGGCGCGCGACGACCAGCTTGAGCGAGCTGTTGGCGATGGCCCCCACCCCGATGGTGGCCGCCGCACCGAGGCCGACCAGCGGCCGCCCCGCCGCCAGCTCGACGAGCCCGATCCCGACCGCGATCAGCGCCACCCACCACGTCGACCCGAGCTGGGTGGCGGTGGCCAGCCAGGCGAACGGCGCCACCAGCGGCTCGGCACGCACGGTCGCGATGATCGGCTCGTCGAGCGGGCGCAGGAGGTCCGCGTCGATGCACAGGACGAGGCCGACGACGATCGCCATGAGCGTGGCCGCCAGCGCCGTGGCGGAGGCGAGGCGCGGCGCGTACCAGGTGCGCAAGGGCTGCTGCATGCGCCGGTGAGTGTAGGAGCGTGACGTACCATCCGCAGCCGATGACCAAGCGACGAGGCGCTCGCGCCGTGGTTGCCGGGGCGACGACCGGCATCCTGCTCCTCGGCGCATGGGCCTGGCCGCCGCTCGCCGTGGTGGTGGTGTGGCCGCTCCTCTTCGTGGTGCCCGGCTGGGTGGCGGTGACGCTGCTCGCCCCGCGGCTCGCGGCACCCGGGCGTCTCGGCCTGGCGATCGTCGGCTCGATCGCCATCTCCGCGCACCTCGTCCATTGGATCTCCGTGGCGCTCGGACCCCTCACCGACGGCCATGGCTACGGACGCCCGGCCGTCTTCCTGGCCGCGGGCGTCCTGGGGCTGAGCGTGCCGCTCGCCGCGGCGCGCGGCATCCCGAGCCCGCGGCGCACGTGGCGCTCGGCGCGCCGGCACGCCGCCGCCTTCGCGCTGGCCGCTGCCGCCACCGCGTTCGTGGCCGGGGTGCTGGCGCTCGGGCTGTGGCGCGAGGGCGAGCTCGGCGTGTCGGCCGGCGGGTCGAACTGGAGCGACCTGCCCGTCCACCTGGCGATCGCCGAGAGCCTCAACGCGGGCAACTTCCCGCCCCAGGTCCCCTACTTCGCCGGCGTGCCGCTGATCTACCACTGGTTCGCCGACTTCCACGCCGCGATCGCCGCCGCGGCCGCCGGCCTCTTCAGCATCCCCGCCTTCGTGGCCGGCTCGGCGATCGGGGCGGGTGCGCTCGCGCTGTGCGTGCACGGGCTGGCGACGCGGCTGCTGCGCGGACGGGGCGCGCGGCGCGCGGCGCTCATCGGTCTGACCCTGGCGGTCTTCGCCGGCGGGCTGGGCTGGACCCGCCTCGTCGGCGACCTCGCCGGAGGCGGCGACCCGGTGCAGCTGGTCACCCACAACAGCTACGACAACGTCTGGTACGACAGCGCCGGACGGGTCAGCTGGCCGTACTTCCGCATCCCGTCGGTGATGGGCACCGGGCTGCTGGTCCACCGCGCGACCGCCCTCGGCCTGCCGATCTTCACCGGCGCGGTGCTGCTCCTCACCCTGGCGCTGCCGACCCGGCGCGAGCGGCGCGGCGGGATGCGCGACCGGCCGGCGCTGCTGGTGGCCGCCGGGCTGGTGGGGGCCATGCTCGCGCCGTTCCATTTCTTCCTCTTCCCGGCGCTCCTGGTGGTCGCGCTGGGGTGGGTGGTGATCGGCGGGCGCCTCCTCGACCGCGCTGCGCCGGCGAACGCGGCGGCCTTCCTGGGGCCCTTTGCGCTCGCCCTGCCGTTCGCCCTGCCCGCGCTCCTCCAGGCGGGGAGCAGCGGGTCGCTGGCGGTCGTCAGCGGCTGGGAGTCCGCCCCGCGCGACGACGGCCTCCCGGCGGTCGCCTTCTTCTACGCCACCAACCTGGGGGTGCCGTTCCTGCTGGCCCTGGCCGGGCTGCTCGTGGCCCGCGTCCCGCACGCCGGCTTCCTGGCCGCCTGGATCGTGGCGCTCTTCGCCCTGCCCAACCTGGTGGAGGTGAGCCGCGTCTCGTTCGACATGAACAAGCTGTTCCAGGCGATGTGGATCGCGGTGGCGCTGGCCGCCGGATGGCTCGTGCGGCGCTGGCCATGGCCGTCGGTCGCGGCGGTCATGCTGCTCAGCCTGCCGAGCCCGCTGCTGGTCGGGGTCTGGTCCGCGGCCGGCAACCTCCAGATGCTGACCCGCACCGAGCTCGACGCGGCCGCCTGGGCGCGCACCACACCCGAGCGCAGCGTCTTCGTCACCGACGGCTGGCTCCACAGCTTCACCGACGCTGCCGGGCGCCTGCGCGCGACCACCTTCGCGCCGTACGTCGCGAACCTGGGCTACGACCCGGACCCGCGCGCCGCGACCGTGAGCGACATCTACTGCGGCGGCGACGCCGCGCGGAGCGCGGAGCTGGCACGCAGCCTCGGCGCCGCGTACGTGGTCGACGCCGGCCGGCCGGCGAACTGCCCCGCGCCCGTCGACTTCGCCACCCATCCGGCGTTCAGGCTCGCGTTCGCCGCCGGCTCGCTGCGCGTCTGGGAGGTCCGGCCGCCGTGAGTATCATTCGCTCGGTGAGCAGCTCCGCCGGCGGCGCGGTCGTCGCCCTCGAGCACGTGACCAAGCGCTACGGCGACGCCGATGCGCCCGCGGTCGACGACCTCTCCCTCACCATCCCCGCCGGCGAGATCTGCGTCCTGGTCGGCCCGTCCGGGTGCGGGAAGACGACGACCATGAAGATGATCAACCGCCTCATCGAGCCGACCGGCGGGCGCATCACCATCGACGGCGTGGACGTGATGAGCCTGCCCGCGGTGGAGCTGCGACGGCGCATCGGCTACGTCATCCAGCAGGTGGGGCTCTTCCCGCACCTCACCATCGCCGACAACGTGGCCGTGGTGCCGCGCCTGCTGCGCTGGAGCGGGACGCGGATCCGCGAGCGCGTCGACGAGCTGCTCGAGCTGGTGGGCCTCGATCCGGCCGCGTACCGGGGTCGCTACCCGGCGGCCCTCTCCGGCGGCGAGCGGCAGCGGGTCGGCGTCGCGCGGGCCCTGGCCGCCGACCCGCCGGTGATGCTCATGGACGAGCCGTTCGGCGCGGTCGACCCGATCCGCCGCGACCGGCTGCAGAACGAGTTCCTCCGCCTCCAGTCGCGCGTCCGCAAGACGATCGTCTTCGTCACCCATGACGTCGACGAGGCGATCAAGATGGCCGATCGCATCGCGATCCTGCAGCGCGGCGGCATCCTGGCCCAGTACGACTCCCCCGACGCCATCCTGGCCAACCCCGCGTCGCCGTTCGTCGAGCGCTTCGTGGGTGCCGATCGCGGCCTGAAGCGGCTCTCGCTGGCCCGGGTGCGGGACCTCGAGCTCATCGAGCCGGTCATCGTGCGCGAGGGCGAGCTGCGGGCCGAGGCGCGCGCGCGCCTGGCGGCCAGGGACGGCATCGACTACGCGCTCCTGGTCGACGACCGCGAGCGCCCGCTCGGCTGGATCGACGCGGGCGACCTGGCGGGCGAGGGCCCGGTGCCGGCCGAGGCGGCGACGCCCGGTGCGCCCACGGTCGAGCCGGAGTCGACGCTGCGCGACGCCCTCTCGGCGATGCTCGGGTCGTCGGTGCAGCTGGGAGTGGTGGTCGACGAGCGCGAGCGGGTCATCGGCCTGGTGAGCGTCGACGCGGTCGGCGAGGCGTTGCGCGCCCCGGTCCGCGCCGCGGACGGCACCCTTCGTCCGGTCGGCGAGTCCGCCACGGGCTGATGGACGATCAGCCGTTCTTCCGGCCCGAGTGGATCGGCGACAACCTCGACGTCATCGGGCTGCGCCTGTGGGAGCACGTCCAGATGACCGCCATCGCGGTCGGCGTGGGACTTCTCGTCTCGTTCGCGCTGGCGCTCCTGATCCGGCGTGTGCCGGCCCTCTACGGGCCGATCATCGGCATCAGCGGAACCCTCTACGCGATCCCCAGCCTCGCCCTCTTCGCCCTGCTCGTCCCGGTCACCGGGCTGTCGCTGGTCACCGCCGAGATCGCGCTGGTCAGCTACACCCTGCTGATCCTGGTCAGGAACATCGTGGCCGGTCTCCGCGGGGTCTCGGCCGACATCGTCGAGGCTGCCACCGGGATGGGGCTCACCGAGCGCCAGCGGCTGCTGCGCATCGAGCTGCCGATCGCGCTGCCGGTGATCATCGCCGGGCTGCGCATCGCCACCGTCACGACCATCGGGCTGGTCACCGTCACCGCCCTCATCGGCCGCGGCGGGCTCGGCTACCTGATCATCAACACCGGCATCAACCGGTTCTTCCCGACCTCGATCTACACCGGCGTGGCGCTGGCGGTGGCGCTGGCGGTGCTGGCGGACCTCGCCCTGCTCGGGCTCCAGCGCCTGCTCACGCCATGGGCGCGCGCGCGCAGCGCATCGGTGTAGGCAGACCGATGGAGATCGTGGGCGAGGTCGCGGCCTGGCTGACCGATCCGGCCAGCTGGAGCGGTTCGAACGGCATCGGGGTCCGGATCTGGGAGCAGGTCGTGCTCTCGGCGGCCGCGCTGGCCGCGGCATCCGCGATCGCGCTGCCAGCCGGCCTGGCGATCGGCCATACCGGTCGCGGCGCCACGGCCGTCATCTGGATCGCCAACATCGGGCGGGCGGTCCCGTCGCTCGGCTGGATCGGCATCTTCTTTCCGATCGTCCTGGCCCTGGAGACCGGGGAATCCGGGTTCTGGACCTCGCTGGTCGCCCTCACGCTGCTGGCGGTGCCGCCGATCGTGACCAACACCTACGCCGGTCTGCGCGAGGTCGACCGCGACCTCGTCGAGGCGGGGCGCGGGATGGGCATGCGCGAGGGCCAGCTCCTGCGCCGCGTGGAGCTCCCGCTGGCGCTGCCGATCATCCTGGCCGGCCTGCGCATCTCGGCCACGCAGACGGTCGCGACCGCCACCCTCGCCGCGGTCGTCTCGGGCGGCACGCTGGGCGTGATCATCATCCAGGGCATCAACGGCGGGCGCGACGACCGGCTGGTGGGGGCCGCGCTCGTGGTGGCTGCCCTGACCCTGGCCACCGAGGCGGCGTTCGCGCTCCTCGAGCGCCTCGCCACCCGGCGCGGCCCGCGCCGGCCACCCCGGGGGGTCACCTCGTCCGCCGACGCGCCGCGCGTGCCGGACTGAGCCTTTCACACGCGCGACACGTATCTCTGGCATACCTGACGTGGTTCGGCAGTTCCCTTGCTAAGGTGAGGCTGGACCGAGCGAGCGCCGCGAGCCACGCGGCGCCGTGATCGAACAAGGAGAACCCAATGCGGAATGCCCGCAGGCTTGCCCTCGGGGCGTCGCTGCTTGCGCTGGTGGTCAGTGCCTGCACGACGGGAGGGGGCAGCGCGTCACCGTCCGGGAGTGCCGGAGCGTCCGGCATGGCCGACCTTCCCGATATCACCGTCGGCTCCGACGGCTTCTACGAGTCGGCCCTGGTGGCCGAGATCTATGCCCAGGCCCTCGAGGCCAAGGGCTTCAGCGTCGACCGGCAGCTCGAGATCGGCGCCCGCGCGGCGCGGATCGCCGCGTTCACCTCCGGTGAGATCAACCTGATGCCCGAGTACGTCGGATCGGGGGTCCTGTACCTGGCCGAGAACGAGGGGCTCGAGGGCGAGGCGACCTCCGACACGGCCGAGACGCTCGCCGCGCTCCAGGCCCAGCTCGCGCAGCTGGATCCGCCGGCGGTGGCCTTCGAGGCCTCGCCGGGGACCGACGCCGACGGGTTCGTCGTGACACAGGAGACCGCCGACCAGTTCGGCCTGGAGACGATGAGCGACCTGGCCGAGGTGGCCGATCAGCTGACGTGGGGCCTGCCGCCGGAGTGCGGCGACAACCCGGCGTGCGGCCCCGGCCTGCTGGAGGTCTACGGGATCGACATCTCGACCCTCGAGGTGAACGACTACGCGGCGTGCGACGTGCCGATGGCCGAGGCCCTCAACGCCGGCGAGATCCAGGTCGCGGAGCTGTGCACCACGCAGCCGGCGATCGAGACCTTCAACTTCGTCCTGCTGGAGGACGACAAGGGGCTCGCGCCGGCGCAGAACATCGCGCCGGTGGCGACCCGGGAGCTGGCCGATGCGGGCGGTGACCTGCTCGCCGATACCCTCAACGCGGTGTCGGAGAAGCTGACCACCGAGGAGCTCACCAGCCTCGGCGTGGAGGTGGCGGTCAACCAGGTCAGCTATGCCGATGCGGCGCAGGCCTGGCTGGAGGACAACGGCCTCATCTGACCGCGCGCACTGGACGAGACCGATGCGGGCGGCGCTGCCATCTGGCGGCGCCCCCCGTAGACTGTCTGGCGCATGTCATCCGAACACCTCGACCTCGCCGACTGGCGCCGGCGCGTCGCGGCCCTGTACGCCGAGCTGCGCGGGGATGCACGCGCCGACGCGATCCGGCTGGTGAGCTTCCGCTCGCGCAAGGATCGCCTCTTCGGCGAGCATCCGTCCTCGCCGCTGACGCCCGCCGCGCGGCGCGACTTCCGCGGCCTCGCCTACTGGCGCCATGAGCCGTCGCTCGCCTTTCGGGCGCGGCTCGAGCGCGACCCGGCCGCGCCGTCGCTCGACCTGCCGCGCTCCGGCGCGGGCGACGCGATGCGGTTCGTGCGCATCGGTTGGGTCCGGTTCACCGTGGACGGGACGCCATGCCGCCTGGCCGTGTACTGGCTCGACGAGTACGCGGGCGGCATCTTCATCCCGTTCCGCGACGCGACCAGCGGTCGCGAGACGTACGGTGGCGGCCGCTACCTGTGGGACTCGGCGAAGGGCGCCGACCTCGGCAGCCACGACGGGCAGCTGGTGATCGACTTCAACTACGCGTACCACCCGTCGTGCGTGTACGACCCGCGCTGGAGCTGCCCGCTGAGCCCCGAGGAGAACCGCCTGGCGATACCGATCGCCGCGGGCGAGCGCCTTGACCGCGCCGGCTCCGTCGCCGCGGACGAGGCAGCCGCGTGAGCGTCGAGGAGGGCGACTCGCGCGCGGCGCGCCACTGCATCAAGTGCGGCCGCGAGATCGGTCCGGACGAATCGATCTGCGGGGTCTGCAACCGCGCCGGGATGGCGACGCCGTCGGCCACGCAGTACCACGGCACGATGGTCGCGGCGATCGTCGTCGGGGTCGCCGCGCTGGCGATCGCGGCGAGCCTGGCGATGCGGGGGATCGGCCCGTTTGGCGCCGAGCTGATGAGCTATGCCCCCGCCGCCGGGGATCGGCTCGAGGTGCGGGTCGCGGTGACCAACGAAGGCGAGCGGACCGGACGGGCGCGGTGCCAGCTCACCGCGTTCGACGGCTCGGGCCGCACGATGCGGGTTCACGGCTTCGTGACCGCCGAGATCGACGGCGGCCAGCGCGTGGAGATCGAACAGGCGATCCCGGGGATCACCGGCGACCCGGCGCGCGTCGCGGTGTCCTGCCGGGGCTAGCCTGCCGTGAAGCGGAGCTCGACCTCGATGAGGCCGCGGCTCAGTGGCTGGTCGCTGACCAGTGCCCACGCCTCGTGCGAGAGGTCGACGACGCGCTCGTCGGCGGTGCCCCAGTAGCAGTCGCACCAGTCGACGACGGGGAGCTCGACGCAGCGATCGGCGCAGACGGTGACCGTGCCGTTGACCGCGCCGGTGTAGCGCCCGCCGAGATCGCCCGGCAGGGCCACGACCGCCTGGCCGATGTAGCCGGCCGTGCCGGGGTAGTTGCTGGCGATGCCGCTCACCGATCGGTACGGCGCGGGGGTCGGCAGGGCCGACGGCGCGGTGCCCGCGCCCGGCTCGCCGCGGGCCGCCAGGATCTGCTCCTCGACCACGGCACGGTCGAGCGGCGCGGAGTGGCGACTGAGCGCCCCGGTATCACGCGCCCGGGCCTCGACCTCCCCGAGGCTCCCGGGAACGGTCGTCAGGACCAGCGCGGCGGCCAGCGCGGCGCACAGCGCCGCGAATCGATACGTCAAATGGAAACTCCGATGTGCGTGTTTGGGGACGATCGCTGCCGTCCGCGCGCCGCCTGGGGCGCTTGAGGGAGGCATCCGTCCGCGATCGCCGATCGCGGCGCCACGTGGGCGCCGCACTGATGTGCCTCCGCCGAGGGTCGCAGGATCGGTGCCACCCCGCCTGGCGAGCGCGTACCATCCGGCGATGGCCCGCCTGCGAATCCCTGCCCTGCTGGCGCTCGCCACTGCCCTGGCCCTGCCCGCCGCGGCGATCGCGGCCGGTCCACCGTTCCCCGACCCGGTCAATGACGTGGCCGTCTACGACACGGCCGGCGCGCTCGCGGAAGCGACCGAGACCGAGCTCGAGCGGCGCATCGACGAGATCGAGGCGCGCACCGGCGCCGAGGTGGTCGTCTACACCCAGGTGAAGCCGTTCGTCGGCGAGGACGAGAACCTCGCCGATGCGCGCGCCCTGATGGACCAGTGGGGCATCGGTCGCAGCGGCTTCGACGATGGGCTGGTGTTGATGATCGGCCTCGACGAGGACCTCGTCCACGGCAAGGTGAGCCTGTTCGCCGGCTCCGGCTACACGTCGGCCTATCTCGACGAGGACGACCTCAAGGCGATCATCGACGCCGACTTCGTGCCGCCGGCGCGCAATGGCGACCTCGACGCGGCCGTGCTCCAGACGATGGAGACGATCGATGCCGCCACCACGCCGCAGCAGCGCGACCGGCTCAACGCCGCGCGCCGCATCAACGCCGTGCTCGGCCTCGTCGGTGCCCCGCTGGCGCTCCTCGGCGTGGCTGGCAGTGCCTGGCTGTCGTGGCGCCGCGAGGGCGACGACCCGGACGTGATCGACAGCCCGTCGATCCTGATGGCCGGGCCGCCGGCAGGCATGACGCCCGCCCTGGCGACGGTCGTGCGCGAGGGCCGGGCGACGCGCCACAGCCTCAACGTGACGCTCCTCGAGCTCGCCAGCACCGGCCGCATCGGCTTCGCGAACCTCGACAACGTGCGCAGCGCACGGTCGGATGCCGACGCCGATCCGGAGACCGATCCGGCCATCCACCTCCTCCAGCCGCCGCCCGAGGCACGCGAGCTGTCGAGCATCGCCGAGCGCGCCTACGCCACGCTGCGCCAGCTGGCGCGCGGCGACCAGCGGATCAGCCGCTCCCGCCTCTGGGCGCTCAACGACGCCCTGTCCGAGACCAGCGAGGGGCTCGAGCGCGAGGCGGTGCGCCTCGGCTGGCTGACCCGCGAGCCGACCCCGATCATCCGCCGCCGCATGGCGGTCGCCGGCCTGTGGCTGGCCGCCGGCATCGGCGCCGGCGCGCTCGGCGTCATCCTGCCCTCGAGCGGGTTCGTGATGGTCGGGATCGCGCTCGGCATCGGGGCGCTGGTCACGTTCGGCTTCGCCCGCGCCATGAGCAAGCGCACGACGCAGGGCGGGATCGTCGACGCGATGCTCAAGGCCTACCGTCGCACGCTGGCCAAGACGATGGCGCAGTCGCGCTCCATGGACGAGGTCGCCGCCGAGCCCACCGTGGCGATGCTCGCCGACACCCCGGACTCCGCGGTGGTGTGGGGCATCGCGCTGGGTCTCCACGACGAGCTGCGCGGCGTCCTCGAGCGAACCCTCGCCGACGCGCGGGAGGCGGGAGCGACCCGTGCCGGCGGCTACTACCCGACCTGGCTCGGCTCGTCGACCGGCGCCACCTACACCCCCGTTGAGCCCGGCATGCTTCGCGGCGGGGGCGGCCTCTTCTCCGGCTCCCCGGTGCCGGATATCGGCGGCATGTTCGACGCACTCGGCAGCATGGGCAGCACCCCACCCTCGACCGCCTCGAGCTCGTCGGGTGGCGGCTTCTCGGGCGGCGGCTCCTCGGGCGGCGGCGGGGCCAGCGGCAGCTTCTAGCCGCTCCGGGGTTTCAATTGCCGTTGCCATTGCCACTGGCGCGTTTGCCACGCACGCTGCATACTCGCCGGGATGGCACAGCAGCGACGCAACGACCGACGACCGAGCGGGGGCCGGGGAGGGTTTGAACGTGGCGACCGGGGCGGCTTCGACCGTCCCGAGCGCGGCGGGTTTCCACGGGCCGAACGCGGGTTTGAACGGCGCGACGCGGCGCCCCGCGAGAGTGGGTTCGGCACACGTCCGCCGGCGCGCGGCGGCGGGACGTTCCGACGCCCCGTCGAGGACGAGGGTGGCATGAACATCCGGCTCACGCCGCGGGGTCTCTCCGCCCTCAAGACGCTTGCCGGGGAGGCCGGACTACGGCCCGGCGAGCTGGTCACCAAGTGGGTCGAGGAGCGCCTGGAGGCGGAGCGGGCCGGTGGCGCGACGCCGGAGCAACGGACGGCGCTCGAGGCACGCGTCGAGGAGCTCGCCGCGCGGATCGCCGCCCTGGAACGCCGTCCGACCACCGACGCCACCGCGGCAGCGGCCGCATCGGCACCGACGGCCGAGGTGGCCGCGCCAAGGCGACGCGGGCGCCCTCCCAAGGCCGCCGCGGCAACCGTCGCGGGAGCAGCGGCGGGTCCCAAGCGCCGCGGGCGACCGCCGAAGGCGACCACCGCCCGGGCGGCCCGCACGACATCGGACAAGCGCGTGCCGCTCCACGAGGAGATCATCGCGGTCATCGGCGAGCGCGGACCCTCCACCGCCGCCGAGCTTGCGGCGGCGATCACGGAGCGTGGCGTGTTCCAGCCGCCGCGATCGGGGAAACCGCTCGACGCAGCGACGGTCAACAGCCGCGTGAGCAACCCGGTCTACCGGGCGCGGTTCAAGCGGGACGGGCACCGCATCGGCCTCGCCGAGGGGTGACCTGGGCGGGCCACAACTGAGAACGGCCGCCGGCGACCGGTGCGAACCGGTGTCGGCGGCCGTCGCGCGTTCAGGCGCGGATCGGTCTAGTCCTCGAGGACGAAGGTCACCAGGATGTTGGCCTGGAACTCGATCGATCCATCGCGCGCCACGTTGACGCGCTGCTCCTTGACCCACGCGCTGCGCACCTGGCGGAGGGTCTTGTTGGCGCGGTTGATCCCTTCCTGGATCGCCGCCTCGAAGCTCTCGGTGGAGGTGCAGGACAGCTCGGTTACGCGTGCGACGGACATGGATGTCTCCTCTGCGGTGTTCGGATGGGTGCGTCGCATCGATGATGCATGACCCGGACCATCGACCGCCATTCAGGCCTCGTGGGCGGCCGCCCAGGCCAGGACCGCGTCAGCCGGCTCAGCGTTGACCACCATCGCCGGGGTGACGCCGCTGCGGAAGGCGCGTTCCGCGCCGTGGTGCAGCCAGGCCAGCTGGCCGGGGGCATGCGCGTCCGAGTCGATGCTGAAACGACACCCCGCCTCGACCGCCAGGCGCAGCAGGCGCTTCGGCGGGTCCTGGCGCTCCGGACGGCTGTTGATCTCGATCGCCTTGTCGAAACGCTGCGCGGCGGCGAACACGAGCTCCGCGTCGAAGGTCGACTCCGGCCGGTTCCGCTTCCGCGTCCGCATGCGGCCGGTGACGTGGCCCAGGATGTCGAGATGCGGGTTCGCCAGCGCGACGACCATGCGCCGGGTCATGGCACGCGACTCCATGCGCAGCTCGGAGTGGACGCTGCCCACCACCACATCGAGCCGCGAGAGGAGCTCCGGCTCCTGGTCCAGGCTCCCATCGCCGAGGATGTCGCACTCGATCCCGGTCAGGATGCGAAACGGTGCGAGCTCGACGTTGAGCGCCGCAACGACGTCGAGCTGCTCGCGCAACCGCTCCGGCGACAGGCCGTTGGCGACGGTGAGTCGCGGCGAGTGGTCGCTCAGGACGATGTACTCCCGCCCGAGCTCGCGGGCCGCCTCGGCCATCTCGCGGATCGGCGCGCCGCCGTCTGACCAGTCGGAGTGGACGTGACAGTCCCCGCGCAGGGCCGCGAGGATGCGACCGGTCCCCTCGTCGACCGGCGTCGGCCCGGTCGCCTCGAGGCGGCGCAGGTAGACCGGCTCCTCGCCACGCAGGGACTCGAGGATCGTGCGCTCGGTGACCTCGCCGATCCCGGCCAGCTCACGCAGCGACCCCGCCTGCGATCGCGCCGCCAGCTCGCCGGCCGGCAGCGCGGCCAGGGTGGCGGCCGCGCTGCGGAACGCGCGGACCCGGTAGCCGGGCTCGCTGGCCGCCTCGAGCAGAAAGGCGATGCGTCGCAGATCGGCGACCGGGTCGCGCGGACCGGGCACCGGCCTACCCGATGCTGAGCAGGCGACGCGGATTGTCGATGGTCATCGTCGCGATCTCGCCCTCCCCGACCGCGGCGGTGCGCAGCTTGGGCAGGAAGTGCTGCTGGAGGTACGCGTACCCGAACCCGTCGTTGGCCTTGAGGTGCCGGTCGTGGCTCACGTCCTGGCTGAGCAGGAGCTGCGGGGCGAACCCGCGCTCCAGGAGCTCCACGATGAGCTCGATCAGCCGCGGCTCCTGCGCCTCCTCGGTGCCCAGCCGCTGACCGAGGCGGTCGAAGGCCAGCGTGGCGCCGCCATCGAGGATCTCGAGGTACGCGTCGAGGTCCGGGAACGCATCGGCATGCCCGATCGCCACGCGCCCGGGGTCGACCCCCTCCTCGGTCAGGATGCGCAGCTCGGCGAGGGCCACGCCGGCGCGCAGGCCGTGGGCCACGATCGCCATCCCGGTCGCCAGCGAGGCACGCGCGGCGGCGCGCAGGACGCGTTCCTCGGCCGGGCTGACCCACGCCTTGTCGGCGCCGATCTCGCCGATGATGCCGGGCCGCACGCCGGTGCCGGCGACCCCCTGCTCGAACTCGGCGACCAGGTCTCGCGCCAGCTCGTCCACGCTGCGCCGCTCGATGCGCGCCTCGGGCGGATGGTACGCCTCGCTGCGCCAGCCGCAGCCCATGACGACCTGCAGGCCGGTGCGGTTCGCCAGCCGGCGCAGCCGGTGGGGGTCGCGGCCGGTGCCGTCGACGGTCAGGTCGACGAGGGTCGCCGCGCCGCGGCGGCGAACGTCGCGCAGCTCCTCGGCGAGGAGCTCCTCGTCGTCCCGCAGCTCCCAGCCGTCCCATCGTCCCGCGGCCTGCCAGAGCGAGATGGCGGTGTGCTCGTGGGGGAGGGTGAAGCCGAGGCGGTCGGGGGGGATCGGTCCGGAGACGGTCATCACGCGGGGCGCCATGTGCGGGTCCTCCTGGTGCGCATCGGTCGGCCGGGAATGGGGCGCCGATGCATCGGTCGAACGAGACGACGCCAAGTGTGGCGCGTGGCGCGCCCCCGTGGCGCTAGGCTGCGCACATCACCGGAGGCATACCAAGCCGGAGGGACCGATCTCGTGCCGACCAGCCGCTCCGCCAACCTGTGGACGATCGCCCAGCAGCGCCTCGACGAGGCCGCCGAGCGGCTGCACCTCGACGACGGGATGCGCCGCGTGCTGCGCGTGCCGAAGCGCGAGCTGACCGTGAACTTCCCCGTCACCCGCGACGATGGCAGCGTGGTGGTCCTGACCGGCCATCGGGTGCATCACAACGTGAACCGCGGCCCGGTGACCGGCGGCATTCGCTACACCCCCGACCTGACGATCGAGGAGATGCGTGCCCTGGCGATGGCCAACACCTGGAAGGCAGCGCTCGTCGAGATTCCCTTCGGCGGTGCCATGGGCGGGGTGAGGGTCGATCCCAAGCGCATGACGGTCAACGAGCGGGAGGGCATGACCAGGCGCTTCGCGACCGAGATCGGACCGATCCTGGGACCGGATCGCGACATCCCGTCGCCGGACGTCAACACCGGCTCGCGAACGATGGCCTGGATGATGGACACCTACTCGATGCAGCGCGGCCACACCGTCCCGGGCTCGGTGATCGGCAAGCCGCTGGCGATCGGCGGGTCTCGAGGCCGGCGGGAGGCGACCAGCCTGGGCGCCATGCGCGCCCTGGAGATGGTGGCCAGGGGCGAGGGGATCGACCTCGACGGCGCCCGGGTCGCCATCCAGGGCTTCGGCCGGGTCGGCACCATCCTGGCGCACCGCCTCGCGGCAGCCGGGACCCGCGTGGTGGGCATCGCCGACGACGAGGACGGCGTCGTCAACCCCACCGGCGTCGATGTGGAGGCGGCGGTGGGCTGGATGAACGAGCGCGACCGGATCGCCGGCCTGCCGAAGACCGAGCCGATCGGGATGGCAGACTTTCTCGCGCTTCCGTGCGACGTGCTCGTCCACGCCGGCCTGCAGTCGCAGCTCGATGGGAGCAACGCCGACGACGTCCGGGCGCGGGTCGTGGCCGAGGTCGCCGGCGGGGCTGTGACGCCGGAGGCCGACGCGGCGCTCGCCGCGCGCGGGGTGCCGGTGATCCCGGACATCCTCAGCTCGGCCGGCGGCCTGGTGGTCGGCTACTTCGAATGGGTGCAGGGCATGCAGGCCTTCTTCTGGAACGAGGGGCAGGTCATCGCCGAGCTCGCCCGGGCGATGGATCGCGCCGTCGCAGCGGTGCGCGACATGGCGGCCCGCGAGCAGGTCACGCTGCGACAGGCGGCGGAGATGGTCGCCGTGCAGCGCGTCGCCGAGGCGACCTCGCTGCGCGGGCTCTACCCGTAGCGAGGAAGGCGCCCGTCAGCCGGGCGCGGTCACCGCTCGTGGCGCGAGCTGGCTGACCATCGGTGGCGCGCCGCTGACCGGATCCGGCGCGCCGGCCCCGGCCTCGAGCGGCTCCGCGACCTGCAGGCTCGCCGTCTCGTTGAGATCGACCCCGGTCAGCTCGGCGAACCGGCGCTTGAACCACAGGTCGTGAGGGTCCATGGAGACCGAGAGGAGCCCGGTGGCCCGGGCCAGGTCGCCGCTGTCGATCATGCCGACCAACAGCTCCCCCTCGGCGGCCGAGCCCAGGAACCACCGGGCGGCAGCGATGCCGATGCGGCGTTCTGAGCGCTCCTGCTCGGCGCGGCGCCCGTCGGCAAGCTCGCGCATGAAGGCGCGCGCCGACTCCCCCCGGCCGGGCAGAAGCGAGATCACGACGCAGTGTTCCGGCATCGCCCCATCCTCACCGCTGGCAGCGGCCGGAACATTGGGCAGCGTCTTAGATTTCGCAGCCGATGCCCGCCTTAGTCCGATGCGGCCTCGCCCCGCACGGCCCTGGCGACCACCTCGAGTCGCGTCTCGACCCCCAGCTTCTGCTTGATGTTGGTCACATGCACCGAGGCCGTCTTGGGGCTGATGAACAGGCGCTCGGCGATCTCCCGGTTGGAGCGCCCGTCCGCGACCAGGACGAGCACCTCGCGTTCGCGAGGCGTGAGGGCGATCCCGTTCCGCGATCCGGTGACGGGGGTGGCATCGAGCCGGATCCGTCCGCGACGGGCCAGGGAGGCCACGGCGTCGAGGAGCGGCCGGGCGCCCATCGCCATCGCGAGGTCACGCGCGCGTGCCAGCGCCGGCCGGGCGACCGCGCGCCGGTCCCTCGCACCCGACGCCATCGCGGCCGCCGCCTCACGCCATCGAGCGAAGGCGGCATCGAAGTCGTGGTCCATGCCTTCCCAGGCGTCAGCCGCGGCGGCCCACGCCGCGGCATCGTCACGCCCGATGGCAGCGCCATGCTCGGCGAGCATCTGGAGCTGATCGGCGGCGAGATGGACCGATGCCGGCCGCCCGACCGATCTGGCAGCCACGTGGCCCTCGAAGCGCTCACGCAGCTCGCTCGCCTCGCGCTCGAGGCTCGCCAGCCGATCCGGGTCTCCGCCGACCTCGCGGCGGGCGCGAAGCTCGCCGATCGCCCGCAGCCCGTGGATCACCAGCCAGCGCCAGTCGAGCGCACCGGGAGGGACGCCCGCCGCATCGAGCGTCGCGATCCCGGCACGGACGTGGTCGAGTGCCTCGGCCGGTCGTCCGGCCCAGCTGGCGACGTGCGCGCGCTGCTCGTGCGGCCCGGTCCAGCCGGTGACGCGGGGCGCGGTCGAGAGGTGATCCACGGTGGCGAGCGCGTCGGCGGCACGGCCCGCGTTGCCCCGTGCCGCTTCGAGCTGGGCGATGGCGAGCGCCAGCCAGACCTGCGGCAGTCCACGGGGGGCGCGAGCCAGGCCTTCCTCGATGAGCCGGTCGGCGAGTGCCCAGTCGCCCCGGACGAAGGCGCGGTCGACCGCGATGGCGTTGGTCGTCTCGCCGTAGGTGTGGAAGAGCCCCGCGGCGTGGGCTCGCTCCACCCCGGCAACGACCACCTCGAGGGCCTCGGAGAGCCGCCCCGACTCGTGGAGCGCCTCGGAAAGGTTGGAGCGGTCGATCGCCTCCTCGGCCATGCGTCCCAGCCGCATCGAGATGGCGAGCGCGGCGGTCAGGCTCTCGACGGCCGCCTCCGCGTCGCCGACGTGCAGCTGGGCCACGCCGAGCACGCCGACCGCGCGCCCCTCCTCGACGACCGCCCCCACGCTGCGCGCGACCTCGGCCGCCTCGCTGGCCAGGCTGAGCGCCTCGGCCGCCTCGGGGCCCATCACCAGCGCCGACGCGAGGCGCGACAGGACCCAGGAGCGCGCCGCGGACGGCGGGTCGGCCGGGACGAGCTCGACGGCTCGACGCCGATGGGCCGTCAGGGTCTCCCGGTCTCCGAGCAGCCAGTACGCCTCACCCGCCCGGGCATGCAGGAGGCCGGTCCCCACCGGGTCGGCAGCTGGATCGGCGAGCTCGAGACAGCGCTCCCACAGCTCAGCCGCGCGCACAAACTCGCCGCTCGCCTGCGCCGCCTCAGCCGCGAGGAGCGTCAGGGCCGTCAGGTCGAGATCGATCGCCTCCATCGATGCGGGATCGACCTCCACGACCGCCAGGGCGCGGTCGAGCGCCTCGTAGCTCTCCGCCTGGGCGAAGCCGGCGCGCGCCGCCCGGGCGGCGCTCACCAGGTACGGCAGGGCGCGCCGCTCATGCCCCGAGCGCAGCCAATGGTTGGCGAGCTCCGCCGCGGCTCGTGCGGGCGATGGGTCGCCGAGCCGCGGCTGCGCCTCCAGCGCCTCCCCGTACGCTGCGTGGAGCCGGATCCGCTCGCCGGGAAGCATGTCCTCGTATACGGCCTCGGCGATGAGCGGATGGCGGAAGCGGTAGCGACCCGATTGCGGATCGGTGGTCAGGATCGAGTGGTCGACCGCCTCACGGAGCGATTCGAGCAGCTCGTCGGGGGCCAGCGACGCCACCGCCTCGAGCAGCGGGTGGGTGACCGACCAGCCGACCGACACGACGCGCAGCAGGCGCCGCGTCCGCTCGCCGAGGTGCCTGACACGTGCCAGGAGCATCTCCCGCAGGCCGCTCGACAGCGCCATGGCGTCGCTGCCGGAGGCGATCAGCTCCTCGGTATAGAAGGGGTTGCCGTCGCTGCGCGCGTAGGTCTGCGCGAGCAGGTCGGCCGAGGGCGGACGACCCAGGATCGCGGCCACCTGCGCGTCGTGCTCCTCGCGGGTGAAGCGCCCGAGCTCGATGCGGTGGGCGCGCTCGACCCGGCTCAGCTCGACGAGCATCGAGGTGAGCGGATGGCGCGCGTGGAGCGCGTCGGTACGGGCGGTGGCGACCAGCATCACTCGGGCCGAGTGGAGGGTGCGACCCAGGAACGCGACCAGGTCGCGGGTCGAGCGATCGGCCCACTGGAGATCCTCGATGACGAGCAACACCGGCCGCTGTGCCCCGAGGCGCCCCAGCACACCGAGCAGCTGGCCGAAGAAGCGCGTCTGGGCCAGGGCGTCGCTGGCACCGTCGTCGGCCTCGGACCCGAGCTCGGGAAAGAGGCGTGCCAGGTCGGGGCGCGCCCGGGCGATGGCCTCCTCGGCTTCCAGGTCGCCATCGAGCGCGGCCTCCACCACCGGACGCAGCGCCTCGAGGATCGGGACGTACGGCAGGTTCTGCTCGTCGATCTCCATCGCCCCGCCAAGCAGCGCCTGCCCCCCGGTCGCGCGCACGCGCCGCACGAGCTCGCCGACGAGGCGCGACTTCCCGACCCCCGCCTCGCCGAGCACCAGGGCGGTCGCTGCCGATTCGCCGCGCGCCGCAGCGTCCCAGAGCGCCTCGAGGCGGGCGAGATCGGCGGCGCGCCCGATCAGGATCGGGCTGGAACCGGTGCGGACCATGGCCCCGGATTATCCCTGCCCCGGCCAGCCGGCTGTGGACCGTGGCGCCCGGAGCGTTCCGAGCCGATGCGTGCGACAATCGGTGCCCGACGTATCAGCCGATGCGCGTCGTACCCGACTGCGGTGCGCCGTCAACCGCAGGAGTCCACCACGTGACCACCGTTCCGTTCGTTCCCGCCCGCGACCTGCTGACCGAGCTCGAGCCCGCCGCCGAGCGGCTCCTGAACCGCCACCTCGGCATGGCCAAGGAGTGGTTCCCCCATGAGTACATCCCCTACTCGCTGGGTCGCGACTTCGACAAGGAGCCGTGGACGCCCGACCAGCCGCGGATCAGCGGCGTCGCGCAGATCGCGTTCGAGGTGAATCTGCTCACCGAGGACAACCTGCCGAGCTATCACCGCGAGATCCACCGCATGTTCGGCCGCGGCGACGGCGCATGGATCAACTGGGTGAACCGATGGACCGCCGAGGAGGGTCGCCATGCGATCGTCCTGCGCGACTACCTGGTGGTGACCCGCAACATCGACCCGATCGCCCTCGAGCGTGGCCGCATGAACCAGCTCCAGGCGGCGTACGACCACGACGACGGCGGGAACGTGCTGCGGGGCATCGCCTACGTCGCATTCCAGGAGCTGGCCACGCGCATCAGCCACCGCAACACGGGTCGCTACTCATCGGACCCGGTGGCCGACCGGATCATGAACCGCATCGCGGCCGATGAGAACCTGCACATGGTCTTCTACCGCGACATGCTGTCCGAGGCCATGCAGGTCGACCCGTCCGCGGCGGTGATGGCCATCGCCGACGAGATCATCGACTTCCAGATGCCCGGCGCCGGGATGGTCAACTTCACGCGCAAGGCGGCGCAGATGGCGAAGGCCGGCATCTACGACCTGCGCGTCCACCACGACGAGGTGGTCTGGCCGCTGCTCCGTCACTGGGGCGTCTTCGAGCTCGAGGGGTTGGCCCCCGCCGCGGAGCGGCGTCGCGAGGAGCTGCGCGCATTCCTGGTCGCGCTGGACGCGTCCGCCTCGAAATTCGAGGCCAAGCGTGCCGAATCCCTCGAGCGGGAAACCTCCGGGGTCGGCTGACCCCGTCAGGGGCAACATGGCCAACGGTTCGTCCTGCGGACCGTAGGCACAGACCCGGCGCACCGGCTGACCGCACCCGCCTCGCCGTGAGCGTGAGCCGGCCGTCCAACGACGTCGATTCGCCTCCGCCAGCCACCTGACGCCCTCAGGACAGGCTGGTGGCAACTCGCCACGGCAGGCCGAAGGGCCTCCACTCCCGGCTCAGCGGGAGCGTGGCCGGCGTGACCCTCCGAGCAGGCGGCGCAGCAGGCGGGCCAGCAACCACCCGGTGACGAGGCGGCGAATCAGGGTGAACATGCTCGCCCCGAATGCACCCGGCGTGCCGG
>DASSPJ010000092.1:0-17464 GCA_035699665.1 Candidatus Limnocylindria bacterium
GGCTCGTCGAGGGCGAAGCGGCGTCGCAGCTCGGCGATCGGTACGTAGGGTCGAGAGGTGATGAATCGGCGGAGACTCGATGTGCTCGGCCGTTTGCTGCCAGTCATGAGGATTGTCGGCAAGGATACGCCTCCTTGCGCCACGTCGCAGGTCGGCGGTCAGCCGCGTTCGCCGAACACGCTGCGCAGCACGAACAGGATGTTGGCGGGCCGCTCGGCCAGCCGGCGCATGAAGTACGGGTACCACTCGGTGCCGTACGGCACGTAGACGCGCACGCGATATCCCTTCTCGACCAGCTGCCGCTGGAGGTCGCGGCGCACGCCGTACAGCATCTGGAACTCGTAGCGCTCCGGACCGATGCCACGTCCGGCGGCGGCTCGCGCGACGGCCTCGATCATCGCCGGGTCATGGGTCGCCACCGCCGGGTAGGCATCGGCCTCCAGGAGGGTCGTCACCAGGTCGACGAACGAGCCGTTGATCGCCATCCGGTCGTGCCAGGCGATCGACTCGTCCTCCGCGTAGGCGCCCTTGCAGACCCGCACCCGCATCCGCTCGGTGGCCAGCGCCTCGACGTCGCCGGCAGATCGGTGCAGGTAGGCCTGGATGACCGGACCGATGTCGTGGCCTTGCGCGCGGAGCGTCCGCACGATGGCCAGGGTCCGCTCGGTGTAGGCGCTGCCCTCCATGTCGACGCGCACGAAGATGCCGTGGCGGCGGCCCGCCTCCACCACCGGGCCAAGCACCTCCAGGCAGGTCTCGTCACCGAGGTCGAGCCCCATCTGGGTCAGCTTGAGGCTGACGTTGGCATCCAGCCCGTCCGCGGCGATGCGCTCGATGGCGGCCACGTACGCCGCCGCGGCGCGCTCGGCGGCGGCACGGTCGGTGACGCTCTCGCCCAGCACGTCGACGGTGGCCATGATCCCGGCTGCGTTGAGCGCCCGCACCGCGGCCACGCCATCGTCGAGCGTGGTGCCGGCCACGAAGCGCAGCGGCATGCGGCGCAGGAAGGGGAGGCGGAGCGCCAGGCGGCCGAGCCAGCGCCGCTCGGCGAGCCACAGGAAGAGGGCACGAAGGATGGCGGCGAGCATCGGAAGCGAGTCTAGCGGCGTTGCCCGCGCGGCTGCGGCCCCGCCAGTTCATGCCGTGGCGGCGTGCAATGTCCGAGTCGGTGGGTGCGACCGTGTCAGTTCATGCCGTGGCGGCATGAATGTCCGAGTCGGTGGGCGCGACACGGTCAGATATGCGCTGGCGGCATATCTCCACGCGTGACATGTCACTGCCGCCGCCAGCTCACGCTCGGGACCATGCAGGAGCGGCATATCTGACCGATTCGGGGTGGCCGACCGGGACAAGCATGCCGGAGCGGCATATCTGACCGATTCGGGGTGCCGATGCGATGCGATGCGACGACGGGCCGGTCAGCGGCGCCCGTGGCCCCAGCCGCGCGCCCGCTCGACGGCGCGCCGGATGAGCTCCTTCGAGGGAATCGGCTCCTCGCCGTAGGGGCGCGGGTCGAGGGAGATCGGGCCATCCCAGTCGGGGTCGATATCGGTCCCGTCGATGCGCACCGTCGGCGAGCTGCGCAGTGACCGATGGAGCTGGATGGAAGGCTTGACGCGGCAGCGCAGAATGACGCGAGGCGGAGGGGGTTGACGCGCCACCACCACGGGGCGCCGCCCGGGCCGCGAAATTCGGACCTTCCGATCCGAGCCAGGAGGTCTCATGCGCCCGTTCGCGTCGCGCGCCCGTTGGGGGCGGCTGTTCCCGGTCATCGCCATCATCCTCTTCGGAGCGTCGTCGGCCTTCGCGGCGCGCGACAACCGCCCCCCCGGCGCGCTCGACGCGGCCGCGGCGCCGCGGCAGGCGGAGATCGACACCGGCCTGCTGGCGCAGCTGGAAGCCGGCGCCACCGACCACTTCGTCGTCGAGTTCGCCGCTCGCGCCGACCTGAGTCGGGCCGCGGGCATCGCCGACCCGTCTGTCCGGGGGCGATTTGTGCTGGACGCCCTGACCGCCACCGCGAACGCATCCCAGGCCGCCGCGTTGAACCTCGTCAAGGCCACCCCCAACGCGAAGGCTCAGCCCTTCTGGCTGCGCAACGTGATGATCGTCCGCGGCGATGCCAGGCTGGCAGCAGCCCTCGCGCGGCTTCCCGGAGTGGTCGCGGTGCGACCTGAGCGGAGCTATCCCCTGGTGGAGCCGGTGCGCGCGACCGCCGTCCTGGCCGAGGGCGAAGAGCCCGAGTGGGGCGTCGCAGCGATCCGCGCCCCTGAGGCGTGGGCGGATGGAGTCCTTGGCGCCGGCGTCGTCGTCGCCAACATCGACACCGGGGTCGAATTCGAGCATGCGGCGCTGGTGAACCAGTACCGCGGCAACGCCGGGGACGGCAGCTTCGACCACAACTACAACTGGTGGGATCCGTCGGGCATCTGCGGCGATGTTCCCTGCGACAACGCCGGGCACGGGACGCACACGATGGGGACGATGGTCGGCGGTGATGGTCCGGGACCGTTCACGCCGGACATCGGCGTCGCCCCAGGTGCCACCTGGATCGCCGCCAAGGGCTGCGAGGACTTCAGCTGCAGCGAGGGCGCCCTCCTCTCCTCGGGCGAGTTCGTGATGGCGCCAACCGACCTGGAGGGCAACGCGCCGAACCCCGACCTGCGGGCCGACATCGTCAACAACTCATGGGGCGGTGGCCCCGGCGACCCGTTCTACGAGGAGATCGTCACCGCCTGGCGGGCCGCGGGCATCATTCCCGTCTTCAGCGCCGGCAACGCCGGGCCGGACTGCGGCTCCGGCGGGTCGCCGGGCGACTATGCAGGGGCGTTCAGCGTGGGCGCCACCGACATCAACGATGAGATTGCCGGCTTCTCGAGCCGCGGACCGTCCGTGCTCGGAAAGATCAACCCGGACGTCTCCGCGCCCGGCGTCAACGTCGTCTCGAGCGTGCCAGGCGGAGGCTATGCCGCGTCCGACGGCACCTCGATGGCCGCACCCCACACCTCCGGCGCGCTGGCCCTCGTCCTCTCGGCGGAGCCAAGCATCGTCGGCCAGGTCCAGGCCGCCACGGATGCGATCCGGGCCACTGCACTCGACATCCTCGACGACCAGTGCGGCGGCGAGGACGACGGCGATCCGAACAACGTATATGGCGACGGGCGCATCGATGCGGCGGAGGCCGTGGCCCTCGTCGCGACCGGCGGCACGCTGGCCGGCACGGTCACCGACAACGACACCGCGGCCCCGATCGGTGGCGCGCGTGTGAGCGCCTCGAACGGAACTCGAACATACACCGCGACGACCACAGTGGACGGCACCTATGACCTGTTCCTGGGAGCGGGCAGCTACACGGTGGTCACTGAGGCATTTGGATATGCCGGCGCCATCGCCTCGGATGTGGTGATCGTGACTGACCAGACCACCACCCTCGACGTCTCGCTGACGGCCCTGCCGCGCTTCACCGTGTCCGGCACAGTGGCCAGCGCCGAGAGCAACGAGCCGCTCGAAGGCGCGAGCGTGGTTGCTGTCGGCACGCCCGTGCCGCCGGCGACCACAGATGCGACAGGTACGTATGCGCTGGAGCTGCCCATCGGCAGCTATCAGTTGCGCGCGACCCAGGGCGGCTGCACCGAGGCAGGCACGGCCGAGATCGAGCTGAGCGACGACATGACCGTCGACTTCCTGCTCTCGCGCAAGCTCGACGACTTCGGGCACGCGTGCCGTCCCATCCCCTTCGATTGGACCGATGCGGAGAACCAGACCGCGCTCTACGGCGATGAGTTCGTCGGCCGGCTGCGGCTCCCCTTCAGCTTCCCGTTCTACGGAGAGACCTACACGCAGGTCTTCCTGTCGGACAACGGCTATATCAACTTCCTGGGACCGGATCAGTACAACCCCTTCCCGGTCGAGATTCCATCCCCCGGGGACCCGAACGCCGCCGTGTACCTGCTGTGGCAGGACATGCGGATCGACGGCATCGGGGCGATCGAGCACGCCGTCATCGGGACGGCACCCAACCGCGGCTTCGTGATCGAGTACGCCGCCAGCCGGGCGGGGGCGGCCAACCTCGACCTGGAGGTGATCCTCTGGGAGGACGGCCGGATCGACATGCTGTACGGCGACAATCCCGCCAATCCCGGCGACGGTCGATCGGCGACCATCGGCATCGAGAACGAGGACGGCACCGACGCCCTCGCGTTCGGCTTCCGCGACGGTGTGGTGACGCCGAACAGCGCCTTCCGCTACGAGCAGGTTCCGACCGGGCGTGTGTCCGGAACGGTCCTCGATGCCAATGACGGGCTGCCCATCGAAGGGGTCGCCGTAACCGCCGCGCCGGGGACGCGCGCCACGGAGACCGACGAATCCGGCACTTACAGCCTGCGCCTGCTGCCGGGCAGCTACATCCTCAGCTACGCGGCACCGGGCTACGTCACGGTACAGGAGCCGGTGACGATCACCGCCGGCGGCGAGCTCGTGCGCAACGTCTCGATGCTTGCCCCGATCGCATCGGTCGACCCGCTGGCGATCAGCGCGACGACCGAGCTCGGGCAGACGTCAAATGCCACCATCACCATCAGCAACGAGGGCAGCGCGCCGCTGCGGTGGACCGCTCGCGAGCGCAACCGAGGGTCCACACCGCCCGAACTGCCCACGCTCAGCCGCCTCGTGCGGCCGGCCGCGTGGGGTCCGTGGGACCCCGGCGCCTCGCTGCCCGCGGCGCAGCCGAACGCCGTCCCGCCGGCACTGCTCGACGTGATCATCGACGATCCGGCCGGAGACGCGATCGGCGGAGTCGACCTGACCACCGTCCGCGCCGGCGTCGCGGAGGGAAGCGCCGGCATGGCGCTCGACTTCGCATCCGGGATTCGTGAAGCGGCCGGTTTCATCTTCCTCGATACCGATCAGGATGCTTCGACCGGCCTGCCTGCCGAGGCCTTCTTTGGCCTGCCCGAGCAGGACATCGGCATGGAGTACTTCGTGGACATCTTCGCCATCCACGATCCGGATCCGGTCGTCTTCATCGTCAACGCCGAGACGTTCGAGCTGGTCGCAGTCGCGCCGGCCACCATCGTGGACGACACCGTCTCGTTCGAGATCCCGCTCGACGCCATTGGCGACGAGGGCGATATCAATACGGCCATGGTCGTCGGCGACTTCTTCGGGCCCACCGATTGGGCACCCGATGCGGGACACGGCACCATCGAGCCATTCAGCGACGCGCCATGGCTGGCGGCCGATCCGGTCGAGGGGACCGTCGAGCCAGGCTCGAGCGCCGAGGTGACCCTGACGCTCGGCGGGCCGGAAGTGGGGGCGGGCGAGTACCACGCCCAGCTCGTCATCCTCAGTGATGACCCGAATGCGGGAGCGATTCCCGTCGACGTCACCCTGACCGTGCTGCTGCCCGAGTCATTCGGCGCAGCCGCCGGCACGGTGACCGAGGCGCACAGTGGGGCGCCGCTGGGCGCCACCGTCACGCTCAACGCCGAGCGCGACGGCGAGCCGTACGTGGTGGCGACCACCGCCGGTGCAGATGGGACGTTCCTCCTCTTCGGCCCGGAGGGCACGTGGCCGACACAGGTCACGCTCGACGGCCACCTGGCCGCAGCGCTCGATCTCACGATCACGCGCGGCGTGACGACCGGAGACCAGAACGCATCCCTGCACCGCGAGCAGGCTCACGCTCAGCTCGAGGGGGCTCCTATCGCGTTCGAGATGCTCGAGGGCAACTCGTCCGATGCGGCGCTGATGCTGAGCAATCCCGAGGGGCACGCGGACCTCACATTCGACATCGGCGAGGTCAACCTCGACGGTGGTCCAACCGTCGCCGCCTCCAGCGGCGGGCGGACACTGCCCAGCGGGGCGGATCCGAACGCGTCCTCGACGCGTGACCTGTTCGCCGCCACCGGCGTGCCAACGCTGCCGCGCGGGGTGCTCCTGGAGGGCGACGTGCTGGCCAGCTGGCCGACCGGGCTGACCCTGCCGTGGGGCGTGGGCTTCACCGGTGAGGTCTGGCTGGGCGATCCGATCGACCTCGTTGACGTGCAGTTCTCCACCGCGGGCGAGCGGCTGGCCGACTTCGGCATGCCGGTCAACGGCAACTGGGGGGCGGACATGGCGTATGACGCGGGTCGCGGGTGGCTGTGGCAGGTCAACGTCGGTGGAGATAACGGCCTGTACGGCATCGATCCAACCGACGGATCGGTCCAGGCAGTGCTGACCGGTGATCCGTGGAGCGACACCAACCAGCGCGGCGTGGCCTACGACGGCGCAACCGACACGTTCTACGTGGGTGGCTGGAATGAGGGGATCGTGTATCACGTCGCCGGCCCGTCGTGGCCGGAGCCCGGCGTGGCGCTCGACCAGTGCGCCCCGGCGGACCCGAACATTTCGGGGCTTGCCTGGAACTCCGCCTTCAGCCTGCTCTGGGAGGCAACCAACAGCGACACGGACACGATCTACCTGATCGATCCTGCGACCTGCGACACGCTCACAGCGCTGCCCCATCCGGACGGCTCCGGCTTCACCGGTGCCGGGATCGAGATCGACACGGTGGGGAACCTGTGGATGGTGGGCCAGAATTCCGGCGAGGCCTATCTGGTCGAGTCCGGGGTGCCGAACTTCAGCGACGTCCCGTGGCTGACGGTGGACCCGGTGGCCGGTTCGGTTGCACCCGATGGCAGCGCGACCGTCACCGTGACGGCGGACAGCACGGGCCTCGAGCCGGGCGTCTACCACGCCCAGCTGGTCGTCCAGACCAACGACCCGGACAACGCCGCCATGCTGGTGCCGGTGACCCTGACCGTGCCGGCCATGCAGCAGGGGATCAATGCGGGTGGGCCCGAGTACATCACCGGTGACGGTGTCGTGTACGCCGCCGATCGAGCGTACGGCACGGGCGGTTACGGGCACGTCGGGACCAGCTCGACGCGGGTCACCAGCCGCGCGATCGCCGGCACCGACGACGACGCACTGTATGCCCGGCTGCGCACGGGGATGAGCGCTTACCGCGTCGACCTGCCGAACGGCCTGTACCGGGTCGACCTGGCGTTCGCCGAGATCCAGCTCAACCGGGCCGGCGCGCGCATATTCAGCGTCTCGCTGGAGGGCTCGGTCGCCCTGGCCAACCTTGACGTCTTCGCCGCTGCCGGCGGCCGGTACACGGCGCTCAACCGGAGCTTCGTGGTCGAGGTCACCGACGGCACGCTGGACATCGGCTTTGCGCCGCAGCGCGGCGACTTGCCGATCATCAACGGCATCCTGGTCACGCAGGTGCCGTAATCAGCTACCGGGGGGCGCGGCCGCCGCGTCGCGCCCCCCGTATGTCGATCCGTATCACCCGCGGCGCCCGTGGCCCCAGCCGCGTGCCCGCTCGACGGCGCGCCGGATGAGCTCCTTCGAGGGAATCGGCTCCGCGCCGTAGGGGCGCGGGTCGAGGGAGATCGGGCCATCCCAGTCGGGGTCGATATCGGTCCCGTCGATGCGCACCGTCGGCGAGCCGCGCAGCTCCAGGAGTGCCGCGTCCTCGGGGGTCGCCACCGCCACGAGCTGGATCGGTGTCTCGAAGGCGTCCTCGGTGAGCACCTCGACCAGCCGCTGGCGGGCCTCCATGAGGTGCGGATCCCCGTCGCGGTGGAGCAGCTCGACGCGCATCGGGCTCAGGACGCGGCGAAGAAGGCGGCCAGGCAGGCGAGCGCCACGATGGCCAGCGCGCCGGCGATCCACACGCGCCGTCGCTCCTCGCCGGTCAGCCCCTCGCCGATGGGCGTCGAGGTGTGGCGGTCGGCGCGGCCGCGCCACGCGAGGTAGCGGTCGACGTTGGCGTCGCGGGTCTCGCGCGCCCGGTACGACCGCCAGGCCGGCCACCCGGCCAGGTACGCGGCGACCCCGCTGGCCGCGGCGGCGGCGAGCCACGCCAGACCGATCACTGCGCGTCACCTCCGGCCGCCGCCGCGGCGTCGATGAGCCACACGGTGCGCTGCGCGGCGATGCGCCCGGCGGGGAGCTCCGTGTCGCCGTCGCGGATGGCGGCGACCGCCTCCGCCTTGTCGGCGCCGGTGACCACGAACAGCGCCTCGCGCGCGGCGTTGATGAGCGGGTAGGTCATCGTCATGCGCCACGCCTCCTGGGCCGCCACCCAGGTGCCGACCACCCAGCGGTCCCACTCGTCGAGCGCATCGCTGCCGGGAAAGAGCGACGCGGTGTGGCCGTCGGGGCCCATCCCGAGCCAGACGAGGTCGAAGGCCGGCGGATCGTCGCCGCGGGCGTCGAAGGCGAGGCGGATCTCCGACTCGTAGGTCAGCGCCGCCCCGTCGAGATCGCCGGCCTCCGCCGCCATGCGGTGGATGCGGTCGTTTCGCACGCCCGGCAGGTGCGCGATCAGCATCTGGTACGCGACGCCGAAGTTCGACTCGGGGTGGTCGGGCGGAACGGCGCGCTCGTCGCCCCAGAAGAACTCGACCCGTGCCCAGTCCACGGTGCGGACGCGCGGGCCCTCGAGCAGCAGCGGGTAGACCTGCCGGGGCGTCCCGCCGCCGGAGAGCGCGACCCGGAAGATGCCGCGTTCGTTGATCGCGGCGCGGGCCAGCTCCACGAACCGGTCGGCCGTGGCGCCGGCGACCGCCGTCGACGTGGGCAGGATGGTGAACTCGTGGCGCTCGCTCATCGGTCCTCGGCGGAGGCGCGCGCCGGGCCGTCGCTGCTGCTGCGGGCGGCGTCGAGGAAGACGGCCGCGGCGCGCAGCGCCGACTCGAAGACCGGCTCGTTGCGATCCATCACCAGGTCCGCGGAGAGCACCTCGGCCTCGCTGATCGGCTCCATCGTCACCCGGCGCAGCAGGGCGGTCATCCCATCGGCATTGCTGGCCACCGTGGCCAGGTCCCCCTCGCGGTCGACGATGAACTCGGCGGCACCGGTCTCGCCCAGCGAGCCGAGGTGGACGCTGACCAGCTCGCCGGGCGGCACGTCGGCCGTCTCGACCGGCTCGATGAGCAGGTCGACCATCTCGTAGCGCCCCTCCAGGCGCAGGCGGAGCCGGCCGCCGCGCAGCGGGTCGACGGTGCGGTGGCGGCGCCAGCCGAGGCGCGACGCGATCCAGCCCGCGTAGAGGAGCGGCGCGGCGAGCGGGCTGCGGACGCCCGGCGCCACGTCGGTGCGGTCGCGGCGGCGGCCGCGGCTCCTGGGTGGCGCGACCGCGTAGCGCACGTGGAGCCGCGAGAGGTTGGGCAGGTAGCGGCGGAAGCGCGGCGCGTCGAAGAACTGGGCGGTCAGCTCCTGCCACCACGCCAGGCGGCGCCAGGTGAGGTCGCCGACCCCGCTGCGGCGGCGGGTGGTGGCCAGGCGCCGCATGCCGAGCAGCAGGTCGTCGAAGTCGGATGAGTCGACGATGAGCCGATCCCCCATCTCGACCAGCTGGTTGAAGACCGGGTCGGCGAAGGGCGGGTTGCCGGGCCACCAGACGTGGATCGGCAGGTCGTGGATGAGGATCGGCGCGACGATCCCGTCGAGGTGCTCCGCCGCCTCGCCGTGCACGCTGAGGACGACCTCCTCGTAGCAGACCCGCTCGTCGCCATCGGCGCTGGGATGGCAGTGGGTGCTGATCCGGGCGTCGAGCGCGGCGGCATCGGCGTCGTGATCGGCCACCAGCACGATCGCGCGGCTCGGATGCCGGCTCCCCAGCGTGAGCATGGTGTGCACGACCCGCTGCGCCGCGGCCTCGTCGACGACCACCACGATCAGGTTGAGGACCGATGCGCGCGCGTGCGGCAGGCCCTTCTCGGTGACCCACGGCGTCTCTCCGGCCTCCTCGGTGCCGACGTTCCAGAGCTCCGCCAGCCGCGTCCCGATGGCGCTCACCGAGGTCCCGCTCGCCTCCCAGACCGGGGTGGCCAGCGACTCGTGCTCGCCGAACTGCATGAGATGGCGATGCACCGCCCTGGCGCGGCTCGCGCGCCGCTCGCGCGCCGCCGCGGTCCGCGGGCTCATGGGCGGCGCCAGGCGCGGCCGTCGCGCTCGAGCAGCTCGTCCGCGGCGGGCGGACCCCACGTGCCGGCACCGTAGAAGTGGAGTGGCCCGCCCTCGCCCGAGGCCCAGGCAGCGACGATCGGGTCGAGGATCTCCCACGCCCGCTCGACCTCGTCGTTGCGGGTGAAGAGGCTCGCATCGCCGACCATCGCGTCGAGGAGTAGCGTCTCGTACGCGTCCGGCGAGTCGACCGCGAAGCTCGACCCGTACCGGAAGTCCATGTTGACGCTGCGGATCTGGAGCCCCTGCCCCGGCACCTTGGCGCCGAAGCGCAGCAGGATCCCCTCGTCGGGCTGGACCCGAATGGCCAGGATGTTCGGCTCGATCTGCGGCATCCCGGCACGGGCGAAGAGGGCCAGCGGGGCGCGCTTGAACTGCACGCTGATCTCCGTGGCGCGGGTCGGCATCGCCTTGCCGGTGCGCAGGTAGAACGGCACTCCGGCCCAGCGCCACGAGTCGATCGCCAGCTTGAGGGCGGCGAACGTCTCGGTCTGCGAGTCGGGCGCCACCTCGGGCTCATCGCGGTAGCTGGTCAGCTTCTCGCCCTCGACCCAGCCGGAGACGTACTGGCCGCGCACCGTGGCGGCGGCCACCTCGCCGGCGGACATCGGCTTGACGCCGCGCAGCACCTTGAGCTTCTCGTCGCGCAGGTCCTCGGCTCGGAACTCGACCGGCGGCTCCATGGCGAAGACGGCCATCAGCTGGAGGCCGTGGTTCTGGACGATGTCGCGCAGCGCCCCGGTCTGGTCGTAGAAGTCGCCGCGCCCCTCCACCCCGACCGTCTCGGCCACCGTGATCTGCACCGAGTCGATGTAGCGGCGGTTCCAGATCGGCTCGAACAGGCCGTTGCCGAAACGGAAGACGGCCAGGTTCTGGACCGTCTCCTTGCCGAGGTAGTGGTCGATGCGGTAGACCTGCTCCTCGTCGAAGACCGATCCGATCTCGCGGTTGAGCGTGCGCGCCGTCTCGAGGTCCGAGCCGAACGGCTTCTCGACGATGACGCGCGTCCAGCCGCGGCCGCCGCGCCGCCCTGAACGGGCCAGCCCCGCCTGGTCGAGCCGTTCGACGATCTCCGGATAGAGGTTGGGCGGGACGGCGAGGTAGAAGAGCCGGTTGCCGGCGGTTCCGCGGTCGCGGTCGATGCGGTCGAGCCGCTTCGCCAGCTCGGCGTAGGCCCGCGGGTCGTCGAGGTCGCCGCGGTGGTACTCGATCCCCTGGCTGAACGACTCCCAGATCGACGCCTTGGCCGGCCTGTTGCGGCTGTGCTTGTCGATCCCCTTGCGCAGGTGCGTGCGGAACGCGTCGTCGCTCATGTCCCGTCGCGCGAAGCCGACCACGCTGAACTCCGCGGGCAGCAGGCCGCCGAGCATGAGGTTGTAGAGGGCCGGCCCGAGCTTGCGCTCGGTCAGGTCGCCGGTCGCCCCGCAGATGACCATGGTGCAGGGCTCGGGCTTGCGCTCTAGGCGCAGCCCCTCGCGCAGCGGGTTGGGCCGCGCGCCGGCCCGCTCGCCGTTGCGCGACGGATCGGTGGCGGTGGCGGCGTCGGGCTCGGTGGTCGAGCGTGCGGGAGCCTGGCGGGTGGTCATCGGTCCGGCGTCGTGCCTCCCTCGCGTTCGACCGCGTGACCGCCGAACTCGTTGCGCAGCGCCGCCAGCACGCGATCGGTGAACGAGTCGGGCTCGCGACGGCTGCGGAAGCGCTGGATGAGGCTGAGGGTGATCACCGGTGCCGGCACGTCGTGGTCGATGGCGTCGATCACCGTCCAGCGGCCCTCGCCGGAGTCGTTGACGAAGCCCTTGATGGCCTCGAGATCGTTGCCCTCCTTCTCGAACGCGTTGCCCGCCAGGTCCAGGAGCCACGAGCGGATGACCGATCCCGACTGCCACATCCGCGCGATCGCCGCCAGATCGAGGTCGTAGTCGGAGGCGTGGAGGATGTCGAAGCCCTCGCCATAGGCCTGCATGATCCCGTACTCGATGCCGTTGTGAACCATCTTCACGTAGTGCCCCGCGCCGGCCGGGCCGCAGTACAGGTAGCCGCCCTCGGGAGCGAGGTCGCGCAGCATGGGCTCGACGGCGTCGAAGACCTCGCGCTTGCCGCCGATCATGGTGCAGAACCCGACCTGCAGCCCCCACACGCCGCCGGAGACGCCGAAGTCGAGCCACTCGATGCCCCGCGCGGCGAGGGCGGCGGCGCGGCGCTGCGAGTCGTGGAAGTTCGAGTTGCCCGCGTCGATCACCACGTCGCCCGGCTCGAGGATCTCGGCCAGCTGGTCGATCAGCTGCCCGGTGGCATCACCCGAGGGGACGCTGATGAGGACGTGCCGCGGGGCGTCCAGCAGCTCACGGAGCTGTGCGAGCGGCTCGGCGACCGTGACGTGGCCGTCGTTCTTGGCCTCGGCGGCCAGGTCGATCGCCACCTGCTCGGTACGGTTCCAGGCGACCACCCGGTGGCCGCTGCGGGCGAGGCGACGCGCCATGCCCGCCCCCATGCGACCGAGCCCGGCGATTCCGACCTGCATGTGCGTGCTCCTTCGTGCGTGTGGACCGATGGTGGTGCGGCGACCGTCTCAGCCGCCGCCGAGGGCGTCCGCCACGATCGCCTCGAGCCGGTCGACGACCGTCCCGGCGTCCCGCCCGTGGAGGCGCAGCGCGCGACGGCCGCGACGCTGGAGCGACGCCAGGTCGCCGAGCGCCTGCGCGGCGATCAGCGTGCCGAAGGTCTCCTCCCAGCCGGGGATCGGCAGGTCGCGAGACGGCTCGGCGGTGAGCTGGAGAAAGACGCCCGAATCGGGGCCGCCCTTGTGCAGCTGGCCGGTCGAGTGGAGAAAGCGCGGCCCGAAGCCGAGCGTGGTGGCCACGCCCAGGCCGTCGCGGACCCGCGCGCGGAGCGCGTTGAGCCGCCGCTCGGTCTCCGGCTCCTGGGGCAGGTAGGCGAGCAGCGCGAAGTAGTCGGCCGAGCCGAGCCGGGAGAGCAGCTGGCGCACCGCCCCGTCGACGCTCACCGGGGTGTCGCCGAGCGCCGCCGGATCCGCGTATGCGGCCAGCCCCTCCTCGGCGACCAGCGGGGCGCCCGAGGGCAGCGCGCCGGTGCCACGGAACGCCTCGAGCAGCTCCCGGGTCGCGTCCTTCGACTCCTGCACGTTGGGCTGGTCGAACGGGTCGATGCCGAGCACGATCCCCGCGGCGGCGGTGGCGACCTCCCAGCGCACGAACTCGGCACCCACGTCGTATGCGTCGCGCAGCTCGAGGTGCTGGCCGCTGATGCCACGCTCGGCCAGGGTGGCGGCGATGCGACGGAACGGCGCCGCGTCATCGTCGGCCAGGGTCACCGTCACGACGTACCGATCCGTCCCGTACGCGTCGCCCGCGCCGAGCGGCTCGCGCACGACCGGCACGATCCCCTTCCCCGCCTTGCCGGTGCTCTCGGCCACCAGCTGCTCGATCCAGTCGCCGAGCGGGGCGAGGCGGTCGGAGGTCAGGATGGTCAGCTTGTCGGCGCCCGCCAGCGCGGCCTCGCCCAGCGCCGCCCCGAGGGCCAGGCCCGGGTTGTCGGCACCGGGGCGGCGGCACGCCTCGGCCATCGCGCCGGCGCGCGCCAGGAGCGTTCGCAGGTCGACCCCCGCCAGGGCGGCGGGGAGCAGCCCGAAGGCCGACAGGGCGGAGTAGCGCCCGCCCACGTCCGGCCGGCCGTCGACGATGGCGCGGAACTCCTGGGCCCGCGCCAGCTCGGCCAGCGAGCTCCCCGGGTCGGTGATGGCCACGAAGTCGAGTGCCGGCGCCTCGGCGGCCATCGCGGCGTGGAACGCGTTGGGCTCGGTGGTCGAGCCTGACTTGCTGCTGACGCAGAACAGCGTGCGCGCGGCGGTCGCCCAGGAGCGGAAGCCGCGCACCACGTCGGGATGCGTCGAGTCGAGGATGCGCAGCTCCATCCCGCCCTCGGCCGGAGCCCCGCCGGGACCGGCGAACAGGTGCGCGAAGAGGTCGGGTGCCAGCGAGCTGCCGCCCATCCCGAGCACCGCGGCGCGACCGTAGCCGTCGGCTCGAACGTCACGCGCGAGGTGCGCGAGCTCGTCGACGCGCTCCGCCTGCTCGTCGGGCAGGTCGAGCCAGCCGAGCCACGCGGCGAGATCCTCGGGAGCCTTGCCGCTGGCCGCCCAGAGCGACCCGTCCCTGGCCCACAGCCGCTCGGCGACGCGCTCCGCCTCCCAGGCGCGGAGGCGCCCGGCGATCGCCTCGGTGAGCGCGTCGCTCATGCGGGGGCGAGGGCCTGGCGCTGGCTCTCGATCGAGGCGATCAGCTCGTCGAAGCTCTTCCCGAACGACGCGACGCCCTCCGCGATGAGCTCGTCGGTGACCCGGCGCATCGGGATCCCGAGCGCCTCGACCGCGCGCAGCGCGGCGCGCGCATCGTCCACGTCCCGGTCGAGCATCCGCGCCAGGCGGCCGTGGTCGAGGAAGGCGGCGATCGTCTCGGTCGGCATGGTGTCGACCGTGTCCGGGCCGATGAGCTGCTCGACGTACAGCACGTCGCGGTAGTCCGGGTTCTTGGTGCTGGTGCTCGCCCACAGGCAGCGCTGCACCTGCGCATCGGCCTCGCGGAGGTCCGCGAACTCGTCGCCGGTGAAGATGTCGAGGTAGGACTGGTAGGCCAGCTTCGCGTTGGCGATGGCGGCCTTGCCGCGCGCCTCCAGCGCGGCGCGGGTCCCCAGCTCGTCGAGCTGCTTGTCGACCTTGGTGTCGACGCGGCTGACGAAGAAGCTGGCGACCGATGCGATCCGGCTCAGGTGCCCGCCCGCGTCACGCCGCCGCCGCAGCCCGGCGATATAGGCGCGCGCGACGCGTTCGTACACCTCGACGCTGAACATGAGCGTGACGTTGACGTTGATCCCCTCGCTGATCGCCTGCTCGATGGCCGGGATGCCGGCCTCGGTCGCCGGGATCTTGATGAAGGCGTTGGGCCGGTCGACCGCCTCCCACAGGTGGCGCGCGCGACGCACGGTGCCATCGGTGTCATCGGCCCATTCCGGCTCGACCTCGATGCTGGCGAAGCCATCGGTCCCGCCGGAAGCGTCGTAGACCGATCGCAGGTGGTCGCAGGCGTCGCGGATGTCGCGCACCGCGATCGCCTCGAAGATGGTGCCGTTGTCGCTGCCGCCCTCCAGCTCGCGGCGAATCACCTCGTCGTACTGTCCCGACGCGATCGCCTTGGCGAAGATGGTCGGGTTGCTGGTGAGGCCGCGGATCCCCTTGCCGATGAGCTCGTCCAGCTTCCCCGACTCGATCAGGTCGCGGTCGATGAAGTCGATCCACGGGCTCTGGCCGTGCTCGTCGTAGAGGCGCTGGAGCGCGTTGCGCGATCCGTCGCCCGCCACTTCGGTCGCCCGATCCGCCTCCCGGTCCTGGTCCACCTGCGCCGCCTCGCGGCGATCCTGCTCCGCTCCGCTCATGCTCAGACTCCTTCACTCGCGGCGCCGTGCGCCGACCTCGACCGGGGCGCGCCCGGCGGCCGCCTGCCCGGCCATCTCGCGGGCCGCGGCCACGATGTGACCGGCGTCGATGCCCGCCGCGGCGAGCAGCTCGGCCGGCGTGCCCGAGCCCGGCATGCCGCGCACCGCCAGCTTGGCGACGCGCGCCGTGGCGCCCGCCTCGGCCAGCGCCGCGAGCACGGCGTCGCCCAGGCCGCCCTCGGGCCAGTGGTCCTCGACGGTGATCAGGCGACCGGTCTCCTCGGCGGCGACGCGGAGCGTCTCGACGTCGATCGGCTTCACGGTGTACGCGTCGATCAGGCGCACGGCGATCCCCTCCTCGGCGAGCTGGTCGGCCGCCTTCACCGCCTCGTGGAGGGTGATGCCGGCCGCCACGATGGTCAGCGCATCGTCATCGGTCCGGCGCAGGACGCGCGAGCCACCGATGTGGAACGGCTCGTCGGGCGCGTAGATGACCGGCGTCTTCTCGCGCGTGGTGCGCATGAACACGATGCCGCTGCGGTCCGCCATCTGGGCGGTGAGCGCCGCGGTCTGGTTCGGGTCGGACGGATAGAGGACCGTCGAGCCATGGATGGCGCGGAAGCTGGCGAGATCCTCGAGGGCCATCTGCGAGGGTCCGTCCTCGCCGATGCTGACCCCGGCGTGGGAGCCGGCGATGGCCAGGTTGGCGCGGCTCACCGCCGCCATGCGCACGAAGTCGTAGGCGCGCGACAGGAAGGCCGCGAACGTGGCCGCGAAGGGCTTCCAGCCCCGGACCTGCATGCCGACCGCGGTGGCCATCATCTGCTGCTCGGCGATGTAGCTCTGGAAGAACCGGTCGCCGTAGGCGGTGGCGAAGGCCTCGGTGTAGGTGGAGTTGCCGACCTCGCCATCGATGGCCACCACATCGCCGCGCGCCGCCCCGAGCGCCACCAGTGCGTCGCCGAACGCCTTGCGGGTCGCCTCCTTGCCGCCCAGCTCGTAGCGCGGCAGGTTCAGCTCCCCACTGGCGCTGAACCGATGCGGCTGCTTCGCGCCCTCCGGCTTCGGCACCGCGACGTGGATGTCGCGCATCCCGCCCAGCTCGGCGATCGCCGCGTCGGGATCGGCCAGCGGCTTGCCGTGGAAGCCGTTCTTGTTGGCGACCGCCGTGACGCCGGAGCCCTTGACCGTCTTGGCCACGATGACCGTGGGCACGCCGGTCGTCTCGATCGCCTTGGCGTAGGCGCGGTCGATGGCCGCCGGGTCGTGCCCGTCGATCTCGATGGCGTGCCAGCCGAACGCCCTGGCGCGCTTCGCGTACGCGTCGAGATCCCACTCGTGCATGGTCGGCCCCGTCTGCCCGAGCCGGTTGACGTCGATGATCGCGGTCAGGTTGTCGAGCCTGTTGAACGCGGCGTGCTCGAACGCCTCCCAGATGCTGCCCTCCGCCATCTCGGAATCGCCGCACAGTACCCAGACCCGGTACGGGAGGCGGTCCAGCTTCTTCCCGGCGAGCGCCACCCCGACCGCGATCGGCAGCCCCTGGCCCAGCGAGCCGGTGGCCACGTCGACCCATGGCAGGACCGGCGTGGGATGCCCTTCGATGCGGCTGCCGAACGTGCGGAAGGTGAGCATCTCCTGGTCGCTGATCGCCCCGGCGGCCTTGTAGACCGCGTACAGCAGCGGCGATGCGTGACCCTTGCTGAAGATCAGGTGGTCGTTGTTCGGGTTCTCCGGCGTGCCGAAGTCATAGCGCAGGTACTTCGACATCAGCACCGCCAGCAGGTCGGCCGCCGACATCGACGAGGTCGGGTGGCCGCTTCCCGCGGCGCTGGAGGAGCGAATGGAGTCGACGCGCAGCTGGAGCCCCAGCTCGCGCCACTGCTCGAGATCGGCCTGGGTGGTCATGCGTGCTCCTGCTCGCAAGTTGTCTGCCCGTTCGTTCGTGCTCGCCCATTCTACGGCCGCTTGCCCGCTCGGCTCGATCCGGCCG
>DASSPJ010000093.1:0-8259 GCA_035699665.1 Candidatus Limnocylindria bacterium
CATGGACCCGATCGACCCCGCCGCACCGCCGAGCGGCACGGGCTGCGTCGAATGCCTGGCGACCGAGGACGGCTGGTGGTACCACCTGCGCCGATGCGCGCACTGCGGCCACATCGGCTGTTGTGACTCATCCCCGTCGCAACATGCCAGCCACCACGCGGTCGACCGGCAGCATCCGGTGGTGCGCAGCTTCGAGCCGGACGAGGACTGGTTCTACGACTACGTGACCGACGACGTTACCGACGCACCGGAGCTCGTCCCGCCCCTGGGGCATCCGCTCGACCAGCCAGTGCCCGGACCCGCGGGCCGCGTGCCGCCCGATTGGGAGGAGCGGCTCAACTAGGCGAGGCGCCTAAGGACTCACCCCTTGTCGATCACGCAGAAGCGGTTGCCCTCGGGGTCGGCGAGGATGATGAAGTCGGCGTCCGATGGGCGTCTGGGCCATTCCACCTCGGTCGCGCCGAGCGCCACGAGTCGACGCACCTCGGCGGCCTGGTCTTCGGCGTACAGGTCGAGGTGAATGCGCGGCGGGATCTGGAGCGGGGCGTGCCACTTGTCCAGCGAGAGGTTCGGACCGCCGCCGCTGCGCGGCCGGAGTAGCGCGAAGTCGTCGTCGTCGCCATCGCGCGGCACGTAGTCGAGCGCAGCCGTCCAGAAGGCCTTCTGACGTTCGAGATCATCGACGCGGAGCACAACGGAACCGATGGTGATCATGGCCTCACCTTCTCACTGTGCTCGCGGCCGGCGGCGCGCGCGTAGGCCCACACGTCGAACTCCGGCGGCTCGAGGCCGAGGCTCGTCAGCGCCGTGCAGACCTGGCTCCGGTGATCGCTCCCGTGGTGGACGACCTGGGCCAGGCGAACACCCACCGGTGAGCGCAGGACCCATTCAGCATCCCGCTCCACGATCTCGCGGTCCGGATCGTCCTCGCGGGCGACGACCTCGGCCCACGCGGCGCCGTTGGCCCTGACCGTCGAGCGCAGGCCGTCGAGGTCCAGCTGCGCGGCCTCGTCATCGGTCAGTGCACGCTGGTCGATGAAGAACGAGAGGTACCAGCTGTCGGACTGCACGAGGTGCTGGAGCGTCTCGAGGATCGGGCCGTACGTGCCGGTCGCCGGTGTCGCCAGCTGCTCGGGAGTCAGCGCCGTGCACACGTCGATCAGCTGCTCGGTGGCCCACGCGTGATGGGCGAACGCGTCGCCGAGCATCGAGGTCACGACGCGCCCGTCCCGTGCGCCTTGGCGATGTCGCCGATGATCGCGGCCAGCTCCCGCGGGCGCGACCACATCGGCCAGTGGCTGGTGGGCAGATCGACGTAGGTGAGGTTCCGCAGCTCGGCGAGCCCGGCGAGGAAGCCATAGCCCTGCGGGACGTACTCGCGGTACTCGTCCGCGCTGTAGCCGGTGGCGATCACCGTCGACGGGATGTCGAGACGCGCATCGTTGGTCAGCTCGATCGCCTCGCGGATGACGCCCCCCGGCTCAGGGACCGCCCGCTCGCGGAACGTCGCCAGCTGCTCCTCGGAGAGGCCGGTGAGGTTCTCCCCGGCGAGGTCCTCCGGAGAGGGGAGCGGCATCTCGTCGCTTTCGAACTCCGGGTCGCTGGCGCCCACGCCGGCGCCGGTGTCGACATAGACCATCGCCGCGATCCGCTCCGGCACCTGATCGCTCACCGCGTAGCCGGTGAAGCCCGCTCCACTGTGGACGGCCAGCACGACCGGCGCATCCTTGGCGCGGATGGCGTCACACACGGCGGCCACGTGATCGGCCTGGGTGATGGCGGAGCGGTCTGCGTCGCGGGACTCGAGGCCGGGGAGCGTGAGCGGCGTGACGTCGTGGCCATCGGCGCGGAGCGCCTCGGCCACCTCGTCCCAGGCCCAGGCGCCGAGCCAGTAGCCGGGAACCAGGATGATCGGTGCGGAAGCCATGCGGGGAGAGCCCTCTTCGTATCGGTCGGTCCATGATGCCCAACGAACCTGACAGGCACCGGCAGGAATGCGCGCGTATCGTGGACGCCATGAGCCTCCGCCTCGTCTACAGCATGTGGCCGCAGTACAACCGCCGGCTCCGCGAGGTCATCGCGTCCATGACGGACGACCAGCTCGCCATCCGGCCCTTCGCGGACGGCTGGCCGATCTGGGCGACGGTCGGCCACACCGCCGGGATGCGCGTCTACTGGCTGTGCGACCAGGCCGGCGAGCCCGGTGCCGAGACGACGCCGTTCGCCAACGCCGGCGGCGTCGGCTGGGAGGACGACCTAGGCCATCCGCGCGGCCCCGATGAGCTCGTCGCGGCCCTCGACTCGACGTTTCGCCTGATCGAGCGCGCCCTGGACCGATGGACCCCCGAGATGCTGGACGACACCTTCACTCGCGAGATCGGCGGCCGGCGCCAGGTCCACACCCGCAGCTCGATCCTGCAACGGATCTTCAGCCACGAGGCCTACCACTGCGGCGAGCTGTCGCAGACGCTGGGCATCGCGGGGCTGCCGCAGATCGACCTGTGGGCGAGCGACGATTGACGGTCAGAGGTCGATGCGCATCACCACACGATGCTTGGACGGCCCGCTGACCTCCTGCGGGCCGGCGTCGGCAACGACGGCGCGCGTCCCGATGTGACCTACGCCCCGGCCAGCACCTGGCGCAGCTTGGCGCCGAAGGCCTCCGGCTCGCCGGCCCAGCCGTACTCGCCGCCGAGGAAGCCGCCGTGATGGCTCGGGAAGATCACCGGCTCCCGTCCGAGCCGTTCAGCGACCGCATGTGCGCCGCGGTTCGCCATCTCGCCGAGCGACTCGGCTCCGGCGGCGATCACGATCCGCGTTGGAGCCGACCGGAGGGCGTCGAAGTCCGGCTCGTAGTGCGTCGTCCCGATCAGGTTCTGGCCGAGCAGCACATCGGTCCGGCTGCCGTCGTCCTCTGCCGGCATGCCGAACATCGACGGGTCGGGGGCTGGCCGGTCGGCGAAGCCGTCGGGGAACTCGCCGCGGTGGCCGCTGACGGCCATGAAGTGCGCCATCCCGGCACCCCACCCGCGGGCGTGGTAGGACTGCTGGATCGCGCGCACGGCTGCGGTGGCGGCCTCCCGGTCGGGAAGCACGGACGCCAGCGGGGGCTCGTGCGCGACCAGGGTCCGCACGTCCTCCGGATGCGTCGCGACCAGGGCCAGCGCGTTCACCGCGCCGCCGCTGCTGGCGAACAGGTCGACCGGCCCGCCGATCTCCTGGATGATCCGATGGAGATCGTCGGCGTGCTGCTCGGGGGTCGACGGCGTCGACGGGTCCGATCTCGTGCTGCGCTCGGCACCTCGCGGGTCGTACGTGACGACCGTCCGGTCCGGGAAGTGGCTCGCCAGGGTGGTGAAGCCCGTTGCGCCCATCGGTGATCCGATCAGGAACAGCGGCGGCTCGGTGCTGGCCTCGCTGCGTCGGACGTCGTAGGTGAGGACGGCTCCCGGCACCTCCAGGGTGTGGGTCGTCGGCTGGGCGAGGGTGCGGCTCATCGGTGTCTCCAATTGCGTGGTCGTCGGACCGGTCGGCCGGGTGGAACTCATCGGCCCCTGGCGGGGGAGGACACCGCGTCCTCGGCCAGGATCGCGTCGATCTGGCCGATCGCCTCGGTGATGCCCTGCTCCATGCCCATCGCGATCAGCTGCTCCATCGCCTCGGTGCTGGGGAAGATGCTGTGGATCTCCATCCGCGTGCGGCCGTCATCGAGCGCCTCGATGCGGATGCGGCTCTCCGTGGACGGCAGATCGGTGTTCTCGGACCCGTCATCGTTGGCGAAGCCGTCGCGGAAGACGAGCCGATGCGGTGGCTCCACCTCCAGCACGTTCCAGAAGCCCTTCGGCTGGTCGCCTTCGGGGCCGGTCATGTGGTACTCGACGCGGCCACCGGCGCTCAGGTCGTGCGACGTCACCGTGGCGGGGTAGGTGGGCGGACCCCACCAGCGCTCGAGCTGCCGCGGGTCGGCCCATAGCTGCCACACCCGCTCCGGGGTGGCGTCGAACTCCGCGGTCAGGGTCATGGTCTTCGTGGCGGGGTCCTTGCGGATGGCGGTGACGGTCATCGGGGTGTCTCCTGGGTATCGGTGATGAGGTCGGTCATGCGGTCGATGCGGCCGCGCCAGAGCGCCTCGTACTGGTCCAGCAACCGGCGCGCGGTGGCGAGCCCGACCGGGTTGGTGCGAACGACCTTGCGGCGACCGATGCGTCGCTTGGTCACCAGCCCCGCCCGCTCGAGGATCGCGATGTGCTTCTGCACCGCCGCGAAGCTCATGGGGTAGTGGGCCGCCAGCTCCGCGACTCCCTCCTGGGCGTCGATCGCGCGGCGCACGATGTCGCGGCGCGTCCCGTCCGCGAGGGCGGCGAAGAGGCGGTCGTGGTCGAAGGTCGCCTGCATTCATACAACCATACAGTTGTATCGGTGAGGCGTCAAGCTCCTGTGCGCGGCGCCTGTGCGTGGGACGCACGAACTGGAGGACGAGCGGTGGCGCCTGTGCGCGGGACGCACGAACTGGCGGGCGGGAGCCGCGTCCTCCGTCGGATGGTGCGCCGGACGCCACGTTCGTCGGAGGAACGGCCGATGCGCCGCCGCCGATCTTCAGTTCGTGCGTCTGACGCAATGGGTGTTGTGCGATCGGCGACACTGGCTGAATGCAGGTCCCAGAAGTCCGGTATGCGCGGAGCGGCAACGTGGCGATCGCATACCAGGAGGTCGGATCCGGGCCGCGCGACATCATCTTTGTTCGTGGCATGTCCGGCGACCTGCTCTCCACCTGGGACCAGCCGTTGCTCGTGCGCCACGTGGAGGGCCTGGCACGCTCGGGGCGCGTCCTGATGCTCGACAAACGAGGCACGGGGCTGTCGGACCGGGTTCGCGAGGTCCAGTCACTCGAGACGACCATGGACGACATCCGCTCGGTAATGGATGCCGCTGGGTCTGAGCGCGCGGTCGTATCGACGGGGCAGTCGAGCACGGGGATCGGTGTGCTCTTCGCCGCGTCGTACCCGGAGCGGTGCGACGGGCTGGCACTCATCGAGCCGCGGGTGCGGGGCATTCGGAGCGAGGAATACCCCTGGGCGCCCACCGAGGACGAGTGGCGCGAGCAGCTGCGCGTGGTGGGTCAGCGCTGGGGCGACCGCGACTTCCTGGAATCGCTGGCCCGCGAATGGGCGCCGGGCGCCAGCGACGACCAGGCGTTTCTTGACTGGTTCGTCGGCCACATGCGGCGCAGCCTCAGCCCCGGCGCAGCGCTGACGGCATACCGGACCCAGATGGAGGCTGATGTTTCGGACGTGCTCAGCGCCGTCCGCGTGCCCGTCCTCATCCTTACCGCACCGGCGAACCTGGCGCCGGCGCGGTTCGCCGCCGCAGCGATGCGCGACGCAACGGTGGTCGTCCTCCCGCCGTTCGACGGGATCTTCACCTGGATCGATGACGAGACCCACGAGGCCACCATGGCCGCCACCGCGCGGTTCATCGGCTCGTTGGCCCGCCCGACCGGACGCGAGCGCGTGTTGGTCACCATCCTGTTCACCGATATCGTCGGCTCCACAGAATTGGCCGCGCGTCTGGGTGACGCGGCGTGGCGCGACCTGCTCGCGCGCCACCATGCCCTGGTTCGCCGCGAGCTGGCTCGCTTTGACGGCCGCGAGCTCGACACCGCTGGCGACGGATTCTTTGCAACGTTCGGCGGACCGGCCCGGGCGGTCCAGGCCGCCACCGCGGTACGCGACGCGGTCCGCGCGATCGGGGTTGATGTGCGCGCGGGCATCCACACCGGCGAGTGCGAGGTGCACGATGGCAAGGTCACCGGCATCGCCGTTTCGATCGGGGCGCGCATCTCGTCGCTCGCCGACGCGGGGGAGGTGCTGGTGTCGAGCACGGTCCGAGACCTGGTCGCCGGCTCCAGCCTCGTGTTCGAGGATCGCGGCTCGCACGAGCTGAAGGGCATTCCGGGGGAGTGGCGAATCCATGCCGTTGTCTAGCGCCGCTCCCTTCATTCGCCCAAGCCGGGCGCCTGGCGCGATGGTTGCCCGCACCCGGCTCCGGTTGACGCGCGCGCAGATCCTCGCCTACCGGCGCCGCGTCCAGTCGCTTGACGAGCGCCTCCCGTGGAGCGCCGCCGCACTCCGGCAGGCTGCCTGGGCCGGGCTCCAGGACAGCATGCCGCGTGCGGCACTCCTCTCGATCCACGCCCGCGTGGCGGGCACGAAGCCGACCGCGCTCGATGATCCGTCGCTCGTGCAGGTCTGGGGGCCGCGCTACAGCGCGTACGTCGTCGCGGCAGGGGACCATGCGCCCTTCACGCTGGGCCGGCTACCAGACAACGAGCGGGGACGGCGGCGTGCCGAGGAGATGGCGTCGCGCCTGAACGCGTTCCTCGACGGGCGGGTGCTGACCGATCGCGAGGTGGATCGCGCGCTGGGGGTCGGGAACGCCATCCGCTACGCGACCACGACCGGCACCGTCCTGATCCGCTGGGAGGGCGCCCGGGCGCCCAGCGTATGGACCGTACCGCGGCCCTCTGTCGAGCCGCTCGAGGCACGGCTTGAGCTCGCGCGTCGCCACCTTCACGTGTTCGGGCCGACGGATGCGGGCGCGCTCGCCGAGTGGGCCGGCCTCAGGCCGGCACCCGCCCGAGCCGCGTACGATGCTCTCGGGGCGGAGTTGCTACCCGTGCGGACTCCCATCGGCGACCGATGGATGTTGGCCTCGGACGAATCGCTGCTCCGGGCCGCGGCGCCAGCCACCGGGGCGGCGCGGCTCCTGCCCAGTGGGGACGCGTACTACCTGCTCCAGGGCGTCGAGCGCGAGCTCCTGCTCCCCGATGCCGCACGGCGCGACCGGCTGTGGACCTCGCGCGTGTGGCCGGGCGCGGTGCTGGTGGCGGGCGAGATCGTCGGGACGTGGCGGCGCGCCAACGCCGTCATCGAGATCGAGCCGTGGCAGCGGCTCTCGCGCGCCGAGCGCGCATCGGTCGAGGCCGAGGGTGCGGAGCTGCCGCTGCCGGGTCTCAAGGGCGAGATCGTCGTCACGAGGTGGGTGGACGCATGAAGGCTGCGCTGCAGCGGGCCTACGGCGCCCCAGGCGACGTCGTGGAGCTGGCCGACGTCGAGCGCCCGCGCCCGCCGACCGATGACCGGGTGGTGGTGCGGGTGCGTGCCGCATCGGTCAATCGTGCGGACCTGGACGCCCTCGGGCCGCGACCGGGGTTCCTGCGGCCGTTCATCGGCATGCGCCGGCCGCGCGACCCGCGGATGGGCGTCGACGTGGCCGGCGTCGTCGAGGCCGTCGGCCCCGGCGTGACGCGGCTTCAGCCGGGCGATGCGGTCA
The DNA here is from genome assembly GCA_035699665.1 of Candidatus Limnocylindria bacterium. Lineage (GTDB taxonomy): Bacteria > Chloroflexota > Limnocylindria > QHBO01 > QHBO01 > JAICQM01. The sequence continues at coordinate 7,333 of DASSPJ010000093.1, forward strand.
TGGGTGACATGTTCGTCAGTGGCGACGGGGCGTTCGCCGAGTTCACGACCGCGCCCGAGCGGGCCTTCCACACGATCCCGTCGGGCATGACCTTCACCGAGGCCGCCACGCTGCCGCACTCGGCCATCCTCGCGCTCCAGGGCCTCCGCCGTCGTGACGGCCGCACGATCAAGGCTGGGGACCGCGTGCTCATCGACGGCGCCTCGGGCAACGTCGGACCCTTCGCGGTGCAGATCGCGAAGGCGATGGGGGCCGAGGTGACCGGCGTCGCCAGCACCGCCAAGCTCGACATGGTGCGCGCCATCGGCGCCGATCATGTCATCGACTACACGAAGGTCGACTACACGCGAGCTGGCGAGCGGTACGACTGGATCGTCGACACCGATACGCACCACTCGATCTCCCGGGTCCGCCGTGCGCTGCGGCCCGGGGGCGTGTACGTCACGCTGGGGGGCAACTCGGGCGCGATCCTGTCGGGCATCGTGGTCGGACCGCTGCGCTCGCTCCGCAGCGACCGGTGGAGCGGCCTCCTGCTGTGGTGGAAGCCGATGCACCCGCCGGACGTCGAGCGGCTGAACGAGCTCATCGCCGCCGGCAGCGTCAGGCCGGTGATCGATCGACGCTACCCGCTGGACCGGATCGTCGACGCGCTCCGCCTGGTCGACGAGCGGAAGGCCCATGGCAAGGTGGTCGTCGACGTCGCCGACGGCGACGCCACGCCCCGCGATCAACGAGGCCCAAATGGCTGATCCGACGTCCCCGCCCCTTCCTCCGCGCTGGTTCGTCCGCGCCGCGTGGGTCGTCCACCGTGCGATCTACCGCCTCACGCCCGGTCGGTTCGGCCTCTGGCCGGCCAAGCCGGGCAAGTGGGGGACCATCCGGCTCCACACCGTCGGCCGCCGCTCGGGCAAGCCGCGGACCGCGATC